>JAAUQL010000033.1 GCA_012033595.1 Cyclobacteriaceae bacterium | reverse complement strand
CAGTTCCTTGCGATTCGCGCAGTTCTTGTATAAATTGTTTTAAAGACATGATACTTTTTTTTAAGTAGTGCTTAGTTTAATAATAGGTTATGCATTAAAAAAATGTGTGTGAGGTGTCTGGCTTCATTTTTTTTAAAAACGGCGCAAGTTAGCTTCTTGCCGATTTTGATTACATGATCAAAATCATTTAAAAGTAATAAAAAATCGCGCCTATTCAGCGAATGGTGATTATATTCATTTGTATTCACTGCTGCTGTACGGCCACATGACAAGTTTTCATAGTCAGTATTGGTTTTTATAAGGTTTTGCACACTATCGGATTCAGCATAGCGGGTGCATGGCGGGGTGCCATAAACCAGGGACAAATCATTGCCTGGAGCCATTGTGGCCAAAATTGCAGTTGCAGCTATTAGAAATGAAATAGCAGAATCTCTATGTTTTTTGTATTTCGCAGCACCATGATGGCTTCTGCCTGAACAGGGTATGGGTCTAGGCTAAACTAAGGCAGATATATACCTTGCTATGCCCACCCAATTTTATTTAGTTGTGATAAAAAAAATTGAAGCTTGCCGAATGCTCGCTAAGCGGCATCTCTTTGCGCCTTTCCTTGTAGTTTAAATTTATTTTTGATGTAGAAATTGTAATATCCGCCCTTGCTTTTGGCCTCTTTCAGTGCAGTCCAGACTCCAACGGGTACATTGTGGTGTATATAACTTTTTTTGTCGCATTTCACGATCAGGTAGCCATATTCCATATCGCAAGAATAGTAGGCTATGGTGTTTATCCAGCTTTCTGAGCCAATGTCCGCAGTCTCCTTGTGTTCGAAAACCGCAGTTTCTATAGCCGCAATCGCATCTTTTTCAGAATTCCAATTTTCTTTATTTGGGGGGCAATCTTTGTCTTCAGCACTTAAGTATAAGCCTGCAAAAATCAACGAGAGGAAGAGGATGGCTTTTTTCATAGTCGTAAAAATTACATTAATTATTGGTATATTCATATTGCGCATTATAAGTAACCCTACGCACTTGAATATAAGCTATTGGTATCTAACTATTTTGTCTTGTGCATGGCGCGTTTGCTATGGCAAAAAAAAGACAATGAACCAAAGCCCGTTGGCGCTGAGTCAGAATTAAAAAAAGTAAGATTCCATCCATTGGTATTTACAGGCTGGTGAATGCGTGCTTTGAGGTCAGACGATCATGAGGTGAATGATCCCCGACCAATGTGATTTGACAATCGGCAGTATGATTGATGAGATCCAGAGGGTTAGCTTTACCACACGGCGTACCTTATCCAGACCGTAATTGTTTGACAAACATAAAAATACACTTTCGTGTAATTTTTTAAATGAAAAAGGAAACTAATGCTCAGGTCATCAATTCTTTATCACATGCCTCTGCACACATCACAGTATTTTATGGTTGACTGGTCGGGCGAAATAATGCATTCATCTAAAAGGCAAGAAAAAATTAGTCAGTTTAAAATATTAATTCTGCTAAAAGATAGAAGAAAAATTTGGCAATAAATGTTATGCATAGCAGTATATATATTCACTTCTGCACTCATAAGTGGCTTACATATAAGCACATGTAAAACTGTTGATTTTGTGAGAATGCCTTAAGCAGGTACCTTTGCTCCGGTTAGTAATTAATCAAATGTTAACTGAAAATTTAGACAATTTAAAAATGAAAAAAGCAAAAGTGGTGTTGGCAATGCTTTTATTGACCATGGTGTCGATACAAGTAGCGTGGGCGCAGAAAGAAAAGTATCACAGTATTCTTATTTACAACTTCAGTAAATATGTGAAGTGGCCGGATGCCCAGAGTTCCGGCAATTTTGTGATTGGTGTATTGGGCAATTCTAAGATCGAAAAGGAGCTAACGGATATGGCTTCGTCGAAACAAGTAAATGGAATGAGCATAGAAATCAAACATTTCGCTGCCATTTCTCAGATTTCAGGTTGTCACATCCTGTACGTTTCGCAAGAAGAAAGCGCCAAGATAGACGAGATTCAGGCTCGGACAAAGGGGCAGGCCATCTTGTTGGTGACCGACAAGCCGGGACTGGCCAAACGGGGTGCCGCGATCAATTTTGTGGAGGTTGATGGTAAAATCAAATTCGAATTGAACCAGCAAAATGTTGAGAATAGAGGATTGAAAGTGGCTAGCTCATTATCGAGCCTGGCAATTTTAGTATAAACAATAATAGAAGACAATCTAAAAATAAGAACCATAATGAAACGAATAATAGTATTATTTGCAGTATGCCTTGCTGTGGGGCAAATAACCATGGCTCAGGATATAGAAGAGGATTTGTTTGACCTTAGCCTGGAAGAATTGATGAATATCGAAATAGTTTCAGCTTCCAAAAAATCTGAAAGTTCTTTCAAATCTCCCCTTTCGTCAACGGTGGTGACCAAAGACGAAATCATGGCCTCCGGAGCCACTACTATAGAGGAAGCATTGCGACTGGTGCCTGGCATGGTGATCAGGGAAGAAACTAACGGCAACTACGATGTGCACATCAGGGGCAATGACAATTTGCCTCCGGGAAACTATGTCTTTTATTCTGAAAATACCATGAGTCTGGTAATGATCGATGGGAGGCCGGTGTACAATTACATCAACGGAGGCACCCTATGGGAGTCTCTACCTATTGGTCTGGGTGACGTAGAACGCATAGAAGTGGTGCGAGGACCATCAACGGCACTATATGGACCCAACGCTGTAACGGGTGCAATCAACATTATCACCAAGACAGCAGCGGACAAGTCAATTTCGGCAAATGGAAATGCACAATTAGGAACAATGGGTACGAACATACTGGATTTGTCCCTTGGAAGCAGCCTGATGGACGACAAGCTGAAAATACGGGTGAGCGGCAACCTCGAAAACAGAGATCGCGGACAAGAAACTTACTATAGTTTCTACCATGGTGATTATAAAACAGGCGATCAAATACCAGATTACACCACCGGTTTGGTTGGCAATAACTTCCCTAACCCATCCAAATCTAAAGAGCGGAAAGGTGCAAATGCTTTTATCAGCTATCAGCCCAATGACAATGTAAACCTGAGCATGTCGTCGGGTGTGCAGGAGAGTCTGGCGCAGTCGGTTTTTATGGAAACCAATATGTCTCCTATGAGTAATAGGTCAACTACTTCCAAATACGTGGATGTGAAAGGCGATATTTATGGTTTCAGTGCCCAGATTAGTCACAATACCAGTTATTATAATATCCTGGCCGGTACGGGCAGCCAGACATCCAAATTCGATAGCGACATCAATACCGCCAACCTGGAATACGATTTGAACCTTGGCAAAATCACCTTACGTCCTGGAATCAACTACCAACAGGCGGTTTATTCCGATCTTAGCTATGGTGGCGGGGAATCCAGAGGCTATCTCAATGCTGAGCAGACATTATCTAATATTGGTTACTTCCTGAGGGCAGACTATAAACCTTTTGAAAAACTTAGGTTGATCGCCGCGATCAGAAACGACCACTACAATACGCCAGAAAGTGATTATCTTTCTTACCAGTTTATCTCCACGTACAATTTTACTGAAAGCCACATGGTGCGTGCGGTCTATAGCAAGGCCAACAGGGGATCGTTTGTCATCGACTCATATGCCAACTACAGTTATGGAGATGGCATCACCAGGCCTTTCATTCAGTATTTGGGCTCAGAAAACCTGGAGCTCCCGGTTATGACTATGATAGAAGTGGGATACAGGGGCGTGCTCAATAAATTGCTGACGCTGGATGTGGAAATTTTCCATACTGAAACGAGCAACCTTACCAGTTTTGAGCCTACCTTTTTGGGTGTGGATAACTTCGGCTTGCATCTGATTTATGCATACGACAACCTCGATTTGAAAGCCAGACAAACCGGCACCACCTTTAGCCTCAACCTGGCTCCATCATCTAAGGTGCAGCTAAAAGCATACGCTACCATACAGCAGACCAAGCTCCAAAACTATGATAAGGAAATAACTCCCGTGATCATTGATCCTGCCAACGGAATATTGGAGTTACCACAAATAGAACGTATGGATGTGGTCCACAAACAAACTCCTTCGGTATTTGGGGGCATTACCGGCAACTTTAGGCCTGTTGATAAATTCAACCTTTTTGCCGGAGACTGTACTACATAGGAGCGCATACCTACCGACATGACTATGCAGCGTACAATGAGGCTAATGGTGAGGCAGAAGTGCCTGGCAAAGCGGTGGTAAATGTAAAGGCAAGTTACTCAATCTACAAAAACAACAGTGTGTTCATCAATGCACGCAATGCCTTCAATTCCCCTGGTCAGGAATTTGGTTTTGCAGACGAGATTGGAGGGCTGTACCTGGCAGGTATCAACCTTTCATTTTAGTGATTGTCTAAATCTGAATACAAGGGTGGGTCGCAAGATCCACCCTTTTTTTAAAGTTTCAATTCGTTTCTTTCCAGAGCCATTCATTTTTATTATTCAATCCTCAGATTATTCTGTACATGTAAATAAAGCTTAGCATATGACCGGTATTCGTTAGATTACCTTATTCTTCAGCTAAAAATGAGGTCATTGATTGTTTGAAGTAATACTTTAAGGATTGACATTGGTCTATGCATATCCTTAGTTGATCGAAGGTAAAAAGCCGCTCATTTTTAGTCGTATTTTATCTGATCGATATTATACAATTGGCCTGCCAGGTACATTACTTTCCATAATACTCCATATGAGTTCTTTTACAAAAACAGCCCGCACAAAACTTACCTCTCCGGGATTTCCGCCATTTAGAATATAGCTCATCAGGGGTTAAATTAGGTTCTCGAATATCAGAATGTTTAGTAGGGACTAATTTGAATTTTTTGCAATGAGAAGCTTCAGGAGTATTTTTATCATTTCGGCACTACTGTTCTATGGTAGTTTGTCGGTGCTGGCTCAGAAGGCCAAACATCAAGGGGAAATCATTTACAAATTGAGTCAACATATCACCTGGCCTGAAAAGGCCGATCAACACAAATTTGTGATAGGGGTGATGGGCAGTGCTAATGATTTTTACAGTTTTCAGCAGTTGGCCATGGAAAAAAGTAAGATATCGGGCATGTTGATCGAAGTCAGATATTACGAATGTGCCACTGCCGTTTCGGAATGCCAAATGCTTTATATTTCGCAAGAGTGCAAAATAAAAATTACCGACATCGTAAAGCAAACCAAAAAGAAACCGATCCTCATCGTCTCGGCCAGGCTGGGATATGGCGCCCTGGGTGCTATCATCAATTTTGTGGAATACGAAGGTAAGCTGAAATTCGAGCTCAATGAAGCTCAGGCAGCTAAAAGGGGATTGACAATTTCCGATCAGCTCAGAGACCTGGCGGTGGTCATTTGAGTACCTGTCGTTTATTTAAAATTACTTTAAGTTTTTTCCTGGTATTGTTTTATAAAGTATAATTTTACTTTGATAAGCAAACATTACCCATGAAAACATATATACTTCTCATTGCTGCATTTTTTGTTGTCAGCACCCGGTTAAATGCCCAAACCTGGATACTCACTTGGTCAGATGAGTTTGAGTATAACGGCCTGCCAGATGCCACCAAGTGGGCCTACGAAGAAGGCAAAATCAGAAACAAGGAAAGCCAGTACTATACACGTGAACGCAAGGAGAACGCACGCGTTGAAAATGGTGCCCTGGTAATAGAAGCCAGAGACGAAGATTATAATGGCGCCGAACATACCTCGGCCAGTCTGATCACCCAGGGAAAAATGGAGTTTCTCTATGGTCGCATTGAAGTACGCGCCAAACTACCCGGCGGGGTGGGCATGTGGCCTGCTATCTGGATGCTTGGCACCAACAGAGATAAGGGGTGGCCGGCACGAGGCGAGATCGACATTATGGAAAATGTGGGCTACGACCCGGATACCATCCATGCCAACATCCACACCCAAGCGTACAATCACGCTATCGGAACCAACAAAGGATCAGGGATTTATGTCGAATCACCATCTGAAGATTTTCATATTTATGCCGTAGAATGGTTTGAAGACCACATGGATTTTTTTGTAGATGGCCAAAAGTATTTCACTTTTAAGAATGAGCAGACAGGCAATGATACCTGGCCATTTGACCAACCACATTATCTGATTTTGAATATTGCCGTAGGAGGTGCCTGGGGCGGTAAACATGGTATTGACGAACATATATTTCCGCAGCAAATGCTCGTGGACTATGTGCGCTATTACCAGCAGCAATAATGCACGGCCGAAAGTAATTCAATTCAGTTTTATAGTTGGTCGCAACGCTTTTGATTTTAAAACACTTATTGCGCTCTGAAGCATAGATGCTAAAAGCCAGGCGGCGAACGATATCCGTCCCTGCAGTAGCAGACCGGGATTACGACGATTATATATAAATACTTAAACCACGAATTTTTTTTTAAACATACACCCAATAAGATATGAAAACCACAAGGAGAAAATTTATAACTGCATCAGCGACCACCGCCGCCGCAATGACCATTGGAGGAAAATTAGTGGCCTCACCATTTACCCTTGGTAAAAAAGCTCCGGTCGATAAAGTGCGAATGGGATTTATCGGGGTAGGCAACCGGGGTTCGCAGTTGCTCAACTTATTTATGCAAAACGACGATTGTGAAGTGGTAGCACTATGCGACGTTTATGAGCCCTACACCACGCGCAGGCGCGATGAGGTAAACCCACGGTATTTGGCCGACCGCAATGGTCAAATCCCTAAAATGGGCGAAAAATTTTCCAAAGCACCAAAGCAATTCAAAGATTACCGCAAGCTGCTCGAAGATAAAAACATTGATGCGGTATGCATCGCTACTCCCGACCACTGGCATGCCCTGCAAACCATACATGCCATACAAGCCGGCAAAGATGTATATGTAGAAAAACCGCTTACGGCCACCATAAGTGAAGGGCGAAAAATGGTGCAGGCGCAAGCAGCCAGCAGCCAGGTGGTAGCCGTGGGACTCAATCGTCGAGGCTCGCGTACCTACCAAAAATTGTCCGGTGAAATCCAGTCTGGAAAAATAGGCAAAGTAACTGTGGCTCGCGCTGCCAGGGTGAGCAATTTGTTTCCCAATGGCATAGGCAAGCTTCAACCTGAGCCGGCTCCCAAAGATTTCGATTGGGACATGTGGCTCGGACCCAGAGCCTACAGGCCGCATCAGTACAACATCGCCCCCTACATGTTTCGCTGGTGGAGCGACTATTCGTCGCAAATGGGCAACTGGGGGGTGCACTATATGGATGTGATAAGGTGGATGATGGGTGAAACGGCACCAATGGCCATTAGCGCGCATGGTGGCCAATATGTGCTCGACCACGATGGCGATATTCCAGATACAGCGCAGGTTACATATGAATTTGCCTCCGGAGCAGTAGTGTCTTTTTCCATTTATGAAGCAAGCAGCGGGGGGCTATTTCCCTGGGGCGAGGTAGAACTGCGGGGCGCCAAAGGTACCCTGCTGGCCAGTGAAAGCGGCTATCGCATTGCGCCAACCAGCAGCGGGCAATTTCAGAATTGGGAGCAGCTAATGGAGGCAGAAGCTTATGATGCCGATGATAAAATGCTCAGCGATGGCAGCAGCGGCAACAGCACCGGCAATTTGATCCGAAATTTCCTTGATTGTGTTAAAAGCAGGAAAGTTCCCCTGTGCACACTCGAAGACGGCCACCGTTCCACTTCATTCGCCCACCTGGCCAATATCGCCCTGGCTACCAAAGAACGCTTGCAATGGGATGCGGTAAATGAACGATTCCTCAACAGCAGTGCGGCTAATGAACTGCTGCAGTACGACTATCGTCAACCATGGAAAATATGATATGGAAAACAGACGCCACTTTTTGAAGCATATCGCTCTGACCGGGGCATTTTTGCCTCTAGTCTCTACAAGTATTTTTGGTAAGTTGGCGAATGTCACCTTGCCCCGACATCCGCTTTGCTATTTTACCAAGCACCTGCAATGGCTCGGCATCGAAGACCTGGCCATAGTCTTGAAAAGCGCAGGGTTTGACGGTGCCGACCTCACCATACGACCCGGTGGCCACATTGATCCGGCCAAAGCGGGTCAGCAACTGCCCACTGCGGTTGCTACATTGCAAAAGCATGGGCTCGCCGTACCCATGGCCGTTACCAATATATCTGATGCTGGCGGAGAAGGAATAGATGATTTGCTCAAAGCCCTGGCTGACAATGGCGTAATGTACTACCGGATGGGGTACTTCGATTATGACCATGGCATGTCTATCGAAAAAAATGTGAGCAGCTTTCGTGAGCAACTGAAAAAGCTGGAAGAAAAAAATGCCAATTACCGGATTTGGGGAGGATATCAAAACCATGCAGGAACCAGATTTGGGGCTTCTCTTTGGGATCTCGCCGCAGCGCTGCAGGGGCTTGATCCTGTGCATATAGGCTGCCAGTTCGATATCCGGCACGCGGTGTACGAAGGAGCACGTTCGTGGGAAAACGACCTGAGGCAGATCAAGGAGTATGTGAAAACCACTGTGGTGAAGGATTTTTATTGGGAAAAGGATCTCAATGGCAAATGGACTCATCACAATTGCCAAATGGGTGAAGGCATGGTAGATTTTGACCGATATTTTGAGCTGTTCAAAGCACTTGAAATACCGGGGCCAGTTTCAAATCATTCAGAATATGAATTGATAAAGAAAGAGGAGGAAGGCTTGCCAAAAAACAAAAAAATGGATATAGCTATCGAAAGATTGAAAAAAGATGTAGAGCTAAGCAAAAAATATTTGAACAGGATATGAACATTTTTAAATACAAACATAGCAGAAGGCATTTTATGAAAACAGCCACTTTGGCCGCAAGCGGATTGACAGTCGCAGGTCATTTTGAGACATTTGGACATATAGATAATACACCAAAACCCATTTCCATTGCTGAGGTGAACAGCAACTTCGAGCGAGAACCTCTGGTCAGGCCTTTTGGGTTCAAAGGAGGATATATGTCTGAAATTTGGCAAACGATATCGCTGATGCGCTCTACCCAGGGCCATAGCGGATTGGGGCTGTGTACGCAAAATGTACTGTGGTCAGATGCCCGCGTATTTGACAATCATTCCGAAGCAGCAGGAAACGCCCTCATGTACAGCATCACTGAGCGGGCGATGCAGATGGTGAAAGGGTGCAAATTTTCCACCCCCATCGATTTGCAGGACGATATACTTGACGAAGTCTATGCCTATGCAAAGCAGGTGACAAACAATCCGGAATTGCGGATGACTTTTGCCCTGAATGCAATGGTCGGATTAGACAATGCCGCCTGGATGATGTATGCCAACGAAAATGGCTTTAGCAATTTTGACCAGCTCATCCCCGAGGCCTATGTGCCATCGCTTTCGCACAAGCACGATAAGGTAGCCAGCATACCTTTGATGGCATACAATATTCCCATATCGGAAATTACCCAGGCGGTAGATCAGGGCTATTTTTTTATGAAAATTAAAATTGGCCAGCCCGGTACGCAGCGCGAAATGCTGGAAAAAGACATGCAAAGGCTTAGTGACATCCATCGGGCTATCGGAGACAAGCGAACGGAACACACTCAAAGTGGCAAATTGCCATATTATTTTGATGCCAACGGACGGTACGAAGACAAAGAGACACTGCTAAAGCTACTTGATCATGCCAAAAAAATTGGAGCATTTGACCAAATCGCCGTGATCGAGGAACCATTTGCGGAAGAAATGGAAATCGACGTGCACGATATCGATGTGCGACTGGCTGCCGATGAAAGTGCTCATACCGACCACGATGCACTCAAACGAATAGAAATGGGCTACAAGGCCATAGCGCTAAAACCTATCGCTAAGACCATGAGCATGACCATGAAAATCGCCCAGGCTGCCTATGAAAAAAATGTTCCGTGCTTCTGTGCCGATCTCACCGTGAACCCTATTCTGGTGGAATGGAATAAAATAGTGGCATCCAGATTGGCCGCATTTCCGGGACTGGGCGGAATGGGATTAATGGAGACCAATGGACATCAGAATTATAAAATTGGGACCAGATGAGGAGCTACCATCCTTATCCAAATGCCCCCTGGGCCAAAACTGATGCTGGCATTTTTGTGCTGGATAAGGATTACTATGCTAAAAGCGGTGGCATACTGCTACCCTCTGATCACTATTTGCAAAAGGTGCAGCCTCCTTTTCAAAAATGAGTGCAACAGCAGTGTAACATTCACCAGAAGGGTAGGGCAGTAGGGGCTCCTGGATTTAGTGCGGTTATGTAACATACGTTCATTTTCATTGTGAAATGATTCTCTGCTGCAAAGCGTGTTTTTTTGTTTAATTATAATTAAATAATTGTCAATACAATTATTAATACTAACTTTGAAATTATAAGAAAATTGGAATAATTGAAGAAGCGCAGGTGATCAGAGTTGATGACTTGCGCTTTTTTTGCTTTCTCCATCTTTGGACTTTCCAAAACTATTGGCAAATGGACGGTGACATTGAAATGATTTGCCGCAAAGCTTGATGATCGTTTTGTAAATCAGGAATTTTGTTGTTCACTTTCCTTTTTTAGTATGCTTTTGAAATATGCTTTTTTTTCCAGCATCTTGTTTGCTGTCAGCCTTTGTAGCCCCCACAAAAATGCTTCTGATTTCTCGGAAAAATCAACCATATTAAGCGATTCATTGCGTGCCGCCATCACTTCGTCTTTTGAAAGGCACCAAGTGGAGGGATGTTTCATTTTATGTGATTTGGCCAATGACACCACCGTAGTTTATAATGCACAGCGGGCTGAGCAGCCCTTTTTGCCGGCATCTACTTTTAAAATACTCAACTCTCTGATCGCCCTGGAAACCGGCGCTGTACAAAACGCCGATGAATCGATCGAATGGGATGGAGAGCAGCGTTTTGTCCAGGAGTGGAACCGCGACCATACCATGCGATCTGCCATGCAATACTCTGTCGTATGGTTTTATCAGGAATTGGCCAGAAGAATAGGAGAGGGGCAAATGCACAAGTGGGTAGATGCTGTGGGATATGGAAACACGCAAACAGGTAAAAATATAGATGATTTTTGGTTGGTGGGCGATTTGCGCATTACTCCCAGACAACAAGTGGAATTTTTGAAAAAGCTGGTGCTGGAAAAACTTCCATTCAGTCGTCATACCATAGGCCAGGTAAAAGATATTCTGATAGAAGACAAAACGGATCGGTATATATTCAGAGCCAAATCTGGTTGGGCAACTCAGGGTCAGCACATAGGCTGGTATATTGGCTATATCGAAATCGATGGAAAAGCGTACATCTTTGTGAATAATATAGACATCAATAGCGATGCAGACCCCAAAGCCAGAAAGGAAATAGCCAAAGAAATCTTCAAAACAGCGTTTGATATCGACCTGGACATATGAGCATCCTTCATTCAGAACACAAAATATATCCCTGGGGTCATGAGCGGAGATACAATGATTACCCGTCTTTTGTCAGACGGACATTTGGCTTTAGGGTACAAAAATTATCAATCGATGCCGGCTTTACCTGCCCCAATCGCGATGGGTCGAAGAGCCGGAAGGGTTGTGCTTATTGCAACAACAATACATTTAAACCCGGATATTGCGAACCTGAGAACACGGTGACGCAACAAATAAATGAGGGGGTGAATTTTTTCAGCAATAAGTATCCGGATATGCGCTATCTCGCCTATTTTCAATCTTATTCCAATACCTATGGAGATGAGCAGCTTTTAAAACGGCTTTACCAGGAAGCGCTAGATCATGAAAAAATCATAGGTCTGGTGCTTGGCACCAGACCTGATTGCTTGAATGAATCAATTTTGGATTTGATCGGCAACATAGCCAAAACACATTTTATTTCGGTAGAATTTGGCATTGAAAGCACGCTCGATCCAACCCTGATGCGCATCAACCGGCAACATACCTATCAGGAAACTATCGATGCTATTGCCATGACCAAAGCCAGGGGCATACATACCGGGGGTCATCTGATTTTGGGATTGCCGGGCGAATCGCGCGAAGAGTTGCTTTCGCATGCTGGCCGCCTTGCTCACCTGCCCATCGATTCACTCAAGTTACACCAGTTGCAAATCGTAAAGCACACCACATTTGCCAAAGAATTTCATAAAAATCCTGGTGAATTTGTGCTATTCTGTTTGGAGGACTATATCGAACTTATCGTAGATTTTGTTGAATTGCTCAGGCCGGATATTACTCTGGAGCGTTTTGCCAGCCAGACTCCGGGCGACTTGCTTATTGCACCCAGGTGGGGATTGAAAAATTTTGAGTTGGTAGCCAGGATTGACAAACGCCTGGCCGAACGCAATACCTGGCAGGGCAGATTGTATCTTGGCTAAGAATATTTGCTTTGTCCCTGGCGCTATTACCCCAATAAAGCTCCGGCAATGGTGCCGGTGAGCATGGTAGCCAGGGATGCAGCCAACAAGGCCCGCAAACCGAGTTTTGAGATGTCTCCCTGCCGGCTGGGCGCCATGCCGCCTATGCCGCCTATTTGTATGGCGATGGAACTAAAATTAGAAAAACCGCACAGCGAAAAGGTGGCGATCACAAGTGATTTATTGTTTAGCACCCCGGCCGATTTCATTGTGGCCAGGTCGAGATAGGCGACAAACTCGTTGATTACCGTTTTTTGTCCCAGCAAACTGCCCACCTGCAATGCTTCTGCCCAATCCACCCCCATCATAAAGGCAAAAAGTCTAAAAATATTTCCCAGGAGATATTGTAGCGAAAAGCCATCGAAGACGCCATCTGTCGAATTGATCACAAACTGATTTAGCCCAGTCAGGTCTCCGATCAGGTCTCTCAAAACAAAGTTGAAGGCGGCGATTAGGGCGATAAAAGCCAGCAGCATGGCCCCCACATTGAGTGCCAACCTGAGACCATCGGAAGCGCCCCGGGCCAGTGCGTCAATCAGGTTTACACCGGTTTTTTCTTCGCTTATTTCCAGTTTAGGATCAAGCTTTTCATAGTGATTTTCGGGAATCAATACCTTGGCCATAACGATGGCTGCCGGGGCATTCATGAGGGAGGCACTAAGTAGGAAAGTCGCATACCTGGTTTGTTCTGCGGTGTCGTTGCCACCCAGAAAGGCCACATATCCGGCCAACACACCACCGGCTATGGTGGCCATGCCGCCGGTCATCAGGCACATGAGCTCCGACCTGGTCATGGTAGGGATAAAGGGCCTGACAAGAAGTGGAGCCTCCGTTTGACCCAGGAAGATATTGCCTGCCGCAGAGAGGCTTTCTGCCCCGGATAGTTTCATGGTTTTGGACATGACCCAGGCAAAGCCATAGACGATCTTTTGCAAAATACCCAGGTAGTACAGCCCGGCAGAAAGGGTGGAAAAGAAGATAATGGTAGGCAACACATTGAGTGCGAAAATGAAACCGAACTTGTCATTGTTCAGCAAATCACCAAATAAAAAGGAGGTGCCTGCATTGGTAAAGTCAATAATATACACAAAAAATTTGCTGACATACTCAAAACCAATGCGTATAAAGGCTACCTGAGTGATTAAAATGCCAAAGGTGACCTGAAGCAGCAGCCCGCCAGTCACTAGTCGCCAATTGATGGATTTTTTGTCTTTAGAAAAGACCCACGCTACGCTCACGATAAACAAAAGCCCAAAAAACGCCCTTAGAATGCCCATGGACTATCGACTA
Organism: Cyclobacteriaceae bacterium; assembly: GCA_012033595.1. Taxonomy (GTDB): domain Bacteria; phylum Bacteroidota; class Bacteroidia; order Cytophagales; family Cyclobacteriaceae; genus JAAUQL01. Next base: position 40,256 of record JAAUQL010000033.1, on the reverse strand, counting down.
GTTCCGCCTGTTTATTTCGTCACGAATTTTGGCAGCCTTTTCATAGTCTTCTTGTTCTATGGCTTTATTGAGCATATCGTGCAATTTTTCCATTTTCAGGTCTTTCAGCTTGTCCGGGCTTGAGCTCGATTTCTCTTTTTTTGGTTTTATTTTTTCCTGTTCCTGCTGTATGTCCGGTTCGTCTTCTTCTTCCGACAATTCAATACCGGCTTCAGTGAGAATGGTTTCATAGGTATAGATGGGCGCATTGAAACGCAGGCCTATGGCGATGGCGTCTGAAGGCCTGGAATCTATTTCAATGGTTTTATGTTCGTTTTCACAAATCAGTTTAGCGAAAAAGACACCTTCTTTCAGATCCGAAATGAGAATTTCTTTGATGACGAAATCAAAGCTGGCCGCAAACGATTTGAACAGATCATGGGTCATGGGTCTATTGGGGATGATCTTTTCTATTTCTATGGCAATGGCCTGAGCCTCGAACATTCCGATGATGATGGGCAATCTTCTTTTGCCGGGCTTTTCACCCAGAACCAGGGCAAAAGAACCCGCTTGCGATTGACTAGATGATAGTCCGAGTATTTCTAATTTTATTTTGTCCACGTAAAAAAATGAGTTTATAACGATTTTACCTTTGCAGTTAGCCTGGGCACAATATCGAATGCGTCGCCGACTATGCCATAATCTGCTGCTTTAAAAAACGGTGCTTCGGGGTCATTATTGATGGCTACCAAAACTTTTGAGGCATTTACGCCTGCCAGGTGCTGTATAGCTCCCGAAATTCCGACGGCAATATAAAGGTTTGGACTCACTTTTACACCTGTCTGGCCTACATGTTCGTGATGTGGCCGCCAACCCATGTCAGATACAGGTTTCGAACACGCCGTAGCCGCTCCCAATGCTTGTGCAAGTGCTTCGATCATGTCCCAATTTTCCGGCGCTTTCAGCCCGCGTCCCCCGGAGATTACAATATCTGCTTCATCGAGCAATATGTCTCCTTCGGCTGTAAGCCTTTCGGTGCTTTTTTCAAATATGCTTCCCTCCGGGTCTGGGCGATAGTCTGTTTGTTGTACTTCTGCCTTGTGCGCTGTCAGCGATATATCGATTATGTTTTTTTTCACCACGAGCACTTTTTTTTCTCCCTTCATGGCTACCGTTGCATATGCCTTACCGGTAAAAATGCTCTTTTTACCGTAAAACCATTGCTTACCTCTGGGAGAGCTACTACGCTTGATACTATGGAGGCGCCTGTTATTCCGGCAACCCTGCCGCCCACATTATCACAAAATGCCGACTTGGTCATGATGAGTGTGTTTGCCTGCTGCGATTGCATCAGATAGGCCAGGGCATCGGCACTTGCAGCTATTTGTTGGGCAGCATCATCGTCGAGGGCTATATGAATAACTTTGCCAGCTCCGTAGGCGCCAAGTTCGGCCAGACTATCAGACTGGTATTGCCCTATAGCAACAGCGATAATGTCTGTATCTCCGGTTATTTTTCCTGTTTCGGCTGCGTAGGCTATAGCTTCTTTCGAAGATTTTTTTAGTTCACCGTCGGCACCTTCTACATAAATTAAAATTGACATATTTCAAGTTGTTTGTTGGTTGTTCAAATTACTTTAGCTTCATTTCTAAGCAGATCGATCAGTTCTTCAGCATTGGCCTGATCTATAAGTTTTACCTGGCCTTTGGCCGGTAAGTTGGCAAAACTCACCACCTCAGTGGCTAGGTCGGTTTCTACTGGTTCCCTTACTTCCAATGGCTTGCTGCGTGCTGTCATTATACCGCGCATATTAGGGATTTTCCACTCTGCAATAGGTTCCTGGCATCCTACTATCAGCGGCAGTTTGCTTTCCACCTTTTCTTTGCCGCCTTCTATTTCTTTGGTCAGTTTTACGGTCTCCCCTTCTATTTCCAGGGTCATTACCGGCGAGATGGAAGGGATACTAAGCAAAGCACCCACAATGCCATGCACTACCCCACTGTTGTAATCAATAGATTCGCGCCCCATCATAATCAGGTCGTATCCGTTTTGTTCTGCTACATGGGCTATTTGCCGGGCTACGAACATAGCATCTTGCGGATAGGCATTTATTCTGATGGCATCATCAGCTCCTATGGCAAGTGCTTTCCTGATGGTGGGTGCGGTTGATGGCTCACCCACATTCAGTACGGTGACCGTGGCGCCCAAAGTAGCTTTCAATTCTACTGCTTTTGCCAGGGCGTAGTCGTCGTAGGGGCCTATTATAAATTGCACCCCGGACTCATTGAACTTGGTATTATTATCGGTAAAGGAGATTTTTGAAGTAGTATCGGGTACATGGGTAATGCAAACTAATATCTTCATTTTTCAATTATTTTTGTGGAACATTGCCAGTAGCTATATCCGACAAGTTAGTATTTAAATCAAAAAATAAAAACCACCTGAAATAAATGAACAAGCATAGGTTGGAACAATTATTACAATTTTATACCGAAGATCCCGGGGATGCATTTAACCTGTATGCCCTGGCCAATGAGTACAAAAACGATGATACAGACAAGGCTTTGGCGTATTTCGAAAAGCTGGTCAGCGAGCATCCGGAATATGTACCTACCTATTATCACCTGGCTCAAATCTATAGAGACAGGGGGGATAGCGAGCAGGCAAAACTAACCTATGAGCAAGGGATAGAAAGGGCATCAAAAGCCAGTGAGCACCTCTTGCTGCGTGAACTCAGGAATGCGTATAATGATTTTTTGTTTGATATGGAATAACTGCACCTATCTGGTGCCGTTCCTGATAACGCAACCAACAACGTGCTTTAAAGAGCAAATACTTTCGTGAAGATTTAATATTTTAGCAACTATGGAACTTTACGATGTGATAATAATAGGTGCCGGGCCTTGCGGATTGGCATGCGCCATAGAGGCACAGCACAAAAAACTGAAATACCTGATTGTAGATAAAGGCAGCATAACCGAGTCGATCAGGCGCTATCCGGTTAATATGCTTTTCTTTTCTACTTCCGAAAACATCGAAATCGGCAAGGTGCCATTCGTCTCTATGGGCACGCGACCTACCCGAACCGAGGCGCTTAAATATTACCGTAAGGTAGTAAACCATTTCGATCTGCATATCAAACTATTTACCCGGGGAAATGATGTTAAACAGGTGGCAGGGGTATTTGAACTTACTACCAACAACGAGTCGCTCAGGGCAAAAAAAATAATTGTTGCGACCGGCTACTATGATGTGCCGCGCTACCTTGAAGTGAGAGGAGAAACCATGCCCCATGTTTCTCACTACTACGACGAGGCATTCCGCTATTCGAAAATGAAAGCTGTAGTGGTGGGTGGTGCCAACTCAGCCGTAGAGACTGCCCTGGATCTGTTCAGGAACGATGTGGAGGTGACGTTGGTGCACCTATTCGACAATATCGATCCCAGGGCAAAGTACTGGATCGTGCCTGACCTGGAAAATCGCATCAAAAAGGATGAAATCAAGGCGTATTTCCGGCATAGGGTCACGGAGATTTACGAGAAATCCCTGATCATTGAAAACCTGGACAATGGCAAGAAAAAGCGCATTGATGCAGATTTTGTCTTTCTAATGACCGGCTATCGACCCGATGCACATTTTTTGGAAAAAGTGGGCATAAGGCTTGAGGGTGAAAATCTCATTCCGACTACCCATCCCGAGACTTATGAATCGAACATTGAGGGTATTTACCTTGCCGGATCCATTATCGGTGGAGAAGAAACGGCCAAAATTTTCATAGAAAATGGCAGGATGCACGGCAAACCCATCATCGAAGATATTTTGAAAAAACTATGAATAATTGGGTAGCAGCAAATGGGGTAGCCAAAAGTGATGCCGATGTATATGAGAAACTATGGATTATGACTTTAACCCGGCTTGGCTCCAACACCGCGCTGGAAAGCGCAGCTTAGCATACATGCGCCTTTGGTGCTGCCAATTTCACTTTCGTTTTGCGATATTGACAGGCACCATTAGACGCAGAGGCTAAAAATCTTTTGTTTGATTTGCCTCAACGCATTCTATGCTGATAATGCTTCTAACACCATGCTCATATTCCTCTGAATAGCTCCATGGTTTCCAGATACTGGGGCACAGTCACATTCCAACCCATTTTTTCCCTGATGGTATCCGCAAAATTTTCTGCTGATTTGGGCTCGCCATGGACGATAAAAGTATTTTTTGGGTGCGATTTAAAGTTGCTCAGCCAGTCTAACAACTCCGACCGGTCTGCATGCGCCGAAAGCCCTTCGATTTTTTCCACATGGCAACGCACCGGTATTTCATAGCCAAACATTTTGATCTTTTCCTCTCCATCAAGTATCCGCCTGCCGCGTGTTCCTTCGGCCTGATAGCCAACAAACAGGATGGTGTCGTTTTCGTTTTGCAATCTATTGTACAAGTGGTGGACGATGCGACCGCCCGTTACCATGCCACTGGCTGAAATGATGATGGCATCGCTCTTTACATAGTTTAGCTGCATCGATTCTTCCTGACTACGGCGGTACTGGATATTTTCGAAGTCAAAAACAGAGTGGTGGTTGGTGAGGTCAAAATCATCCAATTTGTGCAATCCAAAAAATTGCTTGTGTAGCCGCGTTACGCTGATGGCCATTGGGCTATCTACATACACCGGAATGCTGGGGATGAGTCCTTTGGTTATCAGGGTTTTCATATAATACATCAATAGCTGGGTACGTCCGACAGAAAAAGCGGGGATCAGTAACACCCCACGCCGCTCTATTGCCCGGTTGATGACGGCAGCAAACTCCTCCATTGGATTTTGAATAGGATTGTCCCGATCGCCATAGGTAGATTCCATATACAGGATATCGGCGTCGTAAACGGGTGCTGGCGCAAATAGCATTGGATCCTGACTTCGGCCCAGGTCGCCACTGAACACTATCTTTTTGGTTTGCTCATCACCTTGCACCGTCATTTCTACTGTGGCTGCGCCCAGGATGTGGCCTGCGTTTCGGAATCTGACCGACAGCTTAGGGTGTATACTGATTGTATTGTCGTAAGTAGTGGTTTTTATCAGTGGAAAGACCTTCTCCACATCTTCTGCGGTATAAAGTGCAAGGGGATTGGCGTGTTTTGAATATCCCTTTTTCTTTGCCCAGTTGGCTTCTTCCTCTTGTAGTTTAGCAGAATCCAACAACATGATTTTCATGAGTTCCATGGTAGCCTCCGTACAGTAGATCGTTCCCTCAAATCCCTCTTTTACCAGCTTGGGCAGATACCCCGTATGGTCGATGTGCGCGTGGGTAATCACGATGGCATCTATGGTGGCCGGATCTATGGGAAAAGGCTCCCAGTTGAGTAAACGCAATTCCTTTAAACCCTGGAAAAGCCCTGAATCTACCATGACCTTGAAGTCGTCAAATTCCAGATAGTGTCGTGAACCGGTCACTGAACCTGCTGCACCTAAAAATTTTGCCCGTATGTTCATATGATAAAAATATAGTGGTTAAGAAATTTTTGTTAAAATAAATATAATTATTGAGTTAACAGGCCATTGATTGACTGGGTTGGTGAGTTATTGCCTTAAGTGGTCACCGGTCATCGACTTATCCGGTGATCGAGACCTTTACAGTAGCGCAGCCATATCATCGGCAGATTAGCACGTTTTTGCGGAGCACGCATCTTTTGGTTCAGCGTTAAAATTTATAAGCTGTAAATTTTGAATGCGGGATGCCAATTGCAGTATCTTTGCGCCAACTTTTGATTGTCATGGCAAGTGTAGCCTAAGAAAAGTTTGACCAAATATAAAATCGAAATGCCAAACAACAGTGTGGAAAATGGTGCCACTGCGACTGGAGAAGCCATGGGTCATTCCGGCAGGGATATCAAAGAGTTGGGAAAAACCCTGCTTCAAATAGGTACTTTGCTCATGACTTCCGGCGCGAATAGCCGCCGAATCAGGACTACCATTGATCGCATTTCCGAGGCCTTTGAGGTGAGTACCGAGCTGCTCATCACCCACAGGGCACTGATGATTACCATTCATGACAGCGATGAAGATTATCATCACAGCAGTCTGAAGCGCACCTCGCCACATGGGGTAAATTTCAGGATGCTCTCGGGGATCAGCCGGATGAGCTGGAGGGTGCTCGACGAGGGCTGGTCGCTCCGGCAAATTAATGAAGAGGTCGGTCGGCTGGTTGCGTTGCCACATTATCACAGGCTTGTCATTTTGCTGATGGTGTCCCTTGCGGGAGCTTCCTTTTGCAGGCTATTTGGCGGGAGTTGGCTGGATATGCTTGTGACCTTTGGGGCTACTTTTGGGGGTTTATTTATCAGGCAGGAAACGGTAAAAAGAAATTTCAACCCATATTTGTGTATTTTCTTTGGTGCCTTCGTGGCTTCGCTGATCGCCGGTGGGTTTTTGAAATTTGGTGAGGGCATTAGCGAGCATGCCTTGGCCACCTCGGTACTTTTTCTCGTTCCCGGTGTACCACTCATCAACTCATTCTCCGATTTGATAGACGGCAATATAATGAATGGAATCGTGCGAAGTGTGAACGGGTTGATGATCTCCTTTGCCATTGCACTCGGTTTGTTGCTGGCCATGCTCGTATTTCAATTGTAGAATTTATGGAATATCTCAGCTTAATAGAAAAGGGAATTTGGTTTGGGCTTGCCGCTATAGGTTTTGCCATATTGTTTAATGTGCCGACGCGCACCATCCTTGTCATTTGGTTCATGGGAGCCCTTGGCGGCATCACCAAACTGATATGTATGCATATCGGCTTTGGCGTGGTGATGAGTTCATTTGCAGGGGCTGGTCTTATTGGTTTCTTGAGTATTTGGGCTGCACATAGCAAACATTCTCCGCCAATGATTTTTGCCATACCGTCGGTCATTCCCATGGTGCCCGGGGCATTTGCCTACCGCATGATGCTCGGGCTTATCAAATTGGCCGGAGATCAAATAGGTGAAGATTACGACACCATAGTGGCCGAAACGATAAATAATGGACTTAAGGCCATATTTATACTCATGTCATTGGCGTTTGGTGTAGCCTTGCCGATGTTGTTGACACGCAAAGAATCAGCAAAAGATATCAGGTTGAAAAAAATCATGGGATAATTTCCGCTCATTTTTAGCCATCGAACAGGTCCAGAGGTTTTGCAATCAGTTTTGATTAGATAACCCGATTCAAATTTGCCTGGCCCTCTGCCGAAGTGCTTTTTATTTTGACCTGGCATGCCAGAGTCTCCGGTAACTATAGCGTTATTGATCTGTTTGATGAGGAAAATTGACCAGAAGAGCCCGAATCAAAACAAAAATCCAACAGAAACCGAGAACCTTCTCAAATCCCTCTTTTCTATAATTTCAACACCATTGCCGATCGTATTGCCCGGGAAACTGAGCCGTGAATAGGGGCTGTAGCCCTGGTAGTGGTATCTGGCCTCGGAAGCCTGACTTGAATAGCCAAAGCTAAAGGTGAGGGCACTTTTGGCGAAATTGAGCTGATAGCCCAGGCCAATTTGCCAATATAGGCCACCTTTCACATTGGCTATTTCAAACATTTCGTCATCGGCACGGTTTCTCCAGGCGAATCCATACCCAATATCCCCGAAGTAAAATGGCGATACTTTCCTGTCCAGCAAAAAGCCCTTTACCTGACCATAAACAGGCATGGTGAGATAATTACCGTATTTATTGAGTCCTACCCCAAGTGCGGTGCCCAGATACTGGTTGAACTGATAACCGTTAAGGGTATGCAAGGAAACATCGATATTTTCCTCTCCAAACAAGGTGCCGCTTCGCAGCTCGTGATAGTAGGTATGCAGGCGCAAGGAAGCCGGAGGGGCAATTTTTGTTGCCCAGGCATCGCTTATCTTATCATTTCCGCGAAAGCGGATTTTTTTTATAAGATCATACCTCAATACGAACTCAGTGTCGCCATCTACAGAAATGGTCAGGGTTTGGTCATCATAGGAGGTGACCACGGCGCCGAGCACTTTTTTGCCGTTGACCAAATGGATGTTTGCCTGTCGATCGGTCTGTGCGTGACTGGCAACGACCAACAATAGCATGGCCGTTGCCGGTAAAAACAACTTCAAATAATTCATTTCTAGGGCATGGGTTGGTCACGCGAAACGGAAATCATGCTCAGGAATTTGATGTCTTTGGGATTGGAATAATCAAACTGATATAATCCATTGTTGCCTATGAGTATCAGGTTGTTGTTGTATGGAATCACATCGAAGGCATCGAATTCTCCGTAGTAAGCCAGCAGGTTGGCGGATATTTTATAGGTATCTGTCGCATCAAAAACCTTGAGGCCGGCATTGCCTTCGCAGATAAACAGGGTGCCATTGTCGATGCCCAGGCCATGGGGGTTGGTCATTGGATAGGTAACGAGCAATTTAGGATGCTTCAGGTCGCTGATATCCACTACATCCAACTGATTGCTGGCGGTATTTCTACATCCTGTTCCTCCTCTGAGGGTCACGTATGCGATGTCGTTTTCTACCACTACCGGATCACAGCTTACGATATGCGACAAGGTGGAAAGGTGGCGCGGAAATTCCGGATTGGTGTTGTCGTATATCATCATGCCCGACTGGGTTCCGAGGAACAAATTGTCTTTGTAGGGAAAAATGGTCTCAATCCCCCAACCAATATTCAGATGAGCACCAGGCACGGGATTGTCGAGATTGCTGATGTCAAATACCTGCATGCTGTTGTTGTCGATACTGTAGAGATGATCTTTCATGATGGTGAATCGGGCCATCGAACCACCTATGCCGGTTTGCATGGCAGGCATGGATTCAGGCGAAAAACTACTTGTTGCCATGTCTAAGCTTGTGAAACCACCCTTAACAGCCATGTTGGTGCCGTAGTAATAGTATGAAGGAAATGATCCGTTGAATTCATTTTCATTTACTTCTATAATTTCCTTTGGCTCGAAGTCTACCACAATACCATTTTCCTTATCATAATACTCGTTTTGCTGAGCCAGATTTAGAAATATGTCCATGATCCGCTTGCTTAGCGTTACATTTTTCGGGTCAGAAATATCGATTACCAACAGATCGAGATAGCTATCGGCAAAGAGCCGATCGCCACGAACGGCCATTTCGTAGTTGCCCGGTATGTTGATAAAGCTAATGATTTCAGGGTTTTTCTTGTCGGTATTATCAATCACATGTATGCCTTTGCCCGGTTCATTGAGCAGGATATAATTCTGATACAGGTAGATTTTTCCGGTGTTGCTTACCTCGATGGGTTGTGTCACCTCAAAGGAAGCCCTCAGCTCGGTAGGGGTGAGGTACACCGGCTGCATGATGGTGTATTTTTGGGTGATTTCTACTTTGTCTTCACAGCCTGTGATCATTAGACCCAATGCAGCTATGCAAATGCCAATAATCAAGGTCGCAATCCTAATGGTGTTTTTTGTTTTCATATTCATGAGGGGTTAAGGATTTTAGGGTTTGCATTTTATGACACCAGGTGTTTTGTAAAAGTTGGAAGAAAAAATGATATCATAAAAAATGCACCGCTTTCCCGGCTCCGATTTATCCCTTCTCAGTGGCGCTGATACTGTCTCCGGTTTATGGCCGGACTTGCCCATTGCCCCTGATCAGCCATTTGTAGCTGGTCAGCTCGTCCAGGGCCATTGGGCCACGGGCATGTAGTTTTTGGGTACTTATACCTATTTCGGCACCCATCCCAAACTGTGCACCATCAGTAAAAGCTGTTGAGGTATTGGCATACACAGCCGCAGCGTCGATGCTTTTCATAAACAGATCTATGGCACTTTCATCTTCGGCGATGATGGCCTCACTGTGTTTGGAGCTGTACCTGCTGATGTGTTCTATTGCTTCCTGTATCGAGTTCACGGTTTTCACCGACATTTTATAGTCGAGGAATTCCGTTCCAAAGTGCTCTGGCAGGGCAGGGTGAAGGAGTTCATCCGGGTACTGGTTTTTTATGTATTCCAAGGCTTGCTCATCGGCATAAATGGTCACCTTGCTTTCTGCCATTGGTTTCAGTATTTGCACCAGATCAGAAAGTCTGTCTTTTTGCACGATGAGGCAATCGAGCGCATTGCACACGCTCACCCTTCGGGTTTTAGCATTGTTGATAATGGCAATGCTTTTGGCCAGGTCGGCTGAGGTGTGTATGTAAGTATGTACAATTCCCGCTCCGGTCTCTATCACAGGCACTCTGGCGTTTTCACGAACATAGTTGATGAGGCCCTGGCTCCCACGTGGAATGATGATATCTACATAGCCTACCGCATTGAGCAATGAAGCAGTAGCCTCGCGTCCGGTAGGCAAGAGGGAGAGTATGTTTTCATCTAGTCCATATTTAGCAATTACCGTCTTGATTACCCGCACTATGGCTTCATTGGAATGTCCGGCATCACTACCACCTTTGAGCACACAGGCATTTCCTGATTTGACACAAAGAGCAAACACATCGAAGGTTACATTGGGTCGGGCTTCGTAAATAATGCCCACCACTCCGAGGGGTACCGATACTTTGTGGAGTTGCAGTCCATTCTGGTGTGTACGCTTGTCCAGCACCTTGCCCAGGGGAGAAGGCAGTCGGGCTACATTGGCCAGGTCTGCGGCTATGTCTTTGATTCGCTGAGCGGTCAGCTTCAGGCGATCGTACCTGGGATCCGATGTAGGCATTTGAGCCAGATCCTTTTCATTTTCACTGAGGATATAGTCAGTCTGATCTATGGCTGCTGAGGCCATTGCGTTGAGCATGCGATTGATAAGCTGCTCTTCTGTAATGGCCAGTTGACGGCTGGCTCTGGCTACTGCTTCAAAGGTATTTTCTAAATCCATAAGTCTGTTGCTGTTGGGGTAGTTTAATGTAAATATAAATGATCGTAATGGATCACCGGTTTTTGGTTTTTTAATCCAATGAGCGATTCGGCCTTTTTGCTGTTATAGCGCGACTGGCCAAGGCCTATTTCGTGCATATTTTCGTCCATTATTTTTATAATATCACCCTTCATAAAGTCTCCAATCACCCGGGTAATGCCAATAGGCAGCAGACTGACTACCTGCTGTGAAACGAGGAGTTTTTTGGCTCCTTCATTCACGATCACTTGTCCTTTGGCATGTGATTGGCTATGTGCGATCCACTTTTTGCGACTCGAAGTTGTCTTTAGTGGCTTAAAGGTTGTCCCTATTTTTTCGCCTCTGTCTATTTTTAGCAGTATTTCTTCGGTTTTGCCATTGGCAATGACAACGGGTATTCCTATACCTGCTACCCGCAATGCGGTGTTGCATTTGGTAATAATGCCACCCCGGCCAAAGTTTGATTTGCTCTCGCTCGCTATTTTTTCCAGCTCGTGTGCCTTCACATCAAATTCCGAAATGACCGACGAGCCGGTGTCGGCCGGATTGCCATCGTAGATGCCGTCCACATTGGTCAGAATGTATAAGGCATCTACATCGAGCATGCTAGATATGAGCCCGGCCAGTTCGTCGTTGTCGGTAAACATGAGTTCTGTAATGGAAATCACATCATTTTCATTTACGATCGGAATAATATCATTGGCCAACAGTGCATTCAGGCAGTTTTGCATGTTGAGGTAATGGTGTCGGTCTTTGAAATCCTGTTTGGTGACAAGCACCTGCGCACAAAGTTGGCTCAGTTCGCTAAACAAAGCCGTATAGATGTTGATGAGTTTCACCTGGCCAAGTGAGGCCAACAACTGCCGTTCGGCAACGGTATCCAGCTTTTTAGAATATTTAAAGATGCTCCTTCCTGCTGCCACGGCTCCGGACGAGACGAGGATCACCTGCTTGCCCGATGCCCTCAACACACCGATTTGCAATACCAGTTTTTGATCAATTGCTCATTGGGCAGGCCATTGGCCAGGGTAAGTACATTGGATCCGATCTTGATACAGATTCTGTTTTTCAATCTTAGATAATATTAAAAGTGGTACTTCAACTAATTTGGAACATGGATTTGAGTGCGACCCAAAACAGTTTTTTTCTGGCAATATCCTTTTCTACCTCCGATAGTTGGTCTGCCAGGAGGTATTTTGTTCCATGGTTTTCTATTACCTCATAGTATTTGTCAACACCGGGCAGCAGGCTGTGATCTATGCCAAAGCCCAACAAATGGCTGTGTCCGATGTCTGCCAGGGTTTGGCTTATTGGCCAGTGTGCCAGATTGACCAGGGCAATATCATGCTTACTGTAGCCTATGCCTGCCTCAACTATTTTCATCAAAAAATCAAGTTCAGGCTGGCTGAGATGAGTGTTTGCAGGGTCGTTTACCAATATCAGCAGGCCTTTGGCATTTTGTCCAAAATAGGAGATCGCCTTTGGTTCTTCCACTATGGTCGGGTGGTCTCCGGGTTTTTGGTCAGTTTCTACCGGCTCTGGTCTGGCCGATGGTGCCGTATCCGGTGCCTCATCGATGATGTACAACTCATCATTAAAAATATATGGGTAAAAAGTATAGTTTTCTTCCATGTTACAGTTTCTGGTCAAAAATTGCTTTTAATTCATTGGCATCGTGGGGTTGCAGTCGTCCGGCCAATATCAATCGGAGTTGCCGTCTTCTCAATGCGCCGGCAAATAGTTCTTTTTCGAAGTCGGTTTCCGGCACAAGAGCTGGCACAGGCAAGGGCCTGCCGCTTTGATCTACGGCCACAAAGGTAAAGAAAGCAGAATTGCTTTTGAACTTGGTGCCACTGGGGATGTTTTCTGCGGTCACTTCTATGTACACTTCCATAGAGGTATTGAAAGCTCTGGTCACCCGTGCCGTAAGCGTGATCACACTTCCCGTTTCTATGGGATGGTTAAAAGAGATATTATCTACCGATGCGGTCACCGTGAGACAATTGGAATGCCGCTGCGCCGATATCGCCGCCGCTATGTCCATCCAATACATCAGGCGGCCGCCCATCAGGTTGCCAAAGGGGTTGGTGTCGTTGGGCATCAGTATTTCGCTTTTCACTACCAGTGAATTTGCAGCGCTTTTCAATTTGTTGTCCATTGTGTTATTGTTTACTTGTCCAGCCAAACTTGCCCAGCAAAGGAACAAAGCGGAAATAGTCATGGCTTTCGGTGGTTATTTTGCCATGCATGTCTTTATTGATCAAGATCATTTCCTGATGTTCTTCATTTCCCACGGGTATCACCAACCTGCCATTGGGTTTGAGTTGGTCAATCAGAGCCTGTGGTAAACTCGGTGCTCCGGCGGTCACAATTATCTTGTCAAAAGGAGCAAAAGTGGGCCATCCCTGTGAGCCGTCGCCAAGGTGAAAATGTGCCCTGTAGCCCATTTTTGGCAGAAATTCCTTGGCTTGCTGGTATAGTTTTTTGTTGTATTCGATGGTATAGACCTTGGCCTGCATCTCCAGCAAGACGCAGCATTGATATCCCGACCCTGTGCCGATTTCCAAAACCTTGTCGCCTGGTTTTATCTGCAATAGTTCTGACTGAACAGCCACGGTATAGGGTTGCGAGATGGTTTGTCCTTCACCTATCGGAAAGGCCTTGTCCTGGTAGGCATGTTCGAGAAATGCTTTTTCAAAAAAAAAGTGCCTGGGCACCGTCTGGATGGCCTCAAGGACAGCCCTGTCTTTTATGCCTTTCTCTATCAGGATTTTAACCAGATTTCGCCTCATCCCACGGTGTCGGTAACTGTCTTCTTGCATATACGAAAGTAAAAATTTGTTTGAATTTAGGGCATACTTTTCTATTTTCCTTAATTGTAAGTTACAATCTTGACTGCAAAAGTATAATTATAAATAAAGGATGATGGGTGAGCGATTTAGGCTCTGGGCATTTTTTACTTATTAAGGAATTTTTTGATATTTTAGATTCTTATTAATAGCTTTTTTCTATAGTCCGATAATTTTTATCTCATGAGGTTGAATTGTATAGTGGTGGATGACGACGAAATGTCGCGAAGGGTGGTGGTACATTTTATCGAAAAAACAAATTTTCTCCATTTGATCAGGGCTTTTGATAATGCCCGGGATGCCATGAGCTATCTGGACGAAGAACATGTGGACATCATCTTTCTTGATGTACAAATGCCAGAAATGACCGGCATGGATTTTATCAACGCCCTGGAGAAGGATATTGAGATTATCCTGATCACCTCAGAACAAAAATATGCCGTCGAGGCATTTGAAAAGCGCGTCACCGACTACCTGGTGAAACCTATTGAATATTCCAGATTTTTGCAGGCAGCGCAAAAGGCCGAGGCCAATGTGGATATCAAAAGAGCCGCTACCGTAAAGCGCTCTGAGTTTTATGTGCGTTCGGATGCCAAAATAGTTCGTATCGACTATGGCAAAATACTCTTTGTGGAAGCGTTGGCCGACTACGTGATCATTCAGACCGAAACCAAAAAGCATATCGTCCATTTTACTATGAAAGGTCTGGCCAGCAGGCTGCCAGAGAGTGTATTTGTGCGCACACACAGGTCTTATATTGTCAACCTGGATAAAATCGAAGCCCTCGAAGACAATTCGGTGCTCATTGGCGAGAAATATATACCGATAGGGGCGTCATACAAAGAAGCCCTGCTCGACAGACTCAATTTTTTATAATCGGCTCCAGCCGCACTTCGAAGTGAATTTTTCAGTCAGTTTAAAAATTATCCAACCAAAAGTCAGCCCGACAACAGCGCCTGCCAGTATATCACCGGGATAGTGCACTCCTACCATTATTCGGCTAAAGGCCACCAGCGATGCCCAAACAAATAGCAACCAGGTGCCCCGCCAGTATCTTCGGAACGTAAACCAGCCAAACATGGCTATGCCAAACGAATTGGCAGAATGACCCGAGGCGAAACCGTATCTGCCTCCGCAACCGTCCACCACATTTACCAGATGGCCAATCGACACATCGTAGCAGGGTCTCAGTCGGCCAAAATATGGTTTCATAAATGAAGAGGTAAATTGGTCACACGCCAGTATGACCAGCAATATACCCGCCACTATAAATATGCTATCCTGCTTAAAAGTTTTAACCATAAAAAAAAGTAGCAGGCCATACAGGGGTGTCCAGGTAGGAGAGTAGGTGATCGACTGCCAGATCTGGTCTGATAGCGAAGAGTGGCCGCTGTTGAAGTGGAGAAAAAGTTGCTTGTCGAATTGATCAAGTAGGTCTAGCATGCTTATCTGTTTGTCCAGTCTATATTTTTCTTTAACAAAAACAAGGTTTCGTATTCGGCGGTTCCCTTTGCGGGAATATGATTGTATTGCCAGCAGGCCAATGGTGGCAGGCTCATCAAGATAGACTCTATGCGTCCATTGGTCTCAAGGCCAAATTTGGTGCCCCGGTCTATGGCCAGGTTAAATTCGGTGTACCTGCCCCGGCGTAGCAGCTGCCACGCGCGATGCTGGGGGGTGAAGGGCTTATGCCGGTTTTTTTGGGAGATTGAATTATAAATGGAGTAAAATGAGGCACCCAGCTTGAGTGTAAAATCAAATAACTGTTGTTTGTGATGTGCCTGATGCAGTCTGTCATAAAAAATTCCTCCTATACCCCGGGTTTCATTGCGATGGGCAATGAAAAATAGTCATCGGCCTGGCGTTTAAAATCTGCGTAATATTCCGGATCGAAGCTGTCGCAAACCGCTTTGAGTGCTCGATGAAAAAAGGTGGCCTCGGCCTGGTCTATGTAGTGTGGTGTCAGGTCTATTCCCCCACCAAACCACCAGGTACCATCATCAGTTTCAAAATATCTGATATTCATATGAATGATCGGCACAAAGGGATTTTGCGGATGCAAACAATAGAAACCCCTGTGGCAAAAATGTTGAGGCATCAGGAGATATGCCGGCAGAGATCATGGCAGGTGTCGGACCCGATACGGCAGAAAAATTCACACCACCTTTTTCTATCAGGGCACCATTTTCCATGACCATGGTGATGCCCCCGCCGCCCGCTTCGCGTTGCCAGTGGTCTTGTACAAAGCGACCCCGGCCATCGTGCAACGTGAGGTTTGTGGCTATTTTCTGTTGCAAATCGGCAAATTGACCGGATATAAATTCTTTTGTGGGCATATTCATTTTTTTTAAAAAGGATAGCCAATGGCGATGTTCCACAAGGCCTGCCCTGGTTCGCCGCGCCAATTGGTTATCGAAAGATTGTCGCCAATCCAACGTTGCCCCTCATCACGGGCCGGATCAATCATTTTGACACCATAATCAAAACGAATCACCAGAAATGAGAAGTTGAGCCTCAGACCAACCCCCATTCCCACGGCTATTTCCTTATAAAAACGGTTGAATTTGAAGTCGGCACCGGGAAATACCGGATTTTCATAAAATTTCCACACATTGCCTGCATCAATAAAAAAGGCCCAATCAAGAAATCCGATCAGCTTGCTGCGGTACTCAACGTTGGCTTCCAGCAGTATTTCACCGGGCTTTTCTATGCTGTAGTCATAAGGTCCGTCTTTTTCCGGATTTTCACTTTCTCTGGGCTTTTGACTACCCGGCCCCAGTCGGCGTGGTGGCCAGGCACGCAGGCTATTGCTGCCCCCCGCAAAGAAAAACTTTTCGTATGGCAGCGTCTTGTTTTTTCCGTAAGGATATGCGACACCGAAATTGAAGCGGGTAGCAATTCCCTTGTTCTCGCCCATAGTGATGTGCCGGCGAAAATCGGAAGAAAATTTGAGGTATTGAAAATACTGAATGGTGTCGGGCTTGTTGATTTCCAGTTGCCTGGGATCAAAAAAATTGAACATGGCGCCACCGCTTTCGATATAAAATTTCAGAAGCGAAGCTTTGTTTCCGTAGAAGTCATCCGGATTGAAATTGTAAACAACCATAAAATTCATGGCACTTACAAAAGATGGCTCGAAGGAGTTGATCAATGGGTTGCCGTCGTTTTCGAGGTCTATCAGCAAAGAGTCGAAGGCAATATCGGTGTCGGAATTGATGTAACTGAGCTCTGACAACGTAAAGCTATAGGCACGTCGTCGCTCCCTTTGCCAGTTGTACACCAGGGCGTTGGTAAAATTTGCCCGCCTGTATTCTGGTCTATTGGTATAGTTATAGCCGGAGCGTATCACGGTATTGGGGTTGAGGAGTCCGGCTTTTTGCTTGAATTTTTGACTCGAAGGCATGATGAATTGAGGGAAGATCAGCGCCAGCTTGGCGCCCGACTCCACACTGCTATACACCTCTTTGGTGGTGGCACTGGCCACACCCTCAAAGCCGAAATACCCGGTGATCTCCAGGTTTTCCAGTCCGCCAAAGATATTCCTGTCTTTGAGCGAAAGGTTATAAAACGGGCCGGGATAGCCCTGAGTCACATTGAGCCCTACTTCGTTGGTCATAGCATACTTGTTGAGCGGGCTGGTGAATATATTGGCAATAAAGGTATTGCCGGTGGTGTCGTAGTTGATGTTGATGAATTTGAAATTGTCGAGATAGGCAAGTTGACGCTGGGTATTGAGCGTATTGTCTATGCTGTATGTTTGATCCGGATAAATAAAAACCCGCTGATCGAGTATTTTTTTGGAAAATTTTTTTTCATAATACTGGTAGGTGATGCCGCGGTAATTAAAAAATGATCTATCGGCCTGCCGGGGTGTGGCATTGGCATCAGTCACAAATAGCACAGAATCGATGGTGAATTGCTTGTGGTAGCCTCGCTTTACCGGGTCATTGATCACCATATTTACTTCGACACCATACGGCCTGATGTCTGTGATGACATCAAAAGCGATGTACTGCCTGCTAAAATCAAAATATCCCTGGTTTTTGAGCAACCTTTCGATGCGTTCGCGTTCTTTTACCAAATTATTCTGATCGTAGTTGTCGCCGGTCTTTATCAGACTTTCTTGCTGGTGTGCCTCGATGATGCGGTAGATGGTAGTGTCGGAAGTGTAGAATCGTACAGAATCTATGATGTGCGGGTTGTCTTCTTCTATCAGGTAGTGTACAAAAGCCCGCTTGCCTCTCAAATTGGTTTTATAATCGATGGAGCTATTGAAATATCCCCGGTTTTGAAAGTACTGTTTCATTTGATCCACCGTCTTTTGCACCGCTTTTTCGTCGTATTTGCTTACCGGTTCACCCCAGCGCATCAATATATTGCCCTCGGCCAGGTCTCTTCTTTTCTTTTCTATTTTGCGGGCCATGGCATTGGCCAACTTATCTTTTTTCCTTTTGTTATCTTCATGTTGTTGGATTTTATCACTGTATTTCTCCTTTATTTTTTCAATCTTGCCTTCGATTTTAGTTGAGTCAAAATTGTTTTTCCCAAGGTGGTATATCCATACGTAGGGGGCAAAAGGAATAAGGGGGAATTTTTTATTGGCTTCTATCTGATATAGCTCCTCCAGCTCTTCGTCGGCAATGGCATCGTTGCCTTCTATATGTTGCCTTCGAAGCAAATATTCATCATCTTGCAAGTGCCTGACACCCATACAGGCAGGTATCAATAAGGTAAGGATAGAGCAGATTGTAAACCTGGCAAAATGATTGTTCAATTTTTCTTTTTCACTAATGATTTCTAAACAAGAGGCAAAGTTTGTTAAAAGTTTAAAATTAAAAAAATACCGAAGAAAAGCAGAATCATTTTTGGTGGAAGGGGCAAAGAATGTATTGGAATTGTTGGGTTCCGATTATCAAATTCAGTCAATTTATGTAACCCGTAAATTTATGGATGAGTATGGCGGTGCCATAAGCGGCCATATTGCTTGCCAACTTTGCACTGAGCAAGAACTGGCCGATCTGGGGACTTTTCAAACCAACGAATATGCCCTGGCCATCGCCAGCATGAAGATGAAAAAGTTCGAAATTGACGGCGAAAAATTGGTCATAGCGCTGGATGAGGTGAGTGATCCGGGCAACCTGGGTACAATAATTAGAATAGCCGATTGGTATGGTGTCACCAATATATTGGCCAGTCATGGCACGGCCGATTTTTACAACCCGAAGGTGATCAACGCTTCTATGGGCTCATTCACGAGGGTAGGGGTGCATTATATATCGCTGGAGGAGTTTATCGAATATCAAGACACACATCAGGTATATGGAGCCTTTTTGGAAGGAGAAAATATACACAACATCGAGGCGGATTTTCCAGCCATTTTGCTGATGGGCAACGAATCGCAGGGCATAAACAGCCGTTTAGAAAAATTGACAGATCGGAAAATTACCATTCCCCGGTTTGGCAATGCAGAGTCGCTCAATGTAGCGGTTTCTACTGCCATCTTATGTGATAATTTACTCCGGCATTAACCTATGCCGGATTGATTGTCGCATTTGCGAGGTTGCCAATCCACGGTCAAAAGATAGATTGATCTTCTCCGGCTTGCTCGGCCATTTTGTCGGCGACATCCCGACCAAGGTATCGATCAATGAAAAAATGGGCTACATACAGCAGTGGGGTTAGCAAAATGGCCACCACAAATTTGTAAATGTAATTGACCGTACCCACGGCCACTACCAGCTTAAGAGACCAGTTGCCAAACAGATAAAAGGCTATGCCCAACACCACAAAACTATCAATAAGCTGAGAAACCAGGGTAGAGCCCGTAGCCCTGAGCCAGATCATGCGTTTTCCGGTGAGATGGCGCAACCGTTGAAAAATGTAAACATCGAGCAACTGGGCGATCAGAAACGCGGTAAGCGAGCCAATGATGATGCCCAGGCCTTGTCTAAAGATGGTCTTGAAGGCATAGTCGATATCAAAAGGATGGCCGCTGGCGTCAAAACTATTGAGCTCCAGCCAGAAAGGAGCCGGTGAAAGCCGGGTCACCAAATAGATGACGAGAAAAATGTAAGAGATAAGGAATGCCGTCAGAAAGCTGATTTTCTTTACTCCCTTTTTACCAAAATACTCGTTGATCACGTCGGTGGTGATAAATACCATAGGCCAGATGACAGCCCCGGCTGTTAGGTTGAAGTCGAGCACAAATTGTCCGAAAAAATCGAGGCCGGCAGCAGGTAGTCCCATCGTCGATTCCAGCGAAAAGATTTTTACTCCGATAATTTCCGCAAGTATGGCATTGGTCAGGAAGATGGCGCTAAGCACTATAAAAGGTTGGTCTTTTTGCGCTTTATTACTATCAAATTGTCCATAAAGTTTATTCAGCCAGGTATATGGTTTCGCCTTCCAATGATAAATAACTTTCAAAGAATATTGTTTTGGCTTCTTCCAGCAGGGGTATGGGGTCTTTGTAGCGGGTGGAATAATGACCGAGCAATAGGCTCTTGACCTCGGCAAGCTTGGCGATGGTGGCTGCCTCTGCGGCAGTGGAATGGTGTGTCAGTGCCGCACGGTCTTTCATATCCTTGGTAAAGGTGGCCTCATGATACAGGATGTCCACTCCCCGGATAAAGGGTATAATGCTTTCGGAGTAGCTCGTGTCTGAGCAGTAAGCATATGAGCGCTGTGGCCTTGGGGGCAGGGTGTATTCTTGTAGCGAGTATTTTATTTCGCCTTGGTCGTTCAATACGTTATGCCCGTTTTTTAAGACCAGCATTTCTTGAATCTTCATTCCTTCGGGCAAAACGTCTTTGTTGATGCGCCACTGTTTGGGCTTTTCTTTCACCAGAAACCCATAGCAGGCAATGCCATGTTTGAGGGGAAAAGCCTGGATACTAAACTGGTCTTCGCTGTATATTTCTCTGATGCCCGTATGAGACAAAGGGACAAAGTGCAATGGAAAGCTAAGGCGTGTTTCGGAGGCTTCCAACTGTAACTCCAGTATCTTTTGCAACGGCGGTGGCCCGAAGATATTTAGCGGATTCTTGCGGTTAAACAAATGCATGGTGGAAATGAGCCCGATGAGCCCGAAGTAGTGATCGCCATGCAAATGACTGATGAGAATGGTCTTGATCCTGCCGGTTTTGATGTTTTGTCTTGCAAGTTGAATCTGTGTGCCTTCGCCGCAATCAATAAGCACATACTGACTGTCGAGTTGTATTAGCTGTGCGGATTGATTGCGGTCGTGGGCCGGAATAGCAGAATTATTGCCCAGTATTTTTATCTGAAAAGTCAAAGCGACGATGCTTAGTCGTTGTCATCGCCCTCCAATTCCCCTTCTATTTCTTTTAGAAACACAGCGTCAATGGCCTCCTCTACAGTGGGAAGCAGGTTGAGCACATTGTTGAGCTGGGAGATTTTGATGAGCTTCATCACGTGATCGTTGAGGGTGGCAAGAATAAATATGCCACCATCTTCATTGTATATCCTGTTGCCCACCAATAAGGCGCTCAGCCCCGAAGAATCGACGTATTTGACTTCACTCATGTCGATAATAATATTTTTGATACCCTCGGCATTGAGGGTAACAAATTCTGATTTGAGGGCCGGCGAGAGCGGTGAATCCAACTTCTCTTCGTGGAGTTTTAGTATACTGTATTGTTCGTTTTTATCTATGGAATATTTCATCAGGTTTTAAATTAGTGATTAAAGTGCGTTTTTGATATTCGTCTCCACCCTGTGCAGGATGTCGTTATCTTGCGAAGGTACGAAGTTTTTTCCAGTTACTTTTTCGTACAGCTCTACATACCTGTCTGAGATGCTATTGATCACTTCGGGGGTCATGGTAGGAATTTTTTGCCCTTCTTTGCCCTGAAATCCATTCTCGATAAGCCACTGACGCACAAATTCTTTTGATAATTGTTTTTGGCCTTCACCTTTTTGCTGTCGCTCTTCATACCCTTCTTTATAAAAAAACCTTGAAGAGTCGGGTGTGTGTACTTCGTCGATGAGGTATATGGTGCCGTTGTGTTTGCCAAATTCATATTTGGTATCCACCAGTATCAGGCCTCTTGTGGCGGCCACTTCAGTGCCAAAGTTAAATAATGCCCTCGTATAGGCCTCCAATTTTTCGTAGTCATCCTTGGCCACGAGACCTTGCGCTATTATCTCGTCTCTCGATATGTCTTCGTCGTGTCCTTCGTGCGCCTTGGTGGTGGGGGTGAGGATAGGCTCAGGTAGTTTGTCGTTTTCTTTGAGACCTTCCGGCAAGGGAACCCCACAAATCGATCGTTTTCCATCGCGGTATTCGCGCCAGGCATGGCCTGCGAGGTATCCTCTTACGACCATTTCCACCTGAATTGCTTCACACCTTTTGCCTATAGAAACATTTGGATCCGGGGTGCTGTCGAGCCAGTTGGGGACGATGTGTTTGGAAGAATTTAAAAACTCGGCAGCTATCTGATTGAGGATTTGCCCCTTGTAGGGGATGGCCTCAGGCAATACAACATCGAAGGCAGAAATACGGTCTGAAGCAACCATTACCAACTTGTCGTCGAAGAAATACACATCTCTTACTTTGCCACGATATAGATCTTTTTGTCCAGGAAAATTGAAATTGGTCTCTCTAAGGGAAGGTCTAGTCATAGGATTTTTCAGTTTTAATCAATTTGTTGTTCTCAAAAAACTCAGTTTTTATTTTCTTTCCGTGTTGATCGTAATAAATCCAAGAATCAACCTTTTTGTTTCCGGCCATTTGTCCGGCTATTTTAAGTTGTTGATTTTCAAACCATTCTCGGTACAATCCGTGTTTTCGCCCAAATTTATAACTTGTTTCAGATTTAAGCGACCCATTTTCATAATATTCTTTGGATATGCCGGTGATCAGGTCGTTTTGATAGTTGGTTTCAGTCATGAGCTGACCACCCTCGAAATAAGTACTTATCATTCCATTGAGCTTCCCATTTTCATACTGCTCTGTTTTTGCGTTTTCCCTGATGGATAAAAAAATTCCCATTTGCCTACTGCTTTTTTGTTTTCAAAAGATTTGATCGATGAAATATGCCCGGCGCTATCAAATTCCTTTCTATGTTCATTCGCTTCCTGATTGGCAAATTCTGAGATTTGCATCAGCTGCCCGTTTGGGTGATACTGCACATTTTTCCCGACCCTGAAACCATTTTGATAATTGTAAGTGTGTCTCGCCTGACCGTGGTCATAAAAGGCCAGATTTTCGCCCTGTAGTTTGCCTGACGCATAGTTGCCGCTCAGCACCAGCACCCCCTGGTCATTATAGGTTTTGAATTCACCGGTCTTGGTTCCATTTTTATTTTCAAATTCTGTATCAAGTTGGCCATTGGGGTGGTAGGTTTTGAAATAGCCATCCATTTGCCCGTTCTTCATCATGGCCTGCGTTTTCAGTACGCCATCTTCATAGTAGGTTTTTGATGGGCCATTGGGTGTGCCCTGGCTATAGCTGATCTCCTGCTTTAACTGTCCATCGGGGTAAAACTCCTTAACCACCCCATCTGGTTTGCCAAGTTTGAATTCACTTTCATTTTTTACCCGACCGTCATCAAAGTAAACATATAGCATACCGCTGAGTGTGTCATTGAGATATTGGGCTTTTTGCAGCAATTGTCCTTTGTCGGTATAGACTTCCACCGGGCCATCTTTCAGGCCGTTTTTATAATGTATTTTACGTCTTGTTTGGCCATTGTCATAATACTCTGTAAAAAGCCCCGTTTTGTTTCCCTGGTCAAAATTGCCTTCAGCTTCCAGTGCGCCATTGAGATGGTATTTTTTATACGGGCCATCTATGAGGCTGTCGTTTTGCAACAGATAATATGAAGTGTTGATGTGTTGATGCAGCGAATCGTAGTATGTAGTGACCTTCTGCTGGGCAAAAGCGATGAGGCTGCCAAAGCAAAAAATTACTGAAGGGAGGACTTTGAGGATAGCGTTCATATAGGGAAGTTTAACATAGTCAATGCTCAGAGCCATCGATGAATTTTCCTTAGGCAGAGATAGGTAGGGCTTTTGGGATCAATAATAAAAGGGTCTATTACCAATCGGGCTTGTCGCTGTCTGGTTTTTTGGTGGCTTTTCTCCTGTTTTGTTGGATGTACTGGATCTCATTGTTTTTCATCGCCTCCAATATCATTCTGGCTTTTTCTTCGGTCAGGTTCATGTCTTCCAGTTTTTCTCCACGTGATTGTGGAGGTTGATCAATTTCTTTCCCTTGCTCATCGGTATCTTCCGGTTCTGGCTGCTGACCTTGGTCTTTCTCGTCACTTTTCTTGTCATTTTCAGCCTTTTGGCTTTGTTCCTGCTGTTGCTTTTCTTTCTGCTGTTGCTCTTGCTGCTCCTTTTTTTCTTGTTGTTCCTTTTTATTTTGCTCCTCTTGTTGTTGCTTATTTTTCTGATCCTGCTGCTGTTTCTCTTTGTTGATTTTGTCTTTTAGGTTTTGCAGGTTTTTGTCACCTGGATATTTGGCAAGTCCGGCATCAAGTGTATTGAGGGCTATTTTTTCATTTTTGTATATATATTCATTGGCAGCCCTGTTAAAGAAATCAGCCGGACTTTGTGCCATCGCCAAAGAAACACCACACAGTAACCATATCATTAGTGCTATTTTGTTCATGGTTGTTCTTTAGATTGTACCACATCATTTAGCTTGTTCATAAACTGATTGTAGGCGGCTACAGTTTTGTCCTTTTGCAATCCCGCTTTCAATAGCTCAAGTGCATTTGCAAATAGGTTCTGTTTTACCATCTCATCTGCTTGTGCTTTGAGTTGCCTGGCATATTCCGAAGGTTCTATGTTTTCGTCTTGGTCTTGCTCAGATTTTTCTTGTTCGGCAAGTATTTTTTTCAGCAGTTCATAATTGTATCTCGCATCTTCATTTTGCGGATCCGACATCAGCGAAGCTTTAAACTCCGCGATCGCTTCTTTAAGTTTGTTTTTTTGTTGGTGAATGACGCCAAGTTGCAGATGTGCCAACGATCTCATTTCTGGGTCTGTGCTTCGGGTTATCTGACTGTAATATTGCTCGGCACTGGTGGTGTCACTGATGTTGTAATAGGCATTGGCCAGATTGAGCAAGATTGGGTCTTCTGTTACATGGAGTGTATCGGTAAGATACCTGAAAGCAGCAATGGCGGAGTGATAGTCGCCACTGGCATAGGCCGACTCTCCCTGCCGTTTGGCTTTGTTTACCCTGGCGATTTTGTTGATGTCGACGGCAAAAATGCTCAACAATATGAACAAAACGAGTTGCTTCATAATTGGATGGTTTTGAGGCCGGTCAATAGATCAATAAAAACCAGGATGAGTGCCAGAGCCACAAAGTAAAAGTATTTGTTGGCCGATACGTCTATTCTCCTGGCATCTTTTAATTCGCCCTCTATGCTGTTGATGGCATTGATCAGGCGCTCAATATCATTGTTTTCGTCATTTATTTCGAAGTACTTGCCACCGGTTTTTATTGCTAGCGCTTTGAGGTCGCGGGCATTTAGTTTGGTATACACTTCTTTGCCGTTTTTATCAGTTTTGTAGCCATAGTTTGTTTTGATCCGGCTGCCTCTATCGGTACCTACCCCAAGAGTAAACAGCTTGATGCCATTTTCTTCGAGCAGCGAAACATTGTCGGTGGTTTGCTCACCAAAATCTTCCCCGTCACTTATAAGGATGATCACCTTTGATTTTTGGTTGGTACTTGAGGATTCTTCCCCCGAAAGTTTATCCAGCGCCATACGGATAGGAGGGCCAAAATCAGTACCGGCGTTAGGCACCAGGTTAGTGCTGAGGGTTTCTATAAAAAGGTTGAGGGCGCCCTGGTCGTAGGTTAAAGGACATTGCATAAAAGATTCGGAAGAAAAGATGATCAGCCCTATGCGATCTGAGTTGAATGCTTCGATAAGATTTTTAAGTTCAAATTTCACTTTGGTGAGCCGGGTAGGTTGTATGTCGTCCGCGTTCATAGATTCTGATAGGTCAATACAAATCATTATGTCTTTGCCAATAGCCTTTACCTCCTTGGATGTTTCGCCAAAAGATGGTCCCAGCAGGGCGACAATGAAAAGCAGAAAATAGGCAGTACGCAATATGGCTTTGAGGGTAAGCGCCCTTACGGAGATTTTCAATACCCTGCCTATGCGATACATTCTAAACAAATAGGCGATATAAAAAATGATAAAAATAGATAATACCAGAAATTCAAATCCGGAAAAAGACTTATACCATGTCATGAATTGGCGCTCATTTTAAAGGGTAACGATTCCAGTATTTACAAACATACAAACGCAGCAAAGTTAAAATATCGTGTATTGATGGCAAATCGATCACTGATAAAGTTTTCAAAGAGGGGGATAAGATTTGGGATAAAAAAATATTTACAAATAATTGATGTGAATGGTTGTATTGAACATTGAAATGCTATATTTGCATTCCGTTTCAAAAACGGGGAGAATTTCAGCCGGAGAGATGGGTGAGTGGCTGAAACCAACAGTTTGCTAAACTGTCGTACTCGAAAGGGTACCGGGGGTTCGAATCCCCCTCTCTCCGCACTGGGAAAACGGGGTGTAGCGCAGTCCGGTTAGCGCACCTGCTTTGGGAGCAGGGGGCCGCAGGTTCGAATCCTGCCACCCCGACATTGAAAATCAAGCACTTACGAAGTAAAATTTGTAAGTGCTTTTTTTGTCAGGTACAACAAAAGGACAAACATTTTGCGCATTTGATGTATATCATTTGCAATAAATTAGACTACTGGCTCTAAATCGGACTAATTGGATTTATTATACTCTTTCTGAATAACCGCTACAACAATGGCTGTTGACCAACCTAGCATAATTACGACATTGGCAGCTTCAAATGTGCTGAGTAACCGGTAACTACAATCAAGTGTAATATCTCCATATCCCAAAGTTGAGTAGGTGACCAGCGAAAAATATAATGCTTCTTCAAACTGCTCAACCGATCCCACATAAATATAGGTCTGGCCCAGACAGCACTTTCTATCAATGTCCCTAGGATAATGATCAGGATCACGATATCTACCTGAATTATTCTTTGAAGGGGTGACTGTGCCTTTTGTTTTTATTGTACAATATTCCATACAATCCTGGTGATGATCGTATGAATAAGCGTGGTAACAATGATCAGCAAGCAGCCTATTAGAATATTATTAACATTTCTTTTGGAGTCAACCTTTCAAAGAAGTATTATTTCCATCATTACTATCCTAGAAATCATAATAGAACAGCAAATTCCCTCTTAGTGCACCCCCATTAATATTGCTTTTGTCAATGCGTTTTCCCCAGATAGCTTCAGCCCCTACCCTCGCGCCTTCAGCGATATCCCAGAAGGTATTACAACGAAGTGTATAGCCTTCCAGAAATGTGTTCTCCTCAGTAAAAGCATACTTCTCGATATGTACCAATCCGTAGGTAAAGTTGGAATATAAATTTTCTTTCCAGTAATGTTCGTAGGTCGCATAGTAGCCATAAGCCAGTGGTGCAAGAACATCCCCTTCCGGGCTGATCAAGATATCGAGTCCATTACTTCCAAGGTCATTAAAGTACCTGGTTATTTCTCTCCCCATGACGCCCTGAAAATACCATTTCCCTTTTTGCCACGAATTAATTACTACGGAGGATGAAACACCCCAACCGGGTTTAAGTACAAGATTGCCTTCACGATCACGCCCTGATACGGTAGGTAATATACCCGATAGCTGAAAAGAACCCCAGAGATAAACCTTATCCAGCCGGGCAGATAGAGCCGGAATCAGCTGAAAAGTATTCGCCCCAATGGAATCCGGGATCTCCAGATTGGGAATAATGTACTCCATCCCCAACGATAGATCATGCCCGGCAAATATATTAGATTTGGAATACCTGATTTGAGGATTTCTGGTTACTACAGAACCAGTAGGGCCAGCAAAATCGACCATGGCTGATGCGGCATTAACATGGGAAAAGAGACTCCAGGTTTGCCCTAAAAGAAAGTTTTTATATTGGCCGTATGCATGTCGGATACGAAATCCATTGGCTCCGGCAAAATCGGTTTCCAAACGAATAAAAATATCGCCGTTGTCCGATCTTCTTGTCACTTCAAAACCCAACCGGGTTTGATCCAAACCATTATAATAGTTTGGAATTGCTACACTTAAATCTCCTGTTGGTATTTCGTAGGTATTAAAGGCATCCTTGGACGTGAGATTCATCTGATCAAAAACTACCAGGTACCTAACCGAGCCCAGTATCCTCATCTGCATTTTCTTATCTGGCGTAACGATAAAAAGGCCTCGGTTCTGAGCTATATCGAGTGCAGCCACCTCAACAACCTTGGCTGTATCTGTTTTCAGTGTATCAGCAGCCTGAACTCCCAAAATTTTCTTTTGGCTGAGGTCTATATCCTGGGCAATACACAAATGATACCCATTTATGAATATAATGGAACAAAGTAGAACACCCTTTTTAAAAAAGTACCTCCATCGGAAATTACTATACTTTGCCATAGTTTAAAAACTTAAATTCACGCCTAATGCCGGTCCTCTGAAATTGTAATCGACGGTGGTATAAATACTTTCATAAGGGAATCCAACTCGGATATCAAATTCCTGGTAGCTCATGGTAAAACCCAGCCACCTGGTGGGTCTAAAATTCAGCCTGGCGCTAAAATCGTACAGTGTCCCATCAAAATCATTCATCTTTAGGGAGAAAAAGCCAACATTGCCTTCCAGGAAGAGCCAACTTTTAATCTTAAACATGGCCACAATTCCAAAATTTGGCAACGGGGCTACGTAATTGACCTCTGTATCAATGCTGCCCAAATCGGATCTCACCCCGGTTTTCAACCACATAAAATAAAGGTTAAAATATGCCCCAAGAAATGTATTTGGATCCTGAACTAGACTTAAAAGATATCCGGTGCTGATTACCTGAGTATTGAAATAAACCATGCTTGCAGTACCAGCCGGAATAGTATCTGTTTGGAATATAATGTCGCGATCCGTTACATGGTTCTCTGAGCGGTTTATCCCGTAATAATTGACATAAATACCACTGGTTGGAGTGAAACGGTGAATAAATGCAGCTGTGAAAAATGCTCTTTTACCCGGCAAACCCAGGTTGTCTTCGAGACCCACTTTCGCGGTCAATAGATCTTCAACAAGTTCAAATTCCACCTTTGTATCCAACCGGGCATTGACTCGCCCGAATTAAAAAAATAACGATCATTCGTTTTGCGGAAAGTTTCCCTTTTCAGCTTTTTAACTTGGCTGTGCGTCAGAGAATCGTGATGATGTTGTCCAAATGCAGTGGTAAAATGTGTAACAAATACTAAAAATATTATGGCTATTAAAATCCTTCTCACAAAATAATGTGTTAGTGAAAAACAAGTATCATATCCCTTATTTGTCGACCTATTCATCGTACACCATCTCCACATCATCAACAACTAATGTACTTCCAATAGCTCCGGCAAAATTTGCCCCGTCAAAGCTGGAAGAGGCCACAAAAGTGATGTGGGTAGGAAGAAAAAAACTGGCAGAGTCTGCACTCACATATTCATGGTCCGTCGGTTTCATGTAATCCGGGAAGCTGCCGTCCAATTCACCGTAGGTAAAGGTGACTTCTTTCTCAGTCAACTCTGTGGCAACATCACTGCTTCTGAACCATGCCGTTGCCAGACGTTCCGTTTTGTCACTTGTTCTAACCTCCAGGAGCGCATATATATCCAGCATGTCCGGGTAGTCAAGCATATTTCCTTTTTTATCTTTGTTTTCATCACCAGGCTTGTATTTGTATTTAAAGCTCAATTTCACGGGTCTGCCTGGGAATGGCGTACCAAATCAATGGCAGCCTCAGGATTGGTAGGATCTATATTATCCGGATTAAATACCCCCGTAAAAATGGAACCCGCAGCAATGGGTGCTCCAAATGTTGAACCTAATAAACCATTATCTAAGGTAATCATCTTAGCAGCAAGATTTCCATTACCCAGGTCTTCGGGAATGGTAGCCAATTTATTAAGGATTTGAGTTCCTTTATTTCCTGTACCCCAGATAGTATTCGCTGCACTTTCACCAGGCTCGTAATATTCAGAACTTGTTTTATACCAAAGATCCAGCTCCCAGTTGTCAAGTTGTGGAGTTGCTGAAGCTATAAATGCCTTAATGGTCCAGGTATTCGTACTGCCATCCTCCGCCGTAACCACAATCGTTTGTGGAGTATTAAGGTCAAGTATATCGCCAACCATCTTGTCAGCTTTAGCAAACGATGATAACTCCAACTTTTGAATGGAGATAGCTGACAAATCAACTCCTGCCGGGATCTCTATCTCCACGCTTAATTCACTGTTATTGATTGTAGCATTGCTGGCCTGGTTGCTCACCAGGATGGACTTGATATTTCCAAAGCTGGATAATCCGAAGAAATCTTCCTTAACACAGGAAAACGATATTGTTGCCAAAAGGAATAGAATGATAGATCTTTTCATGCTGTATGCTATTTTACTCTTTTAGAACCAAAATAATACGCAAGCCCAAGTTGCAGGGACAGAAGATCAATATTGAAATCCACATTTTGGCGTACCTCCTGCGAAGGTTCATTTTCATTTACCTGCTTTTCTCTAACCTTGAGTTCATACCCAAGGACATTGAGCTGCACCTCAAAGGCAAAACTCTCCATGGCAAAAAAGGTAATCCCTGGGCTCAGGCCAATCCTAAATCTGTAATCTGTCGAAAAGGTTTTATTTACCTCGTCAAGGTTCTTGATATTTCGCTGCAGCGTATTGCTAATGCCAAACGTAAAACCAACTTCAGTAAAAAAACTCAGCCGCTCATTATCTGTGAGTGGGACCGACGACCTGAAATTGGGCGTAAACTCATATCCACGGGTAATTGTGTTGGACTGCAACGTATCCGGATCTCGAAAAACCTCTCCAATAAATTTGTTCTGATAATAATTGATACTGAGGCCTGCCATCCCATAATTACCGGTATAATAACCCCCTTTCAGAAGAATGCTGTAATTGAGCCGGTCACCATCAATGATGTTTTCTATCAGTCCCGTTGTATTGGTCGATTGCCGGTCTTCCAGGTCAAGAGCCAGTCCCAAATAAACATTCTTCTTTTTGAACGGACGAAAATCCTGATTGTAGTAACTGGACATCAGCTCATATGGGGTATAGTCATTTTTTTCTTTCTCCTGGGCCTGGGTGTTGTGGGAGAGCAAAAATACCATTACCACGACCATAGCGATCATCCTGGAACAAATGGGAAATATGGAATTGTAATTCATATATTTTCTAAAGTTTTTATTTATATACCTAACTACACTAGTTATAACTAATGGTTGATCAAAACTCAAAAAAGCCAGATCAATACGTAATATGGTTATTCTGAATGAATTCTTTCTTTAGGAACTGTGGTGTAAATATAACGACGCCAATTTCCAGACCTGCTCCATATCCTCCTGACAACTGTGAACTGTACGAAATCGCTGGAACTATAAAATCGTTGGGTTCCCAACGTAAACCAATTTTATACTCTGGTTTGGATGAAGCCTGCCCCTCGGTACCATACACTTCTGCAACTATCGCTGTTTTTGGTATTATCTTATAAATAGCCACGCGCGATGACCAGGTAAATCCCAGGGCAATCTCATTCGTATCTTTTGTGTTGAAGTCAATCATTCCACCAGGCATGATATCCCAGGATATCATGTTCTTAAATAAAGGAATGGTGATCGGGATGGCCGTCCAGATATTCTTGTGTAACTGGGTGTACTCCGTATCAGCGTAGTAACCAGGGGATTGACCAAAGCCAAAGAAAGCTGCAGCACCACCGTTATTTTTCTTATTTGCCCAAAACATGTATTTAGCGTACACCGTGGTAGTAAAATGCTGGACATAATTATCAATACGGTAATCACGAAACAAATTGCCTTGAACAAAGAACTCAAATTTTGGTACCAGTGCGAATGAACTAATTAAAGTGGCATTTCGTTGCCCAGTGGTAATCACAAACGTACCAGTTCCATGCGGCATGGTCAGGTAGTTGTCAGTATTAAATTGCTGGGCGCTTACCATGTTTACAAAACCAATAGCCAAGGCAAACGATAAAGCCAGGAATTGTATCATTGACAACCAATTTTTAGTAATATTTTTATTTATCATATTTTAGATGCTCTTTCAGATTGTAGAAGTAACATTTGGTCATGGTGTGTATCTTGCTTGAACAGCCGTGATGACTAGTTCAACATCGTAAACATCCTCTTTCAAGGTGAATGCTTAAGTAGTTTTTATATCGGCATTGATAGTACTTCAAAATGAGAATTTCGCCATCATTTGAATCCTGCTTGCCCTGCCAAATGCATCGTTGGTGGTCCTTTGCGCACCCCACATAAATTCAATACCGGTAGTGAAGTAAGATTGTGGACTGTACAGCACGTTTACATGCCCAATGCCACCATCTTGCAAGGCAAAAGGATCTCGCGATGCAGGAACCTCTAACCAACCATAGGCATAGGAGAAGTTACTAGAAAATGTTTTGCTCCAGCTGTGCTTGGCGCCCACAACAAGTGCAAATGATGGAATACGATCCAATTCACCATTGGCCGTGAGCACGGCATTGGCATTGCTACCAGCAAAAGCCATAATATTTTCCCCAGATGCCTGACCATAGCTTACATTCCAGGTTACAAAAGTTACTTTTCCTAAATATTGCCGTCCAGCTACCACAATATTGGTCTGGAAGGCATTCGGATTAGGGCCGTTTGCACCGCCATTCCAGCTTAGCATCGCAGCGCTTGCACCCACGGCCAGCAATCCGGTCTGCCAACTGTAATCGAATCGAATAGGAATAACCGGAAGTTGATACATTGCGTTACCTGGAATATTATTTGAATTTTCTATTCCCAGGGTGGAGATGTTTTCGATAGCTACCGCAAACCGAAGTTGATCAGATAGCTTCTTTTGGTATCTGATCTGTGCAGTCCTTCCACCAAACAGGGCATCACCTGCTGCAAAATCAATCATAAACGGAAGGGATTCCATGATTGAAAGGGTAGTCCACGTTTGACCGACAATAAAATCACCTGCAACCATATATGCGTGCCGCAGCCTTAATTGACTACTGGAAGAGAAAAAATCTCCCTCCAGGAAGAGTTTTAATGGGACTTTACCCATAGTCCTGCGAACATCAATATTAAACCGGGAATCCTTTGTATAGAAGTTCATGTATGACCGGCCACCATATTCCGGCTGACCTTCAACGGGAATGGTTGACATCAGAAACTGGGTAGGATCAAGGGTTCCGCTGAAATCATAGAGCACATTTGCTTGAACATACCCGCCAACCTTCATGCGCATATCCGTGCCAAACATTGGCCAGGAGCCTTTAAAATCATCATCTACTAAATCCTGGCCTGTATAAAGCACCACTTGCTCTTTCCGGTCTATATCAGGAACGATCTTCTCATTCAGGTTTATGGAGTCTTTACTAATAGTTTCAGTGACCTGCGCATTTTGGGCCAAAATACAACTGGTAAAAACTGTAATTAGTACCAGTGTCAATGAGATGCTTTTTTCATGATTTTTAAAGTTTAATTTTTCTTTATGGTAGTCTACTAAAATTTCATTATTACATTTTAATGGATCAAACCGCAAATATTTCATTTCAATTATTTTTTATTCAATTATTAAATTATTTTCTGTTTAAAATATTTGAATACCAAACTGGAATCGATTATTAGCTAATCGCTCAGCGTTATACCTTTCTTTTTGTGAATAAATCCACTCCACCCCAATATTTACGTATTTATTTAAGGTATAATAGGTATTGATAAAACCATACGTACTTGATTTAAGGTGTGGATTCGAAAAATTGTCTATCTCATCGCCTTCGAAATAACCTAAGGCAATGTTACTTCTGAATTTTTCATTCCAGCGGTGACGATACGTGCCAAAACCTCCTCTTTGATTTTGAAGATCACGGCTGGTGCTGGTAATATATCCGGCTATGCCATCTGCTCCCATGATATAGTTCGATGCTCCAGAACCAATCAATGCCCCCAGGGTAATTTTATCCGAACTTCCGGGTTTAATTACAGCACCTGCACTTAATAATAATCCAGGTTCGGAATTTACGGACTGGTCCGATTGGTACACGAATGTCATAGGGCGGTACATTCCGGTAAGGCTGAAGTGAAGCATCTTAGCATCGTAATAGAAGGAAGTTACCAGGTCAGGATATTTATTTACACTTTCAATGTCTACCCCTTGAAGATCTGAATTGTTGGGTTCTTCGGCAGCAACGGCAAATTTTAAGGACTGACTTATGGGTGTGGTAAATCGAATTTGCCCATGCCGGGCAAACCCGGAACCACTTACTGTCGGTTCGACCAAACCTTCGGGAACGGTCTGAAGATCTAACACCAGGCTCCAATACTGCCCCATCAAGATACTTTGTTTTGTTGTATTCGTCAATTGCAGATAGGCATGGCGCAGGGTGAAGCCACTGTTACCTCTGAAATCCATTTCAAAGTACCCGCGAATTTGAATGTTGTCCAGGTTGGAACGGCCATCAAAAAATAACCGGGATGATCGTGCGCCAATGTACGTTTGGCCTTTGAGCATGTCATTATCATTGAAGGTGCCGGGCAAGATGATTTCATTCTTCACGTTGTATTTTGTATCATAGAATGCCACTGCTTTGATGAATCCTCCTATTGCCAATGACACATTGGAACCGGGAATGCGAATGGCGCCCGGAAACTCGCCTCTCCTGATTGCTGATTCATTCATATCTCCAATAAAATCACGAACTACTACGGAGTCACCGACCTGGGCATACGCAATAGATACAAGAAAGCTGTTCGCGAAGATGAAATAAACCGGAAGCTTACGTTTCATGTGTCTATTGCTGATATTTTAAGATTATTTGAAAGTGCCATGATTAGTCATTCCCCTTTTGAGAGAATTCCTAATCATGGCTCGTTTCATATATATTGTCTATCAAAAAATCATTTTACATATAACTACTGTTTTTCCAAACCCGAGGCAATCAAGTTCAACCCTGAGCTACTCATGCTTATGTTCTTCTGCCGATTCAAGCACCGGATTACAGGTCATGTCCATGGCTTGATCACGCGGCACGTTGATAGTGTGTTCACCCAGCCATCCGTTCACGGTTATTTCTTCGAAACGCCCTTTCTCCTCAACAGGAAAACGGATAGGCTGGCCTGCGTGCACATCCTGCACAACAGAATTCTTGACCGCGATTTTGCCGTTTACAACCACGTACGGAATACCCACAGGAGGCAGTCCATTTTCGCCTACTTTGTAAGTAGCTGTCGGAGCAACCTTCTCCGCATCGAAGATGGTCAGGTCGGCTACCATACCCTCCTGCACACGGCCCCGAACCTGCATGTCTTTCAAACCTGTTTTCCCCAGGTACATGGCCGAGTTGTAGCTCAGCTGGGCGAGTGTAAACATCAGGGGTACGTTTTCCTGACGCGCCAATTGCAGTGTGGTGGAATAGGTGGAAGCTATACGCGGGTGTCCCTGGAACTTGCTCGGATCTGTATCCGCAGGCCACAGATTTCCGTTGCTGTCAAACGCCGGCATACCATCGGAGGCCACGGTCATTCCGGGAGTTTTCACCCACATAGGCACCCAAGGTTTGCGTCTGGGTATATAAACAACTATCACGCGGGCGGGCTCTTTGGCTACCATATCCAGATATTCCTGTTTGGTGTAGAATTTGTCCATAACCGGATCGTAAAGGGTTTCTTCGTACTTGTTGCCACCGGCCACTTCCCAAAGCGCGGGTTGCAGGAAGTCGGCACCTATGGCAGTTTGCCCTGCTGCGAAAGGATAATACTCAGCCCATATGTTGTGGCCCTGTTCCCGCGCCATCTGGAGCTTCTCCTGATTTTCCCACCAGCCGTAGTCGTTGTCATGGCAGACCAGCAGTGGCGCCTTCAACAACAACGCATTGGCAAGGAGCTCGTCCACGCCCAACTGCGCCTCGGGGTTGACTGTACTCGCGTGAAAGCGGGTATGGACTGCGGTAAGGCGACCATAACGCCCAGCGGTACGCTGTGCTTCGAATTGCTCGTAGGTAATTAGACCTTTTGCCATATAGGCAGAGCCTACACCTATGCCCAAGGCACCTACACGCAAGTCTTCGTCCAGAGTCTTCATAATCTGATTGATCTGGTCCACATTGCTGCGGCTCACCGACCAACCCGGGGTTCCATCCTTCGCTGCTTCATTGACCTTCGACAACATGGACGGAATATCCTGGGGGCCGTCCAGATTCACTTCCGGGTCATGCACCAGGAGGCGTGCACCGATCATCATGGCACAGGAGCCGTAATTGAGCAGCTGGCCTTGTTCGGCTTTCTGATCATACCATTCGCCAATGTGGAGGGCGCCATGTTCTAAATCCATCGCGGTGGTGATGCCGTCTGCTACGCCAATCCTCTGACCAAAGGGGTCGGTGGCGTGGAAGTGTGTGTCAATGAATCCTGGAGCCACTACTAGACCTTTGGCATCGATGGTTTCTTTGCCTGAAATAGTCTCTTCGGTAATTAAAGCAATGATGCCATCCTTGATGCCGACATTGCGAATGCCGTCAAAATTGGTTTCGGGATCCATCACGCGGCCATTGAGAATGACCACATCAAATTCAGTTGAAGCAGGAAGCGCTTTGTAAGCGGCTTGTTTTTCATTTTGGTCATTTTTGGTGCTCTGAGTACAACTCAAGAGCAGAAAAACGAGCAAGAACAAAGTGTAATTCATGTTTTTCATAGTCATTTTTTTAGTGTAATTGCATTTTTCGGAAGTACTGTATTTCATAATTGTGCAGTCCAAATGTTAGGTTATCTATTTTACTGTGTTCTTATAAATCACGCCATCTTTCATGATAAGTACGATATTCTTTTCAGCGTCAGTCAGAATCTTAATGTCTTTGAGTGGATTACCGTCAATCAACAATATGTCAGCATAGGCTCCTTCATCAATAACACCCAACTTCCCAGGGTATGGGTTACGCTTGCCCGACAAGGCCATTAATTCGGCATTGCCCGAGGTAGCCTGTCGTAAAATTTCGGCTGGGGTGAACCAATTTGTGCGCCAAACAAACTCTTCATTCATACGCACCAATGTTTTTGGATCAGTTACAATGTCGGTTCCAAAAGCAAGCTTTTTATAGCCTATTTTTTTTACAATATCAAAAAGTTTCTCTTGACCTTCGGTTACTTCATCGTGTTTCTTTTTTTGCTCTTCGTTCAGACCTTTAATCTCATTCTTGAATACCATGACCTGAGGAGAAAGCCAGATGTCATGTTCCTTCATGTAAAGCAGTGTCTCTTCATCCAAAAGGTTTCCATGTTCGATGCATTTCACACCATTCTTGATGGCACGATCAACGCCTTCTTTTGTATAAGTATGCGAGGTAACATAGGTTCCCCAATCAGTAGCCGCCTGTGTACAAGCCTGCACTTCTTCAGCTGTCCATTCCACAATATCCAGCGGGTCACCTTCAGCAATTCCACCTGCATTGGCTATTTTAATTTGAGAAGCACCCATTCGCATTTGTTCACGTGTGGCTTTTAATACTTCAGGTACCCCATCGGCAATAGCGCAATCACCCCATAAAACAAGGTTATCCCACTGGCCACCGGCAAGTTGAGGACTATTCCCCATAGTACGATGGTCGGCATGTCCACCGGTTTGGGTAATGAGTGCTCCGGAACTGTATATTCGTGGCCCATCTATATAGCCACGGTCAATAGCCATCTTAAGAGAGAATGTATTGCCGCCCATATCGCGTACAGTTGTAAAACCGTTCTTTAAATAGACACCGACAGTCCATGCACCAACATATCCCATATAGCGTGTATCCATAAACATTGCGTCTTGAAATGGCATTTGACCAATCAGGTGTTCATGCGCACCAATAAATCCCGGTGTTAATGTTTTTCTTTTGGCATCAATAACGGTCGCACCTTCGGGGGGGGTAATGGATTTGGCAATCTTAGTGATTTTATTACCCTCCACCAGCACACTCATTCCCTCGGCCAGTTTTTCACTTTGGCCGTCAAATACGTTGGCATTAGTAAAGAGTACAGCACTGTTGTTGGTTGCTTGCTGAGCGAACAGCATACTACAGGTGATCATTAAGATCGCGATAGCTGAAAGCAACTTGAAAGGTCTAAGTTTAATCATGATATCTTTTTTTGGTGATTTTTCTATTTTTTTAATGGAAAGAATCGCTCAAGGTTAAACAGGATACCTGCCAGAAATCAAGCCCTGGCAGGTATCATCATACGCTTTCCAGGTATTCTTATTTCACCGTATTCTTGTAAATCACACCATCTTTCATGATGATCACGAAGTTTTTATCGGGATCAGCAACTAAATCAAGATTCTTTAATGGATTGCCGTCTACTAACAGCAAATCAGCCAAAGCGCCTTCTTTTACTATTCCCAGGTCTCCTGGGTATGGATCGCGTGGTCCGCAAAGTTTGAGTAACTCAGCATTGGTGGAGGTTGCCATCTTCAGCGTTTCGTAAGGGGTAAACCAGGTTCCCATTCTCGCCAGGAACATGCCATGTTTCGCAGGGAGTTCGGGGTCGAACAGAATGTCTGTACCGAAAGCAATTTTCACCTTGTACTTCTTGGCGCTGGCGATTGCCTTCTCGAGGTTCCCGACCAGGTCATTATACTTGGCCGTGCTGATTGGGCTCTCGAACTTCAATGCGATTGGGCCCTCCAGCTCCATCGGCTCCATGCTCCACCAGACGTCATTTTCAACCATCAACTGGGCAACTTCGTCATCCATGTAGAAGCCATGCTCCATGGACTTGGCCCCGGCCTTGATCCACATTTTCATGGCGTCCTTGGTGTTGATATGTACTGCGACATAAGTGTTCCATGATTTGGCTACATCGACAATTGCTTTAGCCTCCTCGAAGGTATATTCGGTGACATCTAGGGGGTCATAGAGTGAGGTGACACCGCCGCCGCCCATAGCCTTGATCTGGACAGCCCCCATGCGCAACGCTTCGCGTGTGCGCTGGATCACCTCGGGAACGCCGTCCGCAATCAACGTATGTCCGACCCGCCCAAAATAGTCTAAGGGAGTATTATCGTTTGTAGGAACGTCTACAGGACCCCGGAAATCACCATGTCCGGATGTTTGGCCAATGTAGGGACCGGAGGGATAGATCCGCGGTCCGGTTGCAATACCATGGTCGATAGCGCGTTTCACGCCGAAGCTGTTGCCACCCACATCACGCACCGAAGTAAATCCACGCAGCAGTGTTTTCCCCGATTGTTCCGCAGCGGCGATGCTATGGTAGCCGAAGTCAGAACCCATCACTCCGCTCACAGGTATAAAGTTGAACATGGTGTGCCAGTGGACGTCGATGAGCCCCGGCATCAATGTTTTTCCTTTGGCATCAATCACGGTTGCGCCTTTTGGGGCCGTAATTGATTTGGCAATCTTGGTGATTTTATTGCCCTCCACCAGCACACTCATGCCCTCAGCCAGTTTTTCGTTTTGGCCGTCAAAGACGTTGGCATTTGTAAAGAGTACGGCACTGCTTGTTGCTTGCTGTGCGAACAGTGCATTTAAAGGGTTCATTAAGAACACAATGGCTAAAACCATCATGCTAATTTTTAATTTAAAATGTTTCATAGAAATAAAGTTTAAGGTATTGTGTAGATAAAGTTTTAATAATCATAGTTTATAATATCCGAATTCATGACCCGGCCGTTCAGGATGACCAGATCAAATTCTGTATCTGAAGCAAAATGTAAAGCCTGACTGATTAGATGTTTTATTCACCTGGTTGAGCTTGTGTACACCATTGCGTATGTCAGAAGCCAAATGGAAATGAATTGTGTGATTTTTTTCATGTAAATGTAATTTTAGTTGTCTGCAAAAATCTGTATTGATTAGGGACCGGTGTCTTCCGGAAGTCCCTCCATTTTGACCGAGAGCAAAACGAGGCGCCAATCATAGAGCATGTTGATTAAGCCTGCCAACTCAGCCTGATCGCGGACATGTACCTTCAAAGTGGTCTTTTCTTTTCCGCTATCGTCTTTTATTATATTATCGACTTCTCCTTCAAAATAGGCCCATAACTCTTGCCGTACATGACCCTGTACCCGGATATGGTAAATCCCGGGATTAGAAAATTTTATTTCGGTATTAAGTGTGTGAGCCATATTTATTGGTCAATAATGCATCAAATGTATGGATATGGGAGACAAAGGAGTAGCCACTAAAGTGGACATTTTGGGTGTACGGGTGGAAAAATTGGAATTGCTCATTAGGCAATAAGCTGCTGCTTAAAAAACATTTAATCAGTCAGTGAACAGTTTGAAGTAAATAATTACTGGTGTCCGAGTAAATTTTATATTACTGTCATCCGAGGAAAGTTTTTAAGCTTGAGTTGGTTATTGGAATAATACAATAGCGAGGCTTTGACACCTCGCTAAAGTTTATGATGTTTGATGTTACCACACAAACAAACGTCATGGCTAA
>JAAUQL010000032.1 GCA_012033595.1 Cyclobacteriaceae bacterium | reverse complement strand
GAAAAATTTGGGACAAAGCCAATCAAGGGTATATGAACGGCCTCGTGCCTCGGCCGCCCTTGACTGGCTTCGCCCCCAAATTTTAAAGGCATTTAAGAGTTGCGTTCAAAAAAAAAACAGTAGTTTTGACGAACACTAAACAAACCAGACAGAGTTTGTTTTACACTCCCAACGTGGTAGCCCCATACCTCTTGATGGAGCTATTTAGGCCCTTGTTGATGCGAAGTAAAGCCGGAGCTCAATTTCCACTAATAGTTAATACGTCATCAAATGCTATTTTTATGTCGTCTGCTTTAAACGTGGATGAATTAAAAAACCCGAAAAAGAGTGGAATTTTTCATTCATATGCCAATTCAAAATTGGCCTTGGCTGTCATGAGCAAAAGACTCGCAAACTTATATTCATCAAATGGTATAAAGGTCTTTTCCATTGACCCGGGAGGAAATAGGACTGATATGACTTCTGGTGAAGCTGCGCCATTTTTTGTCAGATGGTTTAAAATGTTTTTACCACCTCCATCAAAGGGCGCCTCTTACATCACTGCGCCACTTTTAGACAAGAATTTTCACGCTTCCTCTGGGGAGTTGATATCTTCTGGTAAAATTAAACCAATACCTAAAAAATCTGACACAGAAGATAAGGCAAATATTTTAATGAGCGTGTTAAGAAATTTAATTAGAAGTAAATAGCGCTGCAAAGGAGGTTTTGCATGCATCATGCATTGAAGCATCTTATATCATTTGATCGGTTCGTTTTGCGGCGAGCCGTTACACTTTGTGCGCATATTGTGCATTTTATTCCCCAACTTCCAGGATTTGGATAGGCGCTCAGCCGCTTTGAGGGCAATAATCAGGTTTGGCAAGGAATTCTATTATACCCAATTAAAGATTTATGTTTCATTAAAATTATATACCATGCTACGCTTGACTATATTATTTCTTGTTATCGCACTAATTGCCGCAGTTCTTGGATTTGGTGGAATCGCCGCCGGTGCTGCATCTATTGCCAAAATCGTATTCTTTGTTTTTCTGGTCTTACTGGTTATTTCACTTATTGCCGGAGCAGTCAGAGGCAAAGGGTTCAGATAGGCCAGCCGTGGCGTAAGGCTCGGCACTACATAAAGGGGCATTATTAGCGTCCTTTTCAAAATGAATCAAACAACCTGACAGTGGATTGAACCCTGTCAGGTTTCATTTTATACATAATTCTTTAAACCAATCACATTACGACATGAAAATCTTCGGTATCATCTTACTTGTTTTGGGCCTTATCGGCGCCGTCATTTTTGGCATTCAGGCCATCAATGATTCAGAAAGTTTTAATTTGCTGGGGCTCGACATTGCAGTGAGCAAAGCCAATTGGACACCGCTTATTATTAGTGCTGCTGTGGCGATTGTAGGCTTTTTTGTGATGAAGGCAGACAAAAATTAGCTTAGACTGAGTACGCGTCGAAAAAAAACCTTTTCTCCTTTATCCCTTACCGCGTGCTGGACTACCTAAATATTTTGTTGTGCCGAAAACTTGTCTCCCTTTACTAAATACACCATCGTCCCCGAGCATTCGGTGATGCGTATCTCGCTAACTATGCGGGACAAGGCTTACTGGGGCTTCTTATGGGGTAGACCTTTTAGTTTTGTAAATTCCGCATTGCACCCTAATTACTTTGAAAATCAAGCTTATTATTTTAAATGGTTCGGAAGATGAAAATAGGTTTTATTATTTGTATCCTTATACTTGGTGTAAAAGGATGTGATCCGGTAACTGTGTTGCCAACGGATGGTTCTGAAGAAAAAAATATTGATTTTCCATGCGGCAAGGTTACAATCTTAGTTACAAAGAGTCTGGGACCAGGCTATATTATTAGCCATGAGTTTAATTTGAATAAAGAAATAACGCTATTCTTTGATTCTTTGCAGATTATATATCACAATAAGCTGCTGTTATACGAAATATTAGATGCTCAAACTGGCAATCTTATCACTGATAAAAACCTCACTTTAAATGAAAAAAGAATAATCAACTTAGATATAGATGAAAATTTGCAACCAGGTGATTCGCTGTTTGTTCAAATGCAAGGTTTTATGATCTGTGAGGGGATGTCAGTATATGATGATAAATTGACAATAATTTTGGAAGACCACCCATGAATAATTAAGAGATAGTTTATATCAACCCAGCCTTTTTAAGCAGCTCGACAATCTGGTCTTTGGACAAGTTGTCGAGCTGTCCTTTGTCGTAGATGGAAACCAGGTATACTTTTTCCTTGATCACTTTCACAAAAGTGATTACCCTGGCGCCACCTGATTTCCCCTTGCCTTTGGAAGCTATGGCTAACCGTACCTTGTACACATCATGGCCTAATGGTGTGCCGGTTGTGGGGTTTTCGGCAAGTTAACATATTGCCCGAAGCTGCCGGGAAGACGGCATTAATGTGCCACATGAAAAGCTGGCCAACGAGGTGGTGGCACAGGAGCCGGGATATTTATACATCTACCTGAGCAACGAAGGGCAAAAAGGCGATGAGGCCTACTTCGATGATCTTAAGCTCACCGTCTCGGAGAGCTTCATCGTGCAGACCACGGATTACTATCCTTATGGCATGGTGGCTAAAAACTGGGTGCGTACCGGAGAGAAGGAAACCAAAGATATCTTTCAGGGCAAGGCTTATGAAGACCTAACGAAGTAGTACGACTTCCACGCCAGGCAGTACGATGCTGCGGTGGGCAGGTGGTTTGGGGTGGATCCACAAGGGCAGTTTGACTCGCCGTATGTGGGGATGGGGAACAGCCCCTTGATGATGGTCGATCCCGATGGAGAGCTGGCGTTCTTGGCGATAGTTGGAATAGCTGCAGGCATTGGGGGAATCTCTGGAGGTATTGCAGCGAAAGATATGGGTTACTCAACCTTCGGGGGTATTTGGAGAGGAGCATTAGCTGGGGCAGCCGGTGCTGGAGTAGCTGCGGCAGGAGGCGGAGCTGTCTTAGCCGGAGCAGCTTGTGGAGCCGTAGGGGGTGCTGGATTTTCGAGGATGGCTACCGGATGGGATGGTAATGCTATGCTAACCGGTGCTTGGCAAGGGGCATTTGCAGGTGCTGCGGTTGGTGGAATAGGTTCATTAGTCGGTGGTGGAGCCAGAGCATTTTTAGGAATTGCTGCATCAGATGTTACAGGTCAATTATTAGCTACGGGAGATGTTAATTTTCTACAAGCCGGGGTTTCAGGAGCAGCAGGTTTAGGTGTGTATCATGTAAATGGCTATTTGAATTACAGAAATAGTTCATTGAAAGATGTCATTAATTATAAACAGTTCGCTAAGATTAGCACGGATTTTCAACGATCTAGGGTTTGGAAAAGAGAATTCGGAGGAATAGCAACAAGTGGCGGTTCAATAATAAGGGCTCCGGCAAA
The DNA here is from genome assembly GCA_012033595.1 of Cyclobacteriaceae bacterium. Taxonomy (GTDB): domain Bacteria; phylum Bacteroidota; class Bacteroidia; order Cytophagales; family Cyclobacteriaceae; genus JAAUQL01. Next base: position 50,635 of record JAAUQL010000032.1, on the reverse strand, counting down.
TTATAGACATAACTTAGGAGTTGATTTTGATGCATCATGGACATCTGCCGCCCAAGGCAAAGGAGATATTCTATTCCATTACCATACGCATTGGGCAAAACCAGGTTTAAATTTTGTGGTAAACTCAAACCTGGATTTTGCTACAGATATAGAAATCTTATTAGGTCAATCTTTTTCAGCAAAAAGGGCCCATGTCCCATCACAGGGAGATTACCAATTTGCAAAAGACACAGGCGTTCTCGGGATTATTGTTGATAGAACTAATGTTTATAATTATGGGTACCGAAACGGAGCGAATTTTGCCCACATCATAAAAAATGCAAACTCGTTAGAAATTTATATACTCTGCCGTTTTGGTTTAGATAAGTAATATGATGAAAAAACTCGTATTGACAGTATGGTTAGTTGGCTGTTCCTTTGCATCAAGTATTTATGCACAAGAAATTGTTATAGGTCAAAAAGAGGTTCAGGCTATTTTACAGGGTCGGACTGAACCTTCAATTGAGCAAAAGCTAAGCCCAATATTTATCATAAATAATGTTGTAATAAGAGATACGGTGAGAATCGAAAAGTTCAGAGAAAAGTATTTACCAACAGTAGATAAGGTTGAGTACTTGAATAAAGATCAAGCTTTAGATGAGTATAACATAAAACATGAAGATGGAATCTTACGGATCTACATCAAAAGGAAGAAAATTCTAGACATTTAAAATTAAGAGCCTCTGATTGATCAGGGGCTTTTACTTTTCGTGCGGATTGATAAACTCCATACCATCAATATTTTTGAAATCACTTACATTCCTGGTGAGCAAGATTAGATCATGAACTAAAGCAGTAGCGGCAATGATCGCATCCGGCAGTTTGATTTTGTGAGCTTTACGGATGTCAGCCGTTTTCAGCTTGATGTCCTTTTCCAGTTCAAAGACCAGGCTGTCATTGATGAAATTATGCAGTACTTCCAGATCTTTTTCGGTAGCAGTTTTCCAGCAGAGTAGTTCAATCTCAGTAATAGCAGAAATAGCTGGGCTGGAATCGGATAAAGTGCTGTCAATGAATTGTTCGGCAGAAGATGGGAACTGTTGCTGCAGGTAATAGATTGCGGTGTTAGTGTCCCAGAGGTATTTTACTCCCATTCGTTGCGTAGCTCATTTAGTTGCTGGTCAACCTCACTGATCGGTTGTTTAGACATAGCCCCTTTGTATTTACCCCAATCAGTACCTTTTTGACTAGCATTTTCCTTCCTAAGGCGAATCAGTTTGAGCAGTTCCAAATCCTGTAAAAGATGGATCGCTTTTTCGTTGATAATATCAATAGTGATTGTTCTCATTCCTTAATCATTTAGTAGCAAAAGCCTGTTTGGTTTTGTGATAGCTCAGTGCCATATCCAAAACATAGTAAACTTGCTGTCTATCTTCCTCAGACAGGTTTTCGATATCCTCGATCTTCTTAAGCAAATCTTTATCAAAGATTTTATCAGAACCACCAATCAAATAATCAATCGTCACGCCTAGTTCATAAGCCAATTTTTTGGCTACCTCAATGGAGGGTTTAATCTCATTACGTTCATATCTACCAATAATGGGAGCAGACGTTCCTACCTTCTTGGCCAGTTCATCCTGTGACCATTTTTGCTTTTTCCTAAGTGCTACAATACGTTCTCCGAAAGTCATAAAAAGGTGCTTTAAGAAACCTTAAATAAGGAATATAAGCAAAAATACGGCACTTTTTTATGCTAAACAAATGGTAAAGGTATTGTTTGGTTAAAACCTATTTATGAGTTTTGTCACCTATAGGTACTATTAAGAAATTTTTGGTATGGCGAAAAAATATGACAGGAGCTTAAAAATCCAGGGCTATCATAGGGAAACAAGCAAGTACCAGAGCTGCGGTTAATCGGGTTGTGGATGGAGCAGCTAGGTTTTACAGTAGGTGATCAAGTGAGTATTACGACCAGAGACAGGTTACTGATTATCGAGCCACAGGAGGTATCCGAACCAGAGCAGGACTACAAATCAGCCTTGAAAAAAGTCAGACAAGTTCTAAAAAAGATAGGCTAATGGAAATCCAAGAGATCAAACAGCGTTTGCCACTTGCCCAGGTCTTGGATCAGTACGGGCTGAAACCAGACAAGAACCATCGGCTAAACTGTCCCTGGCACGATGACAAAACGCCCAGCCTGCAGCTCTATCCGAAGACCAATACCCGGACCTGCTTCAGCAGCAACTGCAGTGCCGGCAGTGGCGACCAGATGGAGTTTTGCGTCAAAATGGAAAAGGATAAACACAAAGGAATCCTTGTAGCTAAATCGCTTGTAAATGGCACGGGCCTCAATAAACCAAGTCAACCCGGTAAAATAGCCATGCCTGAAACCGGCAGACAAGCCGTATTAACCAAACTTTTTGGCTACTTCAAGAATGCCGTTTCCAGCAGCAAGCCCGCTGTCTTGCCAGGCTTCGATAACCGGGTACATCTCATCTTTGCTTCGTCTTGCCTTGGTTTGTGTCATGATCTTTTTTTACAAACATATTGAGAGCACCCGAATTTTGGAAGATGGAGTTTACAAGGCGGTTACAATTGATTTGCAATCAAGGCTCATCTTCACCAGCAAGGGTAAGTTATGATATTGAAAGCTCCTATAAAATACCTTACACTGCCGAGGGCTATTCGAAACAGACATATAATTATCTGGAAGTGCCCATTCAAATTTCCTATACCTTTTTTGATCACCTGATGGTATTTGCTGGGCATTATTTGGCTGTGTGGATAAATGGAAAAATCAAATACGACTATAATGTGGCACACATGTCTTCTTCCATATCTGATATTTATCAAGACAAGCAATCTATATCCCCCCGCTTCCATAAATTTGATGATTATATTGCAGGCTTTACTGAAAACGTATTTAGGGGCTTGGACTATGGGGTTAACCTCGGTATTGGATATAAACTTGAGCCGTTCATATTGAGCACGGCGTATTCCGTAGGGATACCCAACCTAAGCCCAGGCAGTAAAGACGGACGGGAATCAGGATTCAACCGTCGGCACCGGGTGGTCAGTTTTTCAGTAATTATTTATTGTGCAAATGATAAGTGCCAACATGGATTTTTTTTAATTCCAGTCAAGCTAACCCATCTGGCGCAAGGTGTGCCGTGAGTGATAGCGCGGAATTTGGAAGGATATCGGTAATGCTATAATTTGAGTTATTCACCAAGCCCTTATTAGTCCACAGTGCGTGTACAAGAATAGGAGAGGGAGACCTCCATGAATGGAAAAAATGGCGAATCAATCTACCCCGAAGGGGTCTGGTTTTTTCGCCGTTTTTTTTATCATAAGCATCAGTACCCGTTGGCAAATTGTGTATGCTTTATTTGGTTTGCTGATCCGATGTCTTTTCTTTATGGCCACTGTTGCGAATACTGAGTTTTTGCATGGCAGAGTTGATGATGATCACAAAAATGGTAATGCCCACAGCAAGTATATAATTTCTCATGGCCACGCTTATGCCTATGCCTGCCGATAGCAAAATGGTGGCGGAGGTGGTGAGGTAGTACACCTTTTCCTTCCCTTTACCTTTGAGGATGGTACCCGCGCCGATAAAGCTGACCCCAACAATAATGGCGTGAATAATACGAGTCGAATCTATACCGAGCGCATCGGTCTGAACGGTGTCTTCGAAGCTCGACACCAACACACGGCCAAGAGAAAACAGCAGCGCTGTAGCGCCCGCTATGATCATATTGGTTCGTAGGCCAGCTGGCTTGTCCTTTTGTTCTCGTTCATAGCCAACCACACCGCCCAAAATAATGGCAATAAAAACGTCTAATAAGATAAATAATTGGTCACTTACATTTTGAAAGAGTGGTTCTTCCATAAATTTTGTTGTTTGGTTCTGTTCTGCATTTTCAAAAACCAAACCATTGCTGCTTATAGCCATTCCACCCTTCATCCAGGTCAAAATCAACTGAAAGAATTGTAGAAATTTTTACCCGGATGGGTATTCTCGCGTAGCTACAATATGCGATGCCCAAGATGGCAAATCGGCCAACGTGCGCCTTATTGGCCAAAAGCTTTACATCGCAGTGTATGGCATGGTTGTTATAGATTCATCGTTTGTGCTCGCATTTGTATGAATCAATTTACCCAGCATAAATGGCCGCAATGAACCGATCTAAAAAGCAAATTTTATTTATCCTCCTTGTCTTAATTATTGTATCGTTTGTTGCCTATGAGGTGGGAGAGCGTGTATTATCCAATACCTTGGTGAAAAAGGTGCAAAAAACCTCCGCCGGGCATTACACGCTCGCTTTCGATAAACTCACCATTTGCATCTTTCCTTTGGGGGTGGAGCTGGACAGCGTGCGCCTTTGGTCCGAAAACAAGGTGTATGCTCAACTCGACTCCACCACTTTCATTTTACCGGAGATTTCTGTCAAAACCTTTGGCGTGCATGGCCTGAGTTTGTGGAAGCTTGTTTTCGAAAACGAATTCAATCTGGCAGGCGTCACTTTGGTAGCGCCGGTTTTGAGCGTAGCCGTCACCTCCCGCGACACTGTGCCGGCGTTTTCATTGGAATCGCCCGAAAGCGGAAAAGGAAGGAAATTAGTGATAGGCAGTGTGGAGGTACGCGAGGCAGCGGTGAAGGCTACCAAAGGCAAGTCGAAACTGGAATGTCGGGTAGAAGTCGCACTCCAACACTTATCTGCCGGCCAGCGCCAATCGTTTACCACGCAGGTGGAGCACATCGAGGTTTCGAAATTTGTGTACAGAACGCCGGATGGCTTTTATGATTTAAAAATGGATGGGATGCACTATATGGGCGCAAGCGAGGAGCTCAAAATGCTACAAATGGAAGTGGAGCCACTGGTAGGAAAATACGAAATTGGAAAGCTGAAAGGGCATGAATCGGATTGGGTAAAAGCAGAAATTGGTCAGCTAACATTGCAGGACTTTGAGGTAGGACTTCTAATAGACTCTGGCGATGTAGTGATGAGCAAAGCCGAACTTTCCGGGGTTCGTGCTACCATTTTCCGCGATAAGCGACAGCCATTTCCCGATATTCCGGACAAAAAGTTGCCCAGCCAGCGCATTGGCGGGTTCGACCAAAAATTACACATTGACACCTTACTGGTCAGCGATACCGACATCACATATATCGAACATATCTCTGGCGACCATCCGGGCACGGCGTTATTTAAAGACATACAGATTAAAGGAGGCCCTTTGGCCAATGCCCAAAATACACGCATGGTCTTGGCAGCATCAGCCATGATAATGGATCGGGGCCTGCTTGAAGCCGATTTTGAATTTGCCATTAATGACAGCACCCGGCAAAGCAAGGTAAAGGGCACCATGCACCAAATTGAATTGGCGGCATTTAATCCAATGACCAATTATGTAGCCAATTTGAACATAAAATCGGGCATGCTCAATAGCATGGATTTTAATTTTGAATACAACCACCGCTCATCGCACGGCGAGATGCGTATGCTGTACAAAGACCTTGATTTTGAGCTGGTTGAAACTGAGGGCAAAAAGATGAAGGCGGGTCTGGACGAAAAGCTTATGACCTTTGTGGCAAAGAGTTTTATAGTAAAAAAGAAAAATGAAGCAGGTGAACAAGTCCGGATTGGCAATATCGAATTTGAACGTGATCCCAAAAAATTGATATTCAATTATTGGTGGAAATCCATACTTTCGGGGGTGAAGTCAAGTGCCGGGCTATCGGAAGAAAAATAAATGATGTAGATCAAGACCATCAGGGAAGTTTTGTTTACGATAAATGAACTGCGTGATCTCCGCGACAACGCGATTATGGAAAAAAAGGAAAGTGGTTTGCGCCAATTTGTACGAAGGCATCAAAAGTATGGTCCGGTGTTGTTTTTTATAGGTGGTTTTATCTGGGATTCCCTCACACTTGGCCGCATAGACCGGCTGTACGACCGCACCATCTTATGTAGCTATCTGGTTTGTCTCACAGCCTGTTTGTATGTATTCAACCTGGCCGATGACGGCAAGTGGAAAAATACCTGGCTGGAGCGCTACCTCGATTATCTCCCACTGGCTATACAGTTTTTTCTTGGGGGTCTTTCCAGTGCTTTTGTTGTATATTTTTCCCGAAGTGTTTCCCTTTCCAAAACTGTTGCTTTTTTTGTCATTCTGGTATTTTTGCTGTTTGCCAACGAGTTGTTCAAACACCGGATTTCGAATAAATATCTTCAGTTCGGAGCCTATTTTTTTGTGAGCTTCACCTTCTTTGCGTTTTTTATCCCGGTGCTCATCAGGCAAATGAACACTACGGTATTTATGGTTTCGGGTGTTGTTAGCCTGGCCATTACGCTCGCCCTCATCATTACTATTTATGTTGTGAGTCCTTCGACCAGAGCCGACATACACTTGGGAAAAATGCTGGCCATCATTGCATCTATTTATGTTTTCATCAATTTATTTTATTATTTCAACCTGATACCGCCTGTTCCTTTGGCGCTTGATACAGGTGTGGCCGCCTACCGTGTGGAGCGTGACAATGATCGCTATTTTGTGAGTTATGAAAAGGATGAATGGTATAAATTTTGGCGCAACAACCGCTTCAATTATATCTATAAGCCAGGGGAGGAGGTCTTTGTTTTTTCTTCCATATTCGCCCCAACACATCTCGAGAAGTCTGTCGCCCATCTTTGGAAGTGGTTTAGCCCGCATACCAGGCAATGGGAGGAAATTGAAAAAATAGAATATGAAATTACCGGAGGTCGCGACGATGGCTACCGCGGCTATACCTACAAAAACAATATGATGGAAGGAGATTGGCGTGTGGAGGTAATCACCGCCGAAGGCCTCGTGCTCGGGGTAATCGACTTTCACATCCATGTCGATTCTACTGGTGTTCCACGCCAACTGACGCGGCAGGCCTTTTAGGCCCAGATTGTCACCACACCTGAGCTCAGGTTATACTAATCTGGGTCTTGGTGCGCGTTTTTAATATGGTTTTTAGCTACGCTGTCCGTATGCCAGGGGGTCATTTATCATTTTAAGGCTACCCCGGTAAAAAACATATGCACTGCACGCCATCAGGGTATGGCTAATATCATAGTGGTTGAACCAGGGGCCAATCCCAATTTCATTCATGAAAATAAGGGCCGAGACCGAAGATATGGCAACTGCTATAAGAAAGGTTTTACTGGCCTGATTCTTTGTTTTGTAATAGACAAAAAGATTAAAACTGGTCACAATCACCAAAAGTCCATAGGCCGAATGTACCTCTACGAAGAAGAAATTGAGGGTGTAAAAAGTCACTATCACAAAGGTTGCCAATTCAATCAGATTCATCCAGGCAAAGAAATTGCCCACCGACGGCTTTATTAGCGGCTTAGCAAACATTATGGAAGCACGCTCCAATAGTGCTATGGAAAACATGCTTGTGAGCCAGCCGGGTAGTTTCCAGGCAAAAGAAAACAAATACAAAAAACCATGTCCGATGAGCCCCCCGACCAGGGTAGCTATGCCCATAGAGAGAAAATAGTATTTGAGGTTCCAGTGGACTTTGTGCTTTAAGGCTATGCGGTTCAGCTTGTAAAATGCATAGAAGCAAACCAGCGAGACCAGCAGGTCGGTAAACGTAGTGACAGGCTCATCAATCCTGATGCCGAGCCATTCAACCGATGGTTGGGGGTGATTCATTTTGAGGATATTCGTAAATAGCATAAAAGCCCAAAATATGAAAAATTTGTCTGAAGGGGAGGTTTGTTAGCCTTGAATTGATATTTTTTTACGCGTTGAAGAGCCGGCCTTCGCCTACGCTTCCATTTTCATTATTTTAAGATTCCGCGAAGTAAGGAAAATTCAAGAATAATTTTTAGCATGCGCCCTCAATGGCTTATATGGTAAAACACAAAGAAAAACTATACACGTACAAATTCTGGTTGCTGAGTCTGAGTTCGTTTTTCTTTTTTGCAAGCTTCAATCTCATTATCCCCGAGTTGCCCGACTACCTGACCTCACTTGGTGGCGGCGATCATAAGGGGCTGATTATCCCACTTTTTACCCTCACCGCCGGATTGTCCAGGCCTTTCAGCGGCAGGCTCACCGATACCATCGGGCGCATTCCCATCATCATTTATGGAGTCTTTGTCTGCATTATCGCCGGTTTTTTATATCCTGTAATGACCACCGTGCTTGGATTCTTTGCCCTCAGACTGGTACATGGCATGTCAACCGGATTCAAACCCACAGCCACCTCAGCCTATGTGGGAGATATTGCACCAGAAAGCCGCCGAGGCGAAGCGATGGGTATTTTGGGCATGTTTGGCAGTCTTGGTATGGCAGCAGGTCCGGCCATTGGCAGTTGGGTGGCCATGCATTTCGGCTATTCCTGGATGTTCTATTGCTCTTCGGGCTTTGCCTTGCTTTCTATTTTGGTGGTACTTAACATGCCTGAGACACTCATAGCCAAGGAAAAGTTCCGCTGGTCTTTGCTCAAGCTCAAGCGCAAAGACATCCTGGAGCCCAAAGCTTACCCTTCAGCCATTGCCATGTTGTTGACTGCCTTCTCATTTGGCACCGTGCTTACCCTCATCCCCGATCTCAGTACGCACCTTGGCATCGCCAACAAGGGCATTTTTTTTAGCATATTCACTATCTCGTCCTTGCTGGTGCGCATTGTGTCCGGTACGTTAAGTGATAAATTTGGTCGTGTACCCATTATTATCGCCGGGGCATGCATGTATAGCTTCACCATGATACTTATCGGCATGGCTGCCAATGCAGGCGCTTTTTATGTCGGCGCCTTCTTGTTTGGCGTGGCATCGGGACTTACCTCGCCTACCATCTTTGCATGGACAATAGACCTTGCCGATACCATGCGTCGCGGACGAGCCATGGCGACTATGTTTATCGCGCTTGAGGTAGGCATTGGGGTAGGTGGGGTCATCTCGGGATACAGCTATGACAATAATCCCGCAAACTTTATCATCTCCTTTGCTATTTCCAGCATACTGGCATTGTCGGCAGTGGTTTATCTGGTAAGATACCAGCTAATTCGACGTCGCCAGGCTACTGACCGGAAATAAGGTCTGATGCTTGCCTTGGTTTCTGCTTGTTTTGTGCCAATATAAAGATGACGATGGAGTAGATACCGATGAACGTCCAGACCGGAAAGCCCAGCAAGCCGATAATGCCTATCACAAAGGCAAGTGTAAGTGCCCAGTCTTTATTGTACATCAGGCCAATGCCCGCCACGATGGCCGGTGCAGTAATCACTACGGTAAAAGTGATCACAATATACTTGACGATCCGGATGGCCAGAATTGCATCGAAGTCGTGCACATGAAATGGAACAACGGTAGAGATAATGAGCGAAATTAACAGTAAGCCCACCAGGTTGAGCGAACCAAATACAATGTACAACACACCAAGTATTTTTTTGTGTTGATCGATATTTGTTTGATTTGTCATGGAATCTGAGATTTAGAAGTTCTGCTTTCGATACCAGCTACATAACGTTGAGAATTCATTTTCATGAAAGCATCTTGCCACTGGCTTATAGCTGGTACCTTGTATAAAAAGGTACGCAATTCACCATTTTTATTTACATAAATTGTGTGAAAGGGCAAAATATAGGATTACTGGTGCATAGTACTGTCTTTTGAACATTCCATCTATCTCAAAATATATCCAGGCAGTCCGATTTCACCCAATTAATGCAAGCTCTGGCCGTGGATGGTCATCATCTTCCGAGCACGGATAGTGCAGTAGCTGCCTGGCAGGGCGCACAAGTTGGGGGTCAGGTTTGCTGTGCGTTAATTCAAGAAAATGATGGGTTTTATCAATTTTTTTATTCAGATTAATATTTTGAAAAAAGCAGGTAAAAATAGGGTCACCATATTACTTGAGCAGGGATACATTATCCGGATGACTTTTAAACCATTATGCAAATCAAAACATATCAACCTGATGTTTTCTGATTTACAGATGACAATGTATTAGACTAAAGAATGAAGCCAACCCTGTTTTGTTTTGGTATCTTACTCTTCATTTGCTATGCGCCAAGCCTAATTGCGCAAACGGCCTCCATCAAAGAAAATCCCAAATGGAACTTAGCCTCAGACTGGACACTAGGTGTGCCACTGAATGGCGGCAAAACCACCCAAAATGTGGATATCAAACACAACAGTGCCATCAATTTCGATTTAGAAATCAAAAACACAGTCACCATCAGTGCCAGCCATACCTTCAGCTCCAGCCGCGAGATCAAGATCGGCAAGGGCGGCAAATTGATCGTTTATGGCAAGTTGATCATGAACAATGAAGATATGGAAATGAAGGATGGGGGCATGCTGATCGTCAAGGATGGAGGCGAAGTAGAAGGCTGTGCAAAATGTGAGATCAAAGCATTTGATGATGGATTAGCCATCGAAAGCGGTGGTGAAATGCTCTGGAAGGGGGAAATGGTGCTGGAAGACCAGAATTCCACTTACACCATCGACGGTAAACTATCCATCAATGAGTTCAAAAATAAAGCCGTCGTTACAGGAAATGGAACGGTGGAAGTGGTTGAAAAATGGACAACAGTGGGCTCATATTCGATTGCGATAGCAAAGAATGTTGCCAACAATACCCATGCCTGCTCTCGGGTGTGAGTGCAGATACCGAAGCGCCGGTATTTTCTTCTTGTCCTGATAACATAATAGAAAACGTCGCCCCGGCCGCCAATACGAAGGTGGTGGTGTGGCAGGTTCCCGCTGTGAAAGACAATGTCGGGGTCGCCTCGCTTACCAGCAGTCACGACTTGCAGTTTGCTTTTCCGATAGGCCTTACTCAGGTGACTTATACGGCCACAGATGCCGCAGGCAATAGCAGTACATGCAGTTTTGAAGTCACCATCCTCGATAAAGTTGATCCTGTAATCAGTGGATGCCCGGGCAATATCACTGAGTATAGCGATACAGGCAGCGATGGCACTGTGGTGAAATGGGAAAAACCCACGGCCAGTGATAACGATGCCATAGCTACCTTTACCAGTACACATGAGCCAGATAGCTTTTTTGAAAATGGAATAACAAATGTGAGCTATACTGCTACGGATAAATCAGGCAACTTGACCCTCTGCAATTTTCAGGTGATAGTGATAGAAAAAGCTGCTAATCCACCGGTTTTTTCAAATTGCCCTGCCGATCAGTTGTTGATAACCCAGGCCGCCGACAGTTTTGCGATAGCAACCTGGAAGGCACCGCTTGTAGCGGGAGGAGAAGGAAAAGTGAGCATCATCAGTTCACATAGCAGCGGCCAAAAATTCTACTGTGGCATCACAAACATTAACTATGAGGCAACTGACGAAGCGGGAAACAAAGCCTATTGCAGTTTTAAGGTGGAAGTTAGGGATACAGAAAAACCAAAATTTACCCTTTGTCCGGCAAATGTGATGACCTATGCCGTGGAGAGCGATTGTAATGCGTACGTTAGTTGGCCCGAGCCACAATTTACCGACAACGTAAAAGTGATCAGGGTGGAATCCAACAAAATTCCCGGAGGGCTATTTGACGTTGGAAGCACAAAGGTAATATACCACATCTACGACAAGGCCGAAAACCAGGCAAAATGTGAGTTTGAGGTGCAGGTAAACGATACGGTTTCCCCAATGATGGTCTGCCCCCCGAGCCAGTCTTTTTCTATCAGCGGCGAGTTTAATGGTACAATTGTAAATTTTGATGACCCTGTGGTTTCGGATAATTGTGGCTTAAAAAGCGTGAATAGGATCGATAAACTTAACTATGCAAGCGGAGATTTTTTCCCGAAAGGGGAATATATGCTGCAATATGAAGCGATCGACATACACAATAATACTGCACAGTGTAGTTCGATTATTATGATAGAAACCCTGGTGCCGGCCATCGACATATTTGCCGGAGACGATGATTTTTCAACCGAGGAAGAGCTGGCCATCGTCATGGACGTACTTGCCAACGACGAAATATCCATCCCCAAAGAAAAAATGCTCCTTAAAGAAATCCTTCAAAAACCGGAGTTTGGTACGGCACGCATCGAAGATGGAAAAATCGTCTATTTGCCCAATGTAAACTTTAACGGCACCGACCAGCTCAGCTATCAGGTATGTGCCGTGTCGCAGCCCGACCGCTGTGCCCGAGCCAATGTGACCATAGTGGTGACCCCTGTTAATGACCTGCCTGTGTTTCAGGATTTTGATCTCACGGTTTCTGATCTGGGTTTGGTCACGCTTTGCCTGCAAATGATTGATGTGGAAGGGGATAAATTATCATTGGCTCAAATAGTCCGGAAGCCCGCAGAGGTAGAAGTGGCAGCTGTGAGGGCAGAGGAGTTGTGCTTTGATTTTACTACTGCCACAGGACCTCAACAATTTGAATTTGAAGTTTGTGACAATGGCGCACCTAAAGCATGCACGCTGGTAAATGTGGAATTTCCATTGGAAATAGACCTTAAGCTCAGGGTGTATAAGGGAATTTCACCCAATGGCGATGGATCTAATGACATGTGGATTATAGAGGGTATTGAACAGTTCCCAGACAACAGCGTCAGGATATTCGATCGCTGGGGCAAGCTGGTGTATGCAATTAATCAATACAATAATGAAGAACGGGTTTGGGATGGCAGAGCCAACAAGGGCTCCGGCAGCGAATTGCCCAATGGCTCATATTTCTATAGGATTGATCTGGGAAATGGCGAAACGATAAAGGGATATGTAGAAGTAGTGAAATGAAGCTAAAGAGACCAATCATACAATTTGTTGCTTTATGGATCGCCGCAATGGCTGGCGCAGGTGATGTGTGGGCGCAGTACGATGGTATGTACAGTCAGTACATGTTCAATGGATTTATAGTCAATCCGGCCTATGCGGGTAGTCAGGATGTGCTCAATGTCACCGCCATGTACAAAAACCAATGGGCGGGAGTCAAGGAGGCTCCTCTTTCGTTTGTGATGTCGGCACATGCCCCAGTAGGCTTGAGCAAAGTAGGTGTGGGCATTCTGTTTGCCAATGACCAGGTGGGCATTCATCGCACCAACAGTTTTTCGCTGGCAGGATCATACGCTTTGTCAATAGCTGAAAATGCCACCCTTAATTTTGGTTTGCAGGGCGGCATAGCCGCCAGGAGGTCAGCCTATGCTTCTTTGTCTCAAGATTTGCAAGATCCAAATGACCAGTTGTTTTACCAGTCAGATTACAGTACCACCGAACCCCAAATAGGCGCAGGGCTATATCTTTATACTCCGAGGTTCTATGTAGGCTTTTCGGTGCCGAATATCAGCATAAGCCGACAGGATAATATCTATGAGGGTAATTTGGTAAGTAAAAAAAGACATTACTTTGTCACGGCAGGATATATGTTTGATTTGAGTAGCCAGGTAAAACTCCAACCCGGATTGTTGATCAAAGCAATATCCGGATACGGTACTTATCTGGATGTCAACAGCACCATTATTATTATGGATGCACTCTGGCTAGGCGCATCGTACCGTTCGGTAAGCAGTCTGAATGCGCTCATTCAAATGCAGGTGACCAACCATCTAAGGCTTGGCTATGCATACGATGCCCCACTGGCCAAAAACAAATCGGTTTCTACAGCATCTCATGAAATATTATTGAGTTATTATTTTACCTTTGACAAAAGGGATGTGATCAATCCACGATACTTTTAGAGGATATAGAATGCGCAAACTGTTGTGTCTTTTTTCGATTGCTATTTTCTTGCATGGACAATTATTTGCCCAGACAGTTTGGGACATCTTTGCCAGTTCATTTTCGGTGGCGCAGCAGCGCTTCGAAGCCAAAGACTTTCATACCGCCATAGAACTCTTTAAAAAAGATTATAAAAAGCGTCCTACAGACATCACTGCTGTGCTTATTGCGCGCAGTTATTATAAAATCGGGGAGCCCAAGCCCACAGTCTTTTGGTATGACAAGGTACAGGATGTAAATAACCTGAGCCAAAACGATTGGTTGCAAAAGGCCATTTGCTTTTCTAAAACCGGTGACTACGACAAAGCGGCCAACATTTACCACCGTCTGGACAGTCAGTTTCCCGGCAAATTTTCGGATGCGATACATTCAATGGAAAATATTGAACATTTGTACCTTGATTCCTTGTTTTATTTGGTAAAGCCTACAAACATCAATACCCGTTTTTCAGAGATGTCTCCCGCATTTTACGAAGGGGGAATCGTGTTTTCTTCTTCCCGGCCGGGGAAGTTTGGCAAGTTGCCCGGCGCAGGCAATACAGAACTTTTCGACTTATATTTTGCGCCATTTTCCAAATCTGGCAAGCCCAATGAGAAAAATGATTTTGAAGTTCCGGTGATGTTTAGCCAGGGTCTTAGCAGCCCGGCAAATGAAAGCAATGCCACTTTTTACAAGGATGAAACCAAAATGATTTTCTCTTCCAATGTTAATGATACGGAGGGCGGGCAGGGACGGCTAAAGTTGTTTCTGCAGAAAAGGTGCAGCAGGATTGGGGCAACGTCAGTCTTCTGGATATCAATGAGCAAGGAGCCTCTTTAGCTCATCCTGCCATGAGCAGTGATGGAAAGCGCTTGTATTTTGCGTCTGATATGCCGGGAGGCTACGGAGGTGTTGATTTGTATATGTGCCTGTATCACGATCAGGGATGGAGCAAACCTCAGAATCTGGGGCCGAAAATAAATAGTCCCGGCAACGAAATGTTTCCTTATCTGCATCGCGATCAGACTTTTTATTTTGCTTCCGATGGCCATGGTGGCTTGGGTGGTTTAGATATTTTTGCCACTTACGTGGAAGAAGATAGTGCCCTTCAATTGGTAAATCTCGGATACCCCATCAATAGTACGGCAGATGATTTTGGAGTCGCGCTGGATGAACACGGGGATTTCGGATATTTCTGTTCCAACAGAGGGGGCAAACAATCTAAGGATGATATTTATTACCTGGAGATATACAAAGACAAATTCCGATATGGGATTTCGGGTACGGTGATGCTGGACAAAACACAATTTGAAAAAAAACAAGCAGTTAGTCCGCTGGCCAATTTGCCTGTTCAGGTGATTGATGCACAAACCAATGAACTACTTTATGCTCAAAATACAGACGAAAAGGGATATTTTGATTTCTTGCTTCCCTGGAATGCCAACTACAAACTTGTGGTAATCAGGGAGGGGGGATCAAGATACCAAACCAATTTGCATTTGCCGGTTAACCATCCGCTTGACAAAAACATTTCTATAGTATTCATTCCCTCATTGCGAGAAATCATGGAATAGTCGAACGATTTTTTTATACTTAAGCGGACAATTTGTATGAAACTCCTCTATAAAAATATGATTTTTGCACTTATTCTGGTTTTTTCCTGTTTCACATCCCTTATGCTCAATCACAGGACACGCTTTATGTAATTTCTAAAGACAGCCAGGGCAATGCCCTGAGCAATGTCACCATGGTCATAGATCAAAACCAGCCTCTATTATCCGATATGCAGGGAGAGGCTTTTATGATTTCACAAACGCAAATTTCCAAGCCGAAATCGGTGGTCGCGTATAAAAGAGGATACGAGCTGAGCTCCTGGAGCTACAGCGACAAGCTGGTGGAAGTGATGCTCAATAAGAAAAATTACAAATTCGTATATGGCATCGTAGAAAACGAACAAGGCGTGGCGTTGCAGGATATGGAAGTGCTGGTTACCGACAACCAGGGTTTGTCATTTACCCGAACCACCAATCAAATAGGCGTTTTCAGGCTAATCTTGCCGCTTGACTTCCGGCTCAATGAAGCCACAAGATTTCAGATAGCAGGCTACGAAATACTCAATAAGAGTTTTTTAGAAAATGACACGGCCTTTGTGGCCATCATCAAAAGCCGCAAAGTTGAGGCTGGTTTGCCGCAGCAAAATCAAGGCTTTGCCCGAACCATAGAGGCACAATCTACCATCGAAGACCTGGAAAATGAAGATGATTTGGAGAATCAATTGAAGGATTTTTACCTCAATGAAAAAGTCCAGGATTCGCTCCTGCTGCAAGCGGACATCTCCAGCAGCCTCGAAAAAATGATAGACGATATCGCGTTCGATCATCAGTTTTTATTGAAGCAAAACCAATGGCTGGAACGCGATATGCGTGTGCTCAACCAAAAAATAGAAGATATCGCCCAGTTGACTCCTGAGCGGAAGGAGCAGATTGCCGCTCAATTACGTCGTCTTGAAACGCTGCTCCTTGAAAATGAGATACTTTTCAAAACCTCCTTCAAAGGATCCATGAGTACCATTGAAAACCTGCGGGAGTCACTGAAAGCCCAGGAAATCCGGCTGGTGGAAATCGAGCGGGAAAAGGAGTTTGCACAAAAGGAATTCAGGCGCAAATTGATTATCGTCACCATTATTGTACTTTTTCTCGTCGCCGTGCTAACGGTGTTCACGGTTTTGCTGCAAAAGTTGCGCGAAAAGAAAAAGGAACTTGAAGCCGCCAATCGAACCATTTCAGATGTGAATGCCAGCCTGGAAGTGAAGGTAGCCAATAGAACGGCATTGTTGCAGAATGCCATCAAAGAGCTCGATGTGTTCCTGTACAAATCGTCGCATGATTTGCGTAGGCCGCTGACCACCTTTTTCGGCTTGTCATCACTTATCAGGGTGATGTCTGGAGATGAAAAAATCAATGAGATTTTGGATAAAATCAATCTGACGGCCTCTCAGATGGATTTGCTATTGCGCAAACTGATTCATATACATCAGATCAATAACAGCTCAAAATGCCAGGAAATTGATTTTGAAGCGTTAGTGCTAAAAATCAAAACCAAATTCGATGACAAGCTGGAAAAGCAAGACATCAATATGAAGCTGGATATTGCCACAGACGAGCCGCTCTATGGCGACGAAGAAATCCTGGAAATAATATTTACTTACCTGCTCGATAACAGCCTGCAATACGGCCCCATCCACGGCATGTCTCTCACCATTGCTATTGGCTTCGATGTGGTCGACGGCCGCTCCATGATCACCTTTAGCGACAATGGCGCCGGCATCGTTCCCGATATCAAAGATAAGGTTTTTGAAATGTTTTTTATTGGCAACACCAATTCCAAAGGCAATGGTCTGGGACTGTATGTTGTGAAAAAAGGGGTGGAAAATATGGGTGGCGACATCACCCTGGAGAGCATCCCCGAACAATATACAACGTTTACCATTTCCCTGCCCGGCAGGCAGTCTGTGCAGATAAGGCTGGCGGAGCAGCTCACTGTGCAATGATGGTGCGGATACTTGAGCGAGCTTATGATGGCAAATTTGCCGATGGAGCACTCAGAGTTCCCCCTGAAAATTTTCCGATGCAGGCCTGTCGATTTAAGAAGCTGCTTTGGTTTTTTAAAATTTGCCATCTGTTTGTTTTTAAAAATAAAACTATATTTTTGCACGATTATTTAGAAACCATATTAATATGTACTGGACATTAGAACTTGCTTCATACTTGGAAGATGCTCCCTGGCCTGCCACCAAAGACGAGTTAATTGATTTTTCTATCCGCTCAGGTGCGCCAATGGAGGTAGTTGAGAATTTACAGGAATTGGAGGACGATGGACAGCCTTATGAAAATATTGAGGAGATATGGCCGGATTATCCCACCAAAGACGATTTTTTCTTCAACGAAGACGAATATTAAGAACACAATCAAAGAACAAAGTAGGGCGATTATGATCGCCTTATTTTTTTTGTGCCCATTATGCTTTCTGCCAGCAGCAAGTCTTCCGGGGTGGTGATTTTTATGTTTTCATAGCTGCCAGCTATCAATCTGATTGTAAGGCCGAATTTCTCGGCAACGCTGGCGTCGTCTGTCAAGGCGTGGCGCTCGTCTATTTGCTCGTAGGCTTCCCTGATCAATAGGGTTTTAAAGGTCTGGGGCGTTTGTATAGACCTGAATCTGGTGCGGTCTATCGATCTTGCGCTGTCTCCGGCTACTTCTACAATACTTTCTTTGAGTGGTGTGGCTGCGATGGCACTTCCATATGCCTTTGCCGTTGCAAAACTTTCGGCAATTATTCCCCTGGTCACCAGCGGTCTTACCCCATCGTGAATAGCCACCAGGCTATCTTCCTGAGGCAATTGCATCAACCCGTTTTTTACCGATTGGTATCGCGATTTTCCACCTGACACCACGTGGATGGGGTGGTGAAATGAATGCATCTTGCAGAGGTCTTGCCATACAGGAATGGAGGCCTCCGGAAGCACCAAAACGAGCTTGAGATGGCTGGCATATGACATAAAAACCTCAAGGGTGTGCATCAGTACCGGCTTGCCTTGTAGCTCCAAAAACTGCTTGGGGGTCTCCGTTTGCATTCTGGAGCCGCTGCCTCCCGCTACTATTATCGCATATTCATTCATAACAAAAAAAGCTCCCTTCGAGGAAGCTTTAAAGTTTTTAAATGATCAGCATCACATCGCCATAACTAAAAAACCGGTATTTTTCTTTGATCGCCGTTTTGTAGGCTTCCATTACCAGGTTGTAACCGCCAAACGCACAGGCCATCATCAAAAGCGTGCTTTCAGGCATATGGAAATTAGTGATGAGTGCATTGCAGATTTTGAATTCGTATGGAGGAAAAATGAATTTGTCTGTCCAGCCTTCCCTTTCTTTGAGCCTTCCATTGGCCGACACAGAAGATTCCAGGGCGCGCATGCTGGTGGTACCCACGGCACAAACTTTCTTTTTGTTATCGAGGGCTTCATTTACCAGTTCTACGGTCTTTTTACCAACAAAAAAATTCTCCGAATCCATCTTGTGTTTGGTAAGGTCTTCCACATCTACCGGTCTAAAAGAGCCCAGGCCAATATGCAGGGTGATGGGCGTGATGTGAGCGCCAACGATCTCCAGCCGTTTTACCAATTGTTTGGTAAAGTGCATCCCAGCTGTTGGGGCGGCCACAGCGCCAATATTTTCGGCAAATATGGTTTGGAATCGCTCCCTGTCTTCGGGTTCGGTTTGCCTTTTGATATATTTAGGCAGTGGGGTTTCGCCCAAAGAATCTATTATTGACCTGAATTCCTCGTCGGAACCATCATACAAAAATCTGATGGTGCGCCCTCTGGAGGTGGTATTGTCAATAACCTCAGCCACCAGGTCGCCTTCACCAAAATACAATTTGTTGCCTACCCTGATTTTTCTGGCCGGGTCAACCAGCACATCCCAAAGCCGCATTTCCTTGTTGAGTTCACGAAGCAGAAAAACCTCGATTTTAGCGCCTGTTTTTTCTTTGTTTCCGTACAGCCTTGCCGGAAATACCTTGGTGTCGTTCATCACCAGCGTGTCGCCTTCATTAAAGTACTCAACGAGGTCTTTGAAGGTTCTATGCTCGATTTTTCCGGTGTCTCGATGCACTACCATTAGTCGGGATTCATCCCTGTTATCAGCCGGATATAAAGCTATGGAGCCAGCTGGCAAATCGAACTTGAATTCAGATAATTTCATATTTAATATTACGGTATTAAATAAAATGGATTAGTATTAAAATAAAGGGCTGCAAAGATAGCAAAATAGATTGTTTAATATTATGCCAGGGTCGATACTTTTAAATAAATTAAGCATCCATTGATTATAATTAGATTAGTTTACGAAAGTTTTAGGTTTGCCTGGAACGCGCTCACTCAAAATCCACTGCGCACTATTCTTTCCCTTACCGGGGTCACCATTGGTATTTTTGCCATTATCGCAGCGCTCACCGTGGTAGATTCGCTCAAGGCAAACATCAAAGACAGCCTTTCTTTCTTAGGTTCTGACGTCATCTACCTCGAAAAATGGCCCATGACCTTTGGCCCCGATTATCCCTGGTGGGAATATATGAAACGGCCCGAGGTGGAGTACAACGAATTTAAATACCTGCAAGACAACCTCACCAATGCCACGTCTATGTGCTTTTTTGCGGTGGCAGGGGGCAGCACCATCAAGAGAAAAAGCAGTAGCATAGGCGGTATCAATTTCTGGGGGACTACCGAGGGCCACATCGACTTGTTTGACATTGATATTATCGAAGGTAGATTTGTTTCTTCCCGGGAGTTCTCTTTCGGGACCAATGTGGCCGTAATAGGCCATGATGTGAAAGAGGCGCTTTTCCAGGCCACAGAATCGCCCATAGGAAAAGAAATTACCATCAGAGGTATGAAATTCACTGTGGTCGGTCTCATGAAAGAAGTGGGAGAGACCCTGCTGGGCACACCGAGCAATGACCTGTCGGTGATCGTTCCTTTTCATGCATTGCGCAAATTGTACTATACTGGCAAAAATCGTGGGCTGGGAACTGCGCTGTGGCTCAAAGGCGGAGCCAATGATATCGGTCTTATCGAATTGGAAAACGAAGTGCGGGGTCTTGTTCGGATTTACCGGGGCATCAGGCCTACTGAAAAGGACAATTTTGCCATCAACAGACCGGAAGCAATCATGAACTCGCTCAATGGGGTATTTGATGTGCTCACCATGGCGGGGTGGTTCATCGGTATTTTTCCATCCTGGTTGGCGCCTTTGGCATAGCCAATATCATGTTTGTAACCGTAAGCGAGCGCACGGGGATTATTGGCATTCAAAAGTCTCTGGGGGCCAAAAATTATTTTATCCTTTTTCAGTTTTTGTTCGAAGCTGTGTTTTTGAGTTTGATTGGCGGAGGCTTTGGATTGATGCTGGTTTATTTTGGCACTTTTATTCCACTTGGTAATTTCGTACTCACACTGGTGCTCAAAAATATTATTTTGGGTATTGGCATTTCTACCTTTGTCGGCGTATCTGCGGGTATTATTCCCGCGCTGATGGCAGCCCGACTCGATCCGGTGGTGGCCATTCGCTCCAACTAGAATGCTGGGTGCAGCATGTAGCTTATCGCCTGCAGCTTTCCGCTCAGTTATTATGAAAATTCATAGTGCGCTCCAGGCCGAGGGTGCAGAAGGACAACACCGCCTCACCTGCTTTTTTAATTATGCCTGGCAGTGCGGTCATTTCTTCTTCCTCAAACCGGCTCAGCACATAGTCAACTTGTTGGCCTTTGCCAAAATTGCTGCCAATGCCTACCCTTAGACGAATGTAATCCTGACCCAAATAGCCCTCAATGTTCTTCAGTCCGTTGTGTCCGGCACTCGATCCTTTGGGTCGCATGCGCAATTTGCCCAGGGGCAGTGCGATGTCGTCGGTGATGATCAGCGTTCTTTCTACCGGTATGCCGAGATGTTGCATCCAATAGTTGACTGCCTTACCGCTCAGGTTCATATAGGTAGCAGGCTTTATGAGGTAAATACTTTTTCCTTTGTGCTTATAGCTGGCCATTGCGGCCAATTTTGCGGTTTCAAAGCTTGTTTTTGCTTCGTCGGCCAAATAGTCATTTATCAAAAAACCTATGTTATGCCTGGTGAGCTCGTATTCAGCTCCGATGTTCCCCAGTCCGACAATTAAAAATTTCATAGTTCAACCATTATCCATAAATAAAAAAATCCTGCTTACCATCAATAAGCAGGATTTTCATTATCGTTGTCGAGCGGCTATTCTTCGCCAGCTTCCGCAGTTTCTGCTGTTGCTTCTTCCTCTTCTTCCTCTTGCTCACCGGCTTTCAGTGTTCTTGGTATTTCTACCGTGGCTATGGTGATCCTTGGGTTGTTGAGTATCTCAAAATCTTTTGCTTCGATGTTTGATACTTTCAGCGATTTTCCAAGTGACAATCCGCTGATGTCCATGCTGATGGATTCGGGCATATTGCCCGGGACAGCCTTAATGGTCACTTTCCTTAATTTCACAAGCAATTTTCCGCCGGCAATTACGCCCGGTGCTTTACCGGTAAATTTGATCGGAATATCCATTTTGATCAGCTTATCATCGGCAAGTTCAAGAAAATCAGCATGGAGAATGATTTCGTTGACCGGATGAAACTGGATATCCTGAAGGATGGCGTTGTGAATTTCACCTTCGATATTGAGCTTGACAAAGGCAGGCTCAGGTGTGTAAACCACATCCCTGAACAAAATCATTGGGGCAGAGAAATGCACTTGCTCTTTTCCGCCATACAACACACAGGGAACCTGGCTTTCAGTTCTAAGTCTTTTAGAATCGGTTTTGCCGAGATTTGCTCTTTTATACCCTATAATCTCTACTTTACGCATTTTTTTGTTTTTAATTAGTGAATAAATAATGAACTGATTGATTCGTTGGTGTGGGTTTTTCTGATGCCCTTGGCAAACAGGTTGGCCACGCTCAACACTTTTATTTTGTTACTTTCCCTGTAAAGGGGTATGGTATCTGTTACTACCAATTCTTCCAGGGCTGAGTTTTCAATATTTTCATATGCATTGCCAGACAATATCGGATGAGTGGCAATAGCCCTCACCGAGCGGGCTCCTTCTTCTTTGAGTACGATACTGGCTTTGGCCAGGGTACCTCCGGTGTCTATAAGGTCATCGACCAATACGATATCACGCCCTTCTACATTGCCAATTACCTGCATGCTGGCCACTTCATTAGCTCTTTTGCGGTATTTGTCTATCACCACCATATCTACTTCGAAATGCTTGGCAAAGGCACGAGCACGTTTGGTGCCGCCAACATCAGGCGAGGCGATCAGCAGATTGTCCAGGTTGAGGCTTTTGATATAAGGCACAAATATGTAGGATCCATCGAGGTGGTCGACCGGTATATCAAAAAATCCCTGGATCTGGCCTGCGTGCAGGTCACAAGTCATGATGCGATGTGCGCCTGCCGCTGAAATGAGATTGGCCACCAACTTGGCTCCGATGGAGACACGCGGTCTGTCTTTTCGGTCTTGCCTGGCATACCCAAAGTAAGGTATTACCACGGTCACATATTTGGCACTTGCCCTTTTGGCAGCATCTATCATCAATAGCAGCTCCATTAGGTTGTCGGAAGGGGCAAAGGTGGAATTGATGAGGAAAACATCGCACCCTCGCACAGATTCGATAAAATAGGGGGACATTTCGCCATCGCTGAATTTCTGAACCTCGATCTCACCGAGCGGCTTGCCATATTCGGTCGCGATTTTCTTAGCTAAATACTCTGAATTAGTGCCTGAAAAAAGCTTGACCTTGGACATGGGAAAAATTGGATTTTTTTTAAATAAAATTCCCGAATGAAATTCGGGATTTTTGTTGTCCTACTAGGGCTCGAACCTAGACTCTTCTGAACCAAAATCAGACGTGTTGCCAGTTACACCATAGGACATTTTTGATGTCTCATTTTTCGAGGTACAAAGGTAGGATTAAATTTTATATTTAAAACATTCACCAAAAAAAATTATCTCAAAATACCCATTACTTTGGCATAAACCTGCTTTATGGCCAGGTCGAGGTCAGCCGCCAGCGGCATGCGCCTGATGGCCAGATAAAACAGCAGCGTGGTCAGCATACTATCCAGCATAATTTCTGCGATGAAGTGCATATCTATTGGCAGGAGCGACACCCCAATATAAATACCAGTGGCAATGACCAGCACCACCAGGTATTGGAGGTTGTATGGATTGAGACCAAAACGCTGCCAGATAAAGATCATTTTGCCCAGGTTGTAAAAAAGCAATGACAAAAGCGACGCAAATGCCGCTCCCGTCATTCCCCACAGGGGAATGAAAACAAAATTGAGCGATATGACCAAAATGCCCAGCAGAATCAGAAACAATGTGGTGATCTTGTAATCTTTGGAATAGGTGATGATCGAATCATTTGTTCCTCCGGCCATTTTTATCAGGTTGGCTATGCCAATCAGTACGATCACATACCTGCCCGGTTCGTAGGTGTCGGGGATGATGTGGAAAACATTGTCGAGGTTGACCAGCAAGCCCAGCAAAATGAGGGTGCCCACCAGGTACAAATTGCCACAACTTTTATAATAAATATCCCTGATGGCCTCGGCGTCTTTTTCCTTATATGCTTTGGCTATGAGGGTAGGCGCAATCTTATTGAGCGCTTTGGCAGGAATAAAAACCAGGGTACCAAAGAAAAAAGTGATGGTATAAATACCCACTGCAGCAGCATCCAGATACATGTTGACCATTATGGTATCTATTTGCAATACGGCCAGGTTGCTAAAGCTATTGAGCAAACCGAAAATGCTCACACTTACCATCGAAGAGATAAGCGGCTTGTTGAGCATAGCGGTGTTGATGCGAATATCTATGGCATTATGCCGGATAAGGTGCAGGAAAATAAGCAGGGTAGGGAAGCATATAGCGGCTACGTACACATAAACGTATATTTCGAAATCTATTAAATGTACCAGCACCAGGGTAAGCGCAGCCAAAATAAAAATGCGTTGCACAAAATCGCGCAGGAAGACTCCATAGGAGGCCCTGTACAAAGCATTATTGTAAGAATCGAGTATGGAGTAGTAGGTCTGAAAGAGCGTAAGGGGAAGGATGAGGTAAAAATACCGGGCAAATTGCGGTGATTTATCCAGGTTGTTACTTACTATGGTGGGCTTAATAGCCAGAATAAGCACAATGGACACCAGCAAGCCAAGGGTACCTACCAAAAGCGCAATGCCCAAAAATCCATTGTGCCTGTTGTTTTTTTTATTATAAAACTGGGGAATAAAGCGGATGGTGACTGTGCTAATACCCAATATGCTGATGCTCATGAATATAGCAGAGTAAGACATGAGCAAGCGGAGGGTTCCGATTTCGCTTTCGCTCAACAGGTTGGGCGCCAGGAGCCCCGTGGTGAGAAAACCGATTAGCGTACCTATATATAATAGTACCGATGACTGTAACGCTTGTTTTTTTATTATGCCCACATCGCGAATGCTAAATTGGATGCAAAAATACAGATATAAATCCAAAGAGGGAGCCGGGGATATTAGTGGTTTGTGGGAAACATATTTTCACCTGCAAGTTTAATTCGACCCGCGTAGCACCTTCCATGCAAAGCCCTTCCACCGCTTGCGTGTCTTGTTCGCTTTAACTTTTTCCGGCTCTGTGCTTTCAACCAATGCAAGGGAAAAAGGGCGCCCGACGTATTCGACGTAAAAACAAAAAATTTTTCTTTCAAGCCGTTATAGATAGCGCTGATAAGGCATAGAAAAAAAATGCGGCATAAATACTAGCGGAACCAATACATTTTATATTTTTGATCAAAAGGATACAACGCGATGGGGTACAGCCCTTGCCCATTGGAGTGTGTATGGTAATTTTTTTTTAATTATAATAATGAACCTAAACTGCAAAAACTTCCTTTTCAATTTTTTGAAAACAACGCTACTTTCGCTGTCTATGCTTGGCTGTGCCGGCAAAAAGGCGTTGCCAACCTTTCCGAATATACTCATCGTTTTAACGGATGATATGGGCTATGGCGACTATGGCAGCGCGGGCAATCCTCACCTCCAAACTACTCATTTAGATGAGCTGGCCGGTGAAAGCGTAAAGTTCAAATACTTTTATGTATCGCCGGTATGTGCACCGACCAGGGCTAGCCTGCTTACCGGTAAATATCATCAGAAGGTTGGGGTGCGTAGTGTATTGAACGGATTTGAAACTATGGATCCCGGTGCAAATAGCCTGGCCGAAATACTTAGCGCCAAAGGCTACACCACGGGTATTTTTGGCAAATGGCATCTCGGCGAAAATTACCCTTCTGTGCCAAATGCCCAGGGGTTTGACGAATACTTCGGTTTTCGTACCGGACATACCGAAAATTACTTTGATCCGATCCTGGAACACAATGGAAAGATGGAACAAACCCGGGGCTATATCACCGATGTGCTTACCGACAAGGCCATTGAATTTATAAGCAATCAAAAGACACCTATTTTTTGTTATCTGGCCTACAATGCGCCCCATACTCCGCTTCAGATCGACAGCGCCTATTACCGACATTTCCTTGAAAAGGGACTGCCGCTCCAAACCGCCAAAGTTTATGGAATGATAGAAAACATAGATGAAAATTTGGGTCGGCTGTTTCAGGCAATAAACGATAATTCGCTGATGGACAACACCATCATTATCTTTATGAGCGATAATGGACCACTGACCGGAGGCTGGAAAAATACCGATGAACTTCGGTACAATGTGGGCTTGCGCAATCAAAAATATAGTGTTTATGAAGGTGGCATCCGCACACAGTGCTTTTGGAAATGGGAGGGGAAGTGGTTTCCCGCATATGACACCATAAGCCTGGCCGCCCATATCGATGTGGTACCTACGCTGCTCGATATCATTGGATCAGGAAATGTTGCTGATTTTGACGGGGTAAGCCTGAAAAACCAGTTGGAAGGTCAGCCCAATTCCAAGGATGAAAGAAGCTATTTCGAAAATTTTCACTTGAGTACCTTGCGCGACCTGGCTCCGTACCCCGGCGGGGCGGCTATCAGGCAAAGGTGGAAAATGGTGAATGGGGATGAACTATACCACCTGGCAAGCGACCCCGGCGAAAAGCACAATCTGGCTGAGGAATTTCCGGAAAACTGAAAGAACTTAACCAGGCCTACCTGGATTTTTACCACATGATTTACGACAGCACCTCACATTTGCCCAAGCCTGTTCCTGTCGGATTTGATGAAGAAAACCCGGTGCGACTGGCGCCCCACCTTGGAAATGCCTCGGGCAACCTGAAATTCAAAAATCCAAATGGCGGCTTTCATCCTTCGGGCACCGATGCGAGCTACATCACAGGATGGAAGGCCGCAGGAGACATGATTCGCTGGAGCATATTGCCTGCTTCCAGCGGCTATTACAGCATTTCGGTTAGGTATCGCGGCCAGATAAGCCACTGCCTGCTCGGTACGCAAGTCAATGGCGAACATGTTCAAACAGCTCTGCCAGACTACGATCACCTCCATGATTGGACGGAATTTCAGACAACGAAAGCAAGCCTGAAAGCAGGGCAGGAAACCGAATTGACGCTGGAACTGATTGAAATAGGTAAGGAAAATGAGCTGGAAATAGAAGGCATTTTTTTAAAGAAAGAATAAGCATACATTACTGTTGGAAATACAGGCGTCTTGCGACACCGTGCCGTGCGCCTATCATACGCTGAACGAAATATGATGAAGATGAAAAATTACAAGTCCATGTTGGTGGCAATGGCACTAATGTCCGTAGCTTTTACGCTGAAAGGGCAACTTGCCGCAGAACTTAACCATCCGGATCAGGCATACCAGGCTCAAAACTGGACGGCCTCCTGGATTTGCACCAGTAGGGCACCTCTGGCCGACTACAGTGTAACAAACTATCGCAAAACCTTCCAAATCATTGCCGTACCGGATAGCTTCATAATCCATGTTTCGGCAGACAACAGGTACAAATTGTATGTAAACGGAACGCTTTGCAGTATCGGGCCGCAACTGTCTGATTGGAGGCATTGGCGCTATGAAACCATCGATATTTCACCGTATCTCCAGGCAGGCAATAATGTGTTGGCTGCCGAAGTAGCCAATTGGGGCGTTGATCGCTTCTATGGTATCATGTCGCTGCGTACCGGATTCATCCTTCAGGGCTATTCCGATAAGGAAAAAATCGTAAACACCGATACCAACTGGAAGGCAAGGCAAAACCAGGCGATGTTGCCCAACCACATTTCATG
The DNA here is from genome assembly GCA_012033595.1 of Cyclobacteriaceae bacterium. Taxonomy (GTDB): domain Bacteria; phylum Bacteroidota; class Bacteroidia; order Cytophagales; family Cyclobacteriaceae; genus JAAUQL01. Next base: position 23,105 of record JAAUQL010000032.1, on the reverse strand, counting down.
GATTTTTGGTGAGGACAAAGATATAGTTGGAGGGTTTTATGCCAGCAATCCCGGAGATAGTATTTTGGTAAATGCTTACCCGGTCGGATGGCAAAACATTGAGTATGACGACAGCCACTGGGAACCTGCCAAATGGATATTTAAAGCCAGCAAGGAGGGGCAAACCGGGCATCACTGGCTGATGAAGGCTCGTACCACCCCCCAGGTGCAGCAAATAAAGCAAAGGCTACCCGTGGTGGCGCGCGTCAGTGGCATACAAATACCCCCGGAGTTTTTGGAGGGCACCCAAAAGTTAACTGTTCCGCCACATACCAACGCCACCATTTTGCTAGACAACAACACCGTGACCCTTGGGTTTCCCGAATTGAAGATCAGGGGAGGTGAGCAATCAAAAATAGTGGTGAGGTATGCCGAAAACCTGCTGCTGCCAGATTTGACCAAGGGAGATCGAAATGAGATCGATGGCAAAGCAATACGTGGGGTACATGACATCATTATGCCCGATGGTCGGCCATTTGTATATGCACCGCTTTGGTACAGGGCCTTTAGGTTTGTGCAGATAGAGGTAGAAACTGCCGAGGAAGCCCTCGTACTCGAAGATTTTTACAATATGGAGACGATTGCGCCCATCAGCCGGCGTGCCATCTTCGATTGCGACGACAATGACTACCTCCAAATTGATGAAATTTGCTGGAGAACGGCAAAGATATGTACACAGGACAACCTGATGAGTGATGCCTACTATGAACAAATGATGTACGTCGGTGATTCGAAAGTACATGCACTGGTAAATTTGTACATGTCAGGCGATACCACATGGCTGCGCAATGCCATTGAGCAATTTGGCTATTCGCAAATGCCACATGGACAAATCACGAGTTGCTATCCGGTACGCGGCACTTTCCTGCATCCCAACTTCACCCTGATCTGGATCGATATGATCCACGACTACATGATGTATTGCCGCGACAAACAGTTTGTGGCTTCTTACAAAAATGCCATTTATCTGGGTCTGGATTGGTTTGATCAAAATCGCCTTGAAAATGGACTGATCGGCAAACCGGTAGGGGCATATTTTGTCGATTGGTATCACAATGCCCCTTGGGCTGGCAAAGGCGTACAGCCCGGCGCGAAAGATGGAAACTCAGCCACCATTTCCTTGCAATATGCGACTACGCTGATAAAAGCCGCCGAAATCATGGAACATATTGGTGAAAATCAACTTGCTACAAACTACCTGCAAAGAGCCGAAAAGATGAAATCCGATGTATTTGCTGCCTGCTGGGATGCCGACAAAAAATTGTTCACCGACAATCCCGGGGGCGATTTTTACGATGAGCGAACCAATGTGTTGGCCGTCACATCCGGTATGTTCGATCATCAATTTCAAAAAGACCTGTTGCTGCGCTCCTTTGCCGATACTTCGGTAAATAAGGCCGGGTATTTTTTCAGGCTCTATCATTTTGAGGCTTTGCGCAAGCTAAACCTGGGCCATCAGGTAGATGAGGTACTGGATATTTGGAAAGCGTTGCTGCCGCTGCATTATACCACTACGCCCGAGAGGATCGCCCGGCAGCGCTCTGATGCACACCCTTGGAGCGCCTATCCTTCCGTAGCTTTTGTAAATGTGGTGGCCGGCATTGCACCTGCTGCGCCAGGGTATAAATCTGTGGAAATCAGACCAAACCTGGGTAAGCTACGCTATGTAAAGGCATCTTATCCACATTTTCTTGGCGATATTGCGGTGGATTTTAAGAAAGACGAGAAAGGAAACTTGTCAGGAACGGTGAAGCTACCCGGTGGATTGGACGGAACAATCACCGTAGGTGATCAATCAAAAAAGCTGAAATCCGGCCTCAATGAAGTTTCATTCTAGCATTCAACGCTGAAAAAAAATGCATTATGTCGGTAATTGTATCTTAAATTGGAAATGTGCATTTTGGCAATGAAACGACAATATTTTAAAACATAATGTACCTCTCGATGAAAAAACAACTTATTTTTTTAGCCTTATCGGCAGCATTGTTTTTGCATGCATGCAAGCCATCCGTTTCGCCGGTCAATAAAGAAGCCACTGCGGAAGCAAGACGCCTGCTGGATTTTTTGTATACCCACCGGGGTGAAAAAATACTAAGTGGTCAGCATAATTATCCGCACGAGTTGACCAATTCGACCGATAGTATTGTCGCCATCACTGAAAAAACACCATCTATTTGGGGTACCGATGTTTCTTCTATGTCGGACAATCTTTTTCAGCAAGCCAAGGAAGAGTTTGAAAAAGGATCCATCATTACCCTGATGTACCACCAGGTAAAACCATTTGACCACGACAGCCTTGGTTTTGCACGCAGTGTAAAGGGCATGGTCACCGATGAGCAATGGCAGCAGATCATTACCCCTGGCACCGAATACCATATGATGTGGCTCGATAAGATTGACCAGCGGGCAGCGTTTCTGAAAAAATTCAGAGATGCGCAGATCCCGGTGCTTTGGCGACCATACCACGAAATGAACGGCATGTGGTTTTGGTATGGCAAACGGCCAGGACCAGATGGAATACAGAAACTTTGGAAAATGATGTACGACCGCTACGTAAACCATCATCACCTTCATAATTTGATTTGGGTGTGGAATGCCAATGCCCCCCGTGATTGGAAAGACGACGAGGCAGGCGCATATCATTTGTTTTACCCGGGAAATGAATATGTCGATATTCTTGCGGCTGATGTATATAAAAATGATTTTAAGCAGTCACACCATGACGAGCTGTTGGAACTGGGTCAGGGCAAACTTATTGCCTTAGGCGAAGTGGGACAACTGCCCACACCTGCCATACTCCGTCAACAAAACCAATGGAGCTGGTTTATGTGTTGGGCGCGATTTCCCTGGACTCACAATACCCGGGAAGCGGTGCAAGAACTATACAGCGATGAGCGAGTGGCCACTTTGCAAGAGACCAAAAATTATAATAAGGAGTAATGTGCCAGCAATGGTAATGGGTCGGAATCATCTTGATAACCGAGCGTTGGAAACAAGCTGCTAACGAATCAATTTCGATAGGCACGCAAGTAACTTCCACGCCAGGAAATTTAATCGTACGGAAAATTTTACGTGTTTAAGCTGGCCCTGGCTAAATGTGCTGCTGCCTGGTGGCTGAGCTTAGTCAGCGAGCAATTCTTCTATCATCCTCAATTTCTCTTGCCAATCAAAAGAAACAATGCTGTCGTTGTCCATCAGATAGGTGATGAGCACCCTGGCTTTTTCCATCACATTTCGGGCACTCACCGGGTCGCCATTTTCGATGTACAGCATACCTTCTTCGAAGTGCAGGTCGGCGATCATACGCAGGTATTGATTGTTGAATCCTTTTTCATCGATCAGAAAAGGAAGCAAGGCTTTGGTCTTAATGGATTTGAGCACCCTGGGGTCTGCTTCTATCAACCCATCATATACATTATCTATTTCGTTGAGCGCTTCCTCAATTTTACCCTCCAGTCTTAGGCCGATAATTTTAGCCATGAATTTTCCAAATTCATCTACTATGCGCAGAATATAATCTTTCCGTATCATGTGATTGTGGTTTAAAGGTTAACTTTTGTTTCTTCGGCCAATAATATAGAGGCCAGCATATTTTCTACGCAATTGTGGCCAAAGTCATTGAGTTTTTCGATCAATTCCTTTTGTTTGTCCGCAATTTTTTTGTCAGCCTTGATCAAAGCGATCACTTCCCGGTATTGCGATATTTTCAATTCTCTTTCCAGTGCTTGTACAATTACCGTTGTGAAAGGGGAGGAGGTAGTGTCGCTTTGGTTATTGGAAAGGCCAAAATTTTCCAGCTCATCTATGGCGATATGCAAGATTTCTCTGCCCTGGGCTTTGCACATTTCCATCATATTGGTCGAGCCTTTGGCCTGGCGCAACGCCCAACTGCTCTGGTCGTATCGGATATTCTCGATTTGATCGATTTTTTGGTTTTCGGAACCAAATAAGCGCTCCAACAATATTATGGTTCCGGCTTTCCAGGCACCGAGGTCAAAATCATCAGCATTGAGCTTTTCGATTTGTTTTTGCAAGAGCATGATCTCTTTTGTGTTTTTCATAGTTTAATATTTTTTGCCTTCAGGCAAATTACCGTTGAACAAAAGCTGCAGGCATTTTCTGCCCTTTATTTCCATTTATTTTCCTATTGGCTTTATTACCACATGCTACATTTTATATCACCGCCTATTGACCGGCTTGTTGCCATAGGTAAGGTATCGCCACAGCCACTCGATCGGCCCAAAATAGTACCTGGTTTGCCAAAGGTGACTAAAGACCATGATCACGACCCAAATGCACACCACCACCAGCAGTTGCCCCGATCGCTCCATGGTGCCAAACAGACCAAAGCCGTGCCCATAGAATATGGTGGTACCAATCAGGGTCATTAAAATGTAATTGGTGAATGCCATTTTGCCCACTTTGGCCAATAGGCTAAGTTTGCGGACACGACAGAGCATCATTATGAAAGCGACATATCCTAAGGCGACAAATAAACTCCCTACATAATTCCACAATACCCCAAAAACATGGAATAGGCCACAGACCAATCGGCAGCAAAATTTTTTGCACACCAATTTCAATCAGTAAAAACCAATCGACAGTCCCAACACTGCCATGACCACATAGTTTTTTATGCTTAGCCTTGCGGTGAGTACGCCCCACCTTAGCAGGGCCATGCCCAGCAACATCATAGACAGTACGCGCCAGCCCATTAATGCCAAAAAAACGTAAGTCTGCATCATAAATGTTTGAGGGATCCGCCACATCAATGCCTGGAGATAGTTGCCTGTCAGGGCAGTTACTTCCCTATCGACTTCTGCCGGCCCGGGCGCCAACTTACTTTTATTCCCTCCAATGCTTCCGGGGGCCACATTGGCAAAGTTTTGCCAAACAACCAATAGTTGAAAACCGGTATTAGAAAAATGACCACTGCCAGGCTGACCAGTACCCAGGGAGAAAGTTTGCGAAACAAAAATGCTATTGCGCCCGAGAGGGCATAAAACACCAAGATATCGCCATGCCACAGCAGATATCCATGGGCTAGGCCAATAACCAACAGCCAAAAAAGCTTTTGAAAATAAAAACGTGCCGGCAGATACCCTTTTTGCTCGGAATTGTCGCTGAAAAGCACGATGCCTGCTCCAAATAGCATCGAGAATATGCTTAGGAATTTCTGATCTGCAAAAAAATGGCTAAACAACCATAAGGTTTTATTGACGCCGGTCATGCTTCCAAACACCATAGGATTGGTGTATGAAGCAGAGATCATGGCAAAGCTTTGGATGTTCATAATCAAAATACCAAGCACAGCTACCCCCCGCAAGGCATCCAGCGCATGCGCGCGGTCGTTTTGAGGAAGCAGTGATGTTTTTGTCATGGTGAAATTATTTGCAGGTGAATAATGGAAAGTGGTGTTTTGAACCCGTCTAAGCTTCTCAATATTCAAAGACCAGTCTGTTGCCTCCGTCGCTGCTGAGTATCAGTTGGTCATTGCTAAACAATCCCCTCAGCTCGCCAGAAAGCACCTTCAAAAAGGACTGCTCCAGGTCAGCCCCATCTGCGCACATCATTTTGGTGGCACCCACTTGCCCGATACGTATGGTGCGGTCAAGCAGCGAGTAACTGCCGAAAAAATTATTGCAACCCCCGTTTCCACTGATCTCCCCGTCATTCGAAAAACGTAAAACAGGAATCTTATTTTCGATCTGGATGGTGGTGCCATTTTCTATCATATATGCCAACTTCCAATCTTTACCGGTCAGGTCGCTTTTTTCCATATCACTGGTCACATCCTTTTTTTCTATGGTTTCCAATAGACTGTATCTGATGGAAGAGGTGCCTGGAGGTGGTTTTTTTACATGTTCCTTTTTTACTTTTATCAAATAGCTAAAGCCTGGTTCATAATCAAAACCCGTGATTTTGTCTTGATGGATGATCCAATTGCCGGTGGCATCGTGCCGGATCAGCAGACACTTTTGTTCCGCCAGGCCGGTACAGTCGCCCTGCCTTGGAGCCACATAGAGCCGGGAAGTGCAGGAGGCCATCAAACCTGCCAAAGCCAGGTAAAATGCCAGCGGTCTTGATATAGAGTCAGCAATGTTCATTTGTGTAAAATTATGATGGATGCAGGTAGCGATAATTCTACTAAATTTGGTCAAAACCTATGGGTTTTAAAAGCTGAAATGTTTTTTTCAGTGTCTTACCCCTAAGGGTTCAGGGCAAAGGTTCAACGATTTTCACCCTTTCCACTACTTTTTTAAACAAAGGCATCTTTCTTCCATCCGGCTGGCTTTTTACTTCGCCCACTTTTTGGTAACCGGATTTTTTGAAGAAATCAGATAAATTTGGATCGACTACGGTCTTGATGATATCCCTGTGTTGGGCTTGTTGTTCCAGGTTCGAAAGCAACATTTGCCCAATGTATTGGTACTTGTGGCCGGGGAGCATCCACAGGTGCATGAGATCAAATATATTGCTGGCAAATTCTTTTTTGATAGCTCCAAAACCTAATATTTCGCCAATCTGGTTTTCTGCTTTTAGCATGTAGTGACTGCGAATATACCTTGGTGTGATGGTAAGTTTGTCTTGCCACAAATCGATCAGATAGTCAGGATATCCCCAGTTTCTGTTGGCAGCCTGGCAAATTTCGGTGAGTTTCAAATAGTCCTCAGCCTCTGGCTGTGTAATATGTAAGATCATAGCACTGCCATTTGAAATTCGACACCTTTATACCTTTTCATACCCACCTTGCATCATCGAAATCATAATTAAACATGCACAAAACTGTACGCACCAGAGCCGTAGCACTTCTTCTTACATTTTGCTTTTGAGAAATGCTGCCACATCGTGGTGTTGTCTGCTTAGCGCGAAGTCATAGGCCGATTCACCATCTATATCTTTCCAGTTGACATCGGCTCCCTCACCGACCAGCTTTTTCACTACTTCCATCTGACCTTCACCGGCGGCAAACATCAATGCAGTCCAGTGCTCTTCTTTATCGACCAGGTCGAGGCTGGCTCCTGCTTCCAGTAAGGTCTGCACCGTAGGGGCAAATGGGCCTGACGAAGCAAACATCAAAGCGCTGCGGTCTGACTGGTCTGTCAAATCGACTTTGGCATCTTTGCTCAATAGCAAGCGTACAATGTGATCGTGACCGTTGAACGCGGCGAGCATCAATGCAGTGCGCCCGTTTTCATCTCTGGCATTTACATCAGCGCCCTGTGCAAGGGCATCGCGCACAGGGTTGATGTCGCCGTCGAGGGCACCTTGAAAATACGATTCCATGTTGACTGCCGGAGCAGTGTCTGCCTTTTCCTGGCTATTTTGTGGCTTTTGTTTGCACGAAAAGGCGAAGAAAAAGAGCAGGAGTATGATCGTGAATTTAAAACTATGCATAGAAGAATGATCAATAGGTTATCGGTTTCTTGATTAAATATAATGTATTCCCGGCCAGGATGTCACACTTTGGTGCTTGCCTGACCGGAATCAATATGCTATTGACCTATAGAGGCCAGAATACCGTTGAACGTTTGGCTTGGCCGCATGGCTTTGTTGGCTTTTTGCTCGTCAGGTTTATAATATCCACCAATGTCTGTCGGCTTGCCCTGGGCGGCATTGAGCTCTTCAATTATTTTGTTTTCATTTTTGGCCAATGCGCTGGCTACGGGGCGAAAAATGCTTTGCAGCTCCGGGTCTTCTTGCTGGGCGGCGAGCGCTTCTGCCCAATATAATGCCAGATAGTAGTGGCTGCCCCGGTTGTCGAGTTCATTGACTTTGCGGGAAGGCGATTTGTCGTTTTCCAAAAATTTGCCATTGGCTGTGTCCAGCGATTTGGCCAGAACAGCCGCTTTTTTATTGTTAACCTTCACGGCCAGGTCTTCAACGGAAACCGCCAAAGCGAGAAATTCGCCCAGCGAATCCCACCTCAAATGACCTTCCTCTATAAATTGTTGCACATGCTTTGGCGCCGAGCCACCTGCCCCGGTTTCGAAAAGTCCGCCACCATCTAACAGTGGCACGATAGACAGCATCTTGGCGCTGGTGCCCAACTCCAAAATGGGAAACAGATCTGTGAGGTAATCCCTCAATACATTTCCGGTAACGGAAATGGTATCCAGGCCTTTTTTTACCCGGTCGAGGGTATAGTTGATCGCATCTACCGGAGACATAATCTTGATTTCCAAGCCGGATGTATCGTGCTCAGGCAGGTATTGTTTTACTTTTTCTATTAAGTTGGCATCGTGTGCGCGCTGCTCGTCGAGCCAAAAAACCGCAGGATTTCCGGTGGCTTTGGCGCGGTTTACGGCCAGTTTTACCCAGTCTTTTATCGGCAGGTCTTTGGTCTGGCACATTCTCCAGATATCGCCCTGTGCTACGCTATGTTCCATCAGCACATTGCCCTGCACATCGATCACACGCACAGAGCCCGCTTCGGCAATTTCAAAGGTTTTGTCGTGTGAACCATATTCTTCAGCTTTTTGAGCCATCAGGCCGACATTGGAAACATTGCCCATGGTAGTGACATCGAAAGCACCATTTTCTTTGCAAAAATCAATGGCAGCCTGGTATATCCCTGCATAGCTGCGGTCGGGGATCATGGCTTTGGTGTCGTGGGCTTTGCCATCGGGACCCCACATTTTGCCCCCGATACGGATGGCGGCAGGCATGGAGGCATCGATGATCACATCGCTGGGCACATGCAGGTTGGTGATGCCCTTGTCGCTATTGACCATGGCCAGCGCCGGCCGCTTGTCATACGCTGTCTGAATGTCCGCTTCTATTTCCGCTCGTTTTTCGTCGGGGAGGATGGCAATCTTTGCATACAGATTACCAAGACCATTTTTGGTGTCCACACCCAGTTCCTTAAACAGCGCCTGGTGTTTTTTCAATACATCTTTGTAGTACACATTTACCGCTTTGCCAAACATGATCGGGTCAGAAACTTTCATCATGGTGGCCTTGAGATGGAGCGACAGCAGTACATCCTGTTTTTTGGCCTCTGTGATTTGTTGTTCAAAAAATGCCTCCAACGCTGTGCTGCTTATCACAGCGGCATCGATCACTTCAGCGGCTTTTAGCGGGGTGGAAGCTTTTAAGGTGCTGGTATTCCCGCTATCATCGCTCCATACTATTTTTACTTGGGTCGCTTGTGGTACCACTACTGATTTTTCGCTCCCGTAAAAGTCGCCATCAGACATATGAGCTACATGGGTTTTTGAGTCCTTATTCCATGCTCCCATCGAGTGAGGGTGTGCTTTGGCGTAGTCCTTAACTGCATCGGCCACCCTCCGGTCTGAGTTTCCTTCGCGCAATACGGGGTTTACCGCACTGCCAAGCACTTTGGCGTAGCGCGATTTTATATCTTTTTCTTTGTCGTTTGTGGGGTCTGTGGGAAAGTCAGGCACGGCATAGCCTTTATCTTGCAATTCTTTGATGGCCTCGGTCAGTTGCGGCACTGAAGCGCTGATGTTGGGGAGTTTTATTATGTTGGCTTGGGGAGTTTTGGCCAATGCGCCCAATTCGGCGAGGTCGTCGCTTTGTTTTTGATTTTCCGTAAGGTAATCCGGAAACTGAGCCAATATTCTGCCGGCCAGGGATATGTCTTTGGTTTCTATGGCAATGCCTGCCGGCCTGGCAAATGCCTGAACTATGGGCAATAATGAATAAGTGGCCAGCGCGGGTGCTTCGTCTGTGATGGTGTAGATGATTTTAGGTTCGCTCATTTATAATAGTTTAATTAGTTCAAAAACAGGCTTAAAAGTAGCTATTTTACCTTGGTTTAAAAATCAATATAGCACGGTTTGCATATCAAATTTGTTGTGTGCGGGATCATTGCTGCCCCTGATTGGGTCGAATTTGAATTTCTGACAAAAAAAAAGGGTCCGAAGACCCTTAATCAAACCAAAACAACCAACTATAGAAAATTATTTATTTTCGATGGAGTAAGACTTAATCTCCAACCCGAATTTTTTCCATGCCGTAAAGCCGCCACCCAGATTAAAGACATGTTTGAAGCCGTGGTTTTCAAGGATCATGCTCCCCAGGTATCCCCTTAGGCCTTTGGCGCAATACACTATGGTCGGCACGTCTTTGTCGAGCGTGCCGAGGGTCTCCCGAAGGTGATCCAACTCCAGGTTTTGTGCGGTGGCTATCATGCCTTGTTTTTCCAGCTCTATGGCGCCGCGTACATCGATCAACTGGTATTTCTTAAACTTTTCGCCTCTGATCACATTGGAGAGATCGTCTGCGCTGATTTCCTTAAACTTGTTCTTGTCTTTGTCGCCAGATACAAATCCTGCAATAACCACAGGGTCTTTGGCCGGGGAGAACGGCGGTGCATAGGCCAGGTCGAGGTTGGTGAGGTCTTCGACGGTCAGCTTGCCCAATATGGCAGTGCTCAGCACATCTATACGCTTATCTATGCCTACCTCGCCAAATATTTCTGCGCCGAGCAACTCACCGGTATTTTTATTATAATAAATTTCCATGAGCATTTCCTTCTGATCCGGATAGAAGCCCGGGGTAGAAGGCGCAATGATGAAGGTAGCGTCGTAGTCGTAGTTCATCATTTTCAGTGCACGTGGGTTAAGGCCTGTCCTGGCGAGGGTATATTCGAATACCTTCACGATGGCCGTGCGGTATGCGCCCTTAAAGTGTTCCTCTCCTCCGGCAGCGTTTGCTCCGGCGGCACGGCCTCCCTTGTTGGCATGGGTGCCCATCGGAAAGTAATCATGCTCGCCCGTCTGCAGGTTCATGATGCTGGCACAGTCTCCGGCAGCATAGATATCGGGCAGCGAAGTTTCCATTTTTGCGTTCACTTTTATCGCGCCATTGCGGATGGTTTCCACTCCTTTGGAGGCAAGCATGGCGGTGTTTGGTCTGCCGCCAATACCCATCAGCAGGTATTCGCTTTTCAGCACCTGTCCATTGCTCAGCATCACTTCGGTGAGGTGTCCGTCTTCCACTTTCAAGTTTTCGATGGTGGTGTTGGTATAAATGTCGATGCCATGGTCTTTGAGTACGCTTTCGGCCAGGTTGCCAAACTTGCTGTCCCATGGCGAAAGCACAGTGGGCGCCAACTCAACAATAGTCACTTTTTTGCCGATTTTGTTCAGGTTTTCGGCTACTTCTACGCCAATGAGGCCGGCTCCCAATACGGTGATGTGCTGCTTGTCGGTGAGCACCTTGTCGGCCACGATCTTATCGAAATCTTCGATGGTACGGCAGTTAGACCAATCTTCGGTCTTTTCCAGATTGTTGATCGGTGGCACAAAAGGAAGGGCACCAACCGCATAGATGAGTTTGGTATAGTTATACGCGCCTTCAGGGGTCAGAATTTTGTGCTCATCGGGCAATATATCCAATACCGGTTCATTGAGGTGCACCTCTATCTGAAAGCGTTCGCGCAATAAATCGGGTGAAACCACCAATAATTTGTCACGTTTCTTTATAGTTCCCGACATCGAATAAGGTATGCCACAAGTGGCATAGCTGATGTATGCTGTCTTTTCGAAAGGAGGATTTTTGCGTGTTCGTTTACCCTCCTTGCTTTGGCAGCGGCTGATGGACCGGCTGACAGCCCGCCTATGATTATGATTGTTTCTTCCATGTATATTTAAAGCTTGATTTCCATATTCAATACAAAGGTATAGCTGAGATGTTCACTACATATGACAAAAGTCACATATGTTGAACATCTGGATTTTATTCCTACTGCTGTTCCAGGACATGAGTGTTTTTTTTTTTCCTTTTCATTCTTATGCAATGCATATATGACTGGGCATTTGCTAAGCCATGAGCTCAATAGTAACCGTATGGGGCGGTAGGCTATAAATATTCCATTTTTATTAAAAAAACGCACCGGGATTCATTTGTATTTCAAAAGAAAAAAATATTGAAAAATCAATTTTATTGGGTAACATTAATGCGTTTTAGCGAGGTGGGTATTTGGCGATTTTTTTAAACCTGAAAATTTTTATGATGCTACTCGACATTTCTTCCTGGTGGGCTGCCCTGGCCTTTTCCGAAAAAATTTATTGGATCATTGTTCTTCCTGCTACAGTGTTATTCATCATTCAATTGGTGATGACCCTGTTGGGTAGCGATACCGACGACATGAGCGCCGATGGCGGTACAGGTTTAGATATTGATGGCGATGCTGATGGAGGTGTGGGATGGCAGTTTTTTACGTACAAAAATGTGCTGGGTTTTTTCATGCTTTTCGGCTGGACAGGCCTTGGTTTTTTGAACATGGGACTGGGGCTATTTCTGGTTATTTTATTTTCTGCGACATGCGGATTTGTGATGATGGTAGTCATGGCTGCGTTATTTTACTATATTGGCAAACTCGACCAGAACGGCACCATGGTCATAGAGCGTGCCATTGGTCGAAGCGGCGATGTGTACCTGAGGGTGCCAGCCAACAGGGCCGGCCATGGTAAAGTAATGGTGGAAATACAAGGCACATTGCGTGAAATGGAAGCCATCACCGACGACGAAAAGGACCTCCCCACGGGAAGTGTTGCGCTGGTGCTGGAAATCGTAAACAATCAAATTTTATTGGTCACTCAGGTTTTATATTAATTTTTTCTTTATGAGCTACATTCTAATTGCCGTTGTCGCCGGAATATTGTTTCTGGCCATTATTTTATCGTCACTTTTCAAACGCTACAAACGCTGTCCTTCTGACCGCATATTGGTGGTGTTTGGCAGGGTGGGCAGCAATGCCGATGGCGTACTTACTGCCAGATGTATCCATGGTGGTGCCGCCTTTATCTGGCCTATTATCCAGGACTATAAGTTCATGGATCTCACGCCTATTTCTATTGAAGTTAATCTAACCAATGCCCTTAGCCGGCAAAATATCCGTGTCGATGTACCTTCCAGATTTACAGTTGGTATTTCAACGGAATCGGGTATTATGAACAATGCTGCCGAGCGTCTGCTGGGTCTGACCCAACAGGAAATCTATGATTTGGCCAAGGACATCATTTTTGGGCAATTGCGCCTGGTGGTCGCTACTATGGATATCGAGGAGATCAATAACAACAGAGACAAGTTTCTTGCAAATGTAGCCAGCAATGTAGAGGCCGAGTTGAAGAAGATCGGCCTGAAACTGATCAATGTTAACGTCACGGACATCAAAGACGAGTCAGGATACATTGAGGCATTGGGCAAGGAGGCAGCATCTAAAGCCGTAAACGATGCCAGAAAAAGTGTCGCCGAGAAAAACCGCGATGGTTCTATTGGTGAAGCAGATGCTTTTCAGGACGAACGGATCAAAGTGGCTGCATTGACCGCCCAGGCCAAGATAGGGGAGGCTGAGGCCGCCCAATTGGAACGTATAAAAATCGCCGCGGCAGATTCACTGGCCAAAATTGGCGAATCAGAATCGAGCGCCAAGGCCAATGTAGGAGAAGCTGAAGCGAGGAAAAATGAGCGTATAGCCGTGTCGGAAGCCAATGCCCGTGCTGTGGAAGGGGAAAATATGGCCAAAATCTCCATCGCCAATTCGGAAGCCTTGAGAAGGGAAAAAGAAGCCGAAGCGCAGCGCAAGGCCATAGCCGCAGAAAAGGTGAGCCAGGCAAAAGCCCTGGAAGAAGCCTATGAATCGGAGAGAAAAGCCGAAGTCGCCAGGGCACTCAGAGACAAAGCTTCACAAATGGCCGATATTGTAATTCCTTCGCAGATCGATAAAGAAAAGGTGGAGATAGATGCAGAAGCCACCGCCGAACGCATCAGAAGGCAGGCCAAAGGCGAGGCCGATGCCATCTTTTTCAAAATGCAGGCTGAAGCCAATGGTATGCTGGAAATATTGAGCAAGCAGGCAGAAGGATTTCAGAAAATCGTAGAGGCAGCAGGTTCCAATTCGCGCGATGCCGTATTGTTGATGATTGCCGATAAACTGCCCGAGATTGTGAAATCGCAAGTAGAGGCGATTAAAAACATAAAAATAGACAAAGTAACCGTGTGGGATAGCGGCAGCAATGGCAATGGCACCAACGCTACCTCCAACTTCTTGTCTGGTCTGGCCAAGTCGCTGCCTCCTATCGAAGACCTGTTAAAAAATGCAGGCATAGAATTGCCCGCTTTGCTACAAGGCGCCAATCATCAGAAAACTGCCGATCTGCCCGCTGAAGTGCATATGATAAAACCAGCAGATACCCTAGCAAAAGAGAACAGCAAAAAAGGCAAAGAGGAAAAATAGCCTTTTAAATACAGTTTTGCCATTTAAGCTCAAGCAAAAAGCAACCCGGCACATGGGGTTGCTTTTTGTCTTAAGGATACCGCCCGCGCAAAGGGCATGCATGTTGACGGATCACAGACAGCGCTACTCATAACCACCTGTTCCGCTTCATGTAAATGAACATCACCAATCCAATGGCTCCCATCGAGCCTAAGGTATAGTAATATCCATTGGGCATATCGAGCGCAGGCATATATTTAAAATTCATGCCGTAGATACCCGCTATAAATGTGAGGGGTATAAAGATGGTGGAGACCAGCGTAAGCATTTTCATTACTTCGTTCATTTTGTTGCTGATAGACGAGTTGTAGAGGTCCATCAGGTTGTTGAGCGTCTCACGCAGGATGTCCAGGGTCTGTTCGATGCTGTGCAGGTGATCGACCAGGTCACCGATGTAGTGCTCGCCTACCAGCTTGATGTAGTCGCTGTCTTCCGTTTTCATCAGCCTGCGCATGGCTTCTTTAAATGGAATGATCGCTTTGCGCAATATCAGCCATTGCTTCTTGAAGGTAAGTATCGAGTTGATGTGCTTTTTGGAAGGGTTGTCGATTAGCTCCGATTCGAGGTCGGACAAGATATTGGTAAACCAGTCGAGGGCATTGTAGTAGTGATCGACAATGATGTCTATAATGCGGTAGCTGAGGTAGTCTATAGACGAACTGCGGATTTTGCTGGCAGTGTTTTGCAGGCGTTCTTCTACACTCTGGAAGATGGGGTTTGGCTTTTCAGAAAAGGTAATGAGCATATTGTCCTTTACAATGAGGCTGTAATGAGTAAAACTAAACATGTGTTCTTCGGGCAGCAGATCCACTACCTTCAGGGTGATGAAAATATAGTCGTCGTGGTCTTCTATCTTGGGCAACTGGCTGATGTTGAGCATGTCTTCGAGTGTGAGCTGGTCGATGCCCAGATATGACCCCAGCTCGTCGTACAGTTTAATGTTGTCAAAACCGACCACATCGATCCAACTGATGTGCTTGTCCGACATCTTAGCATCAAGTTCCTTTACGCTTTTGATTTTGTCAAGAAGCAACGCTTCCTGGTTAAATTGAAACAGCCTGATCTTGGTATCGAGCTTGTTTTTTCCGGTATATGTAAGCGTCCCGGGCGGCAGGCCGATTTTGTGCGTCGATGGCCGCAGATGGTCAACAAGTGATTTTGCCGAATTGGCAAAGGCTTTCGGGGTGAGGAAGGGAAGTTTGACTTTTTTCATTAACAGTTGGGTTTATGCAAACAAAATTACGCGTAAGATCGCCATGTTTCGCACTTTTCACGCAAGGCATCTTTCGTTTTTTCCCATAGAGCGCATCAAATTTGACATGGGTGGCGTGTTTGTCTGTTGTTTTTGGAAGATTTTCAGATTTCAATCATTAAAAGTTATATTCTTTTTTAAAATCATAAGATTGTTTATCCTTGCGCTATTGCTTGGTAATTGTTTAATTGAGTACTTTTACTACTCACTCTATAATCCCAAATGGGACTTACATGGCGAAGCTGTATTTAACCCACGTGGCCACTTCATCGTAAATCTGCTCTACTCCTGTGATCGATACGCTCATCACTTCCAAAACGCGGGTAAAGCTGCTGTTGAAGTTTTTCCTCAATCCGGGAAACTCAGCGTATTTGCGCGGATTAGAAAATGAATTCGGTGAATCAAGCAATGCGATCAGGTTGGAGCTTAACCGGCTGGAAGATGCCAATATGATTAAGTCGGAGGTTAATGGCAATAAAAAGGTTTTTCAGTCAATCAAGACCACCCTTTGTATTTCGAAATCAACAGCATTGTCAGAAAATACTTTGGCCTCGATGTGGTCATTGAGTGGATCGCCAAACGATTGGGCGAATTGCATGCGGTGTACCTCACCGGCGACATCGCAGAAGGCAAAGACAGCAAACTGATCGATTTGGTGCTCATAGGCAGTATCGATCAGGGTTATTTGCTTACGCTAATAGAAAAGGCAGAGAAACTCATTCAACGCAAGATCCGCTACCTGGTATATTCCGATGTCGAATTTGGGGAAATTCAGGCCGGCAAAGAGGGCATGTTACTGGTGTGGGCAAGCGATACAAAACATAGCGACAAATAGCAGCATAAGTTTATAAAGATATTTTGGTAAGCACACAAAGGCAATGGCTGGTATTGTACACCAAGCCGAGAAATGAAAAAAAAGTAACAGAGCGCCTTACGGAAAAGGGATTTGAAATGTATTGCCCGCTGATCCGCACCCTAAGGCAATGGAGCGATAGAAAGAAAAAGGTGCAATTGCCCATGTTTCCGGGTTATATTTTTGCTCATGTCACCGAACTGGAAAGGGCGCAAATACTGATGGATCAGGGCGTGCTCAATTTTGTTTACTGGCTGGGCAGACCGGCCATCATTCGCGACAAGGAAATGGAGGCCATCAGGCAAATTGCCGAAAGTGGTGAAGATATCAAGGTAGAAAGTGCCGGATTGGAAAAAGGGCAACTGGTCGAAATCCCGATAGGCCCATTCAAAGGAATGACGGGCATAATCAACAAACTGGACTCACGCAAAGTAATCGTCTTTGTAGAACAACTCGACTGCATGGTGAGTTTTCGCTATTCCCTGGTGTAGGCAGGGGGGGTGTTGATGATTGATGGTTGTGAAGCTATAGGCCACAAGCTACAAGCCGCAAGCACCCGGCGCCCAGCCCCTGGCAGCTATCAAACATTTTGAATACATTCGCACTAAATCGTTATTGTTAATTGGCAGAGCAGCTTAATTGGGAAAGTAAAGATAACCTGGAGGACATAAAAATCCTGCTGGCTAAGGTATTGCGTCGCTGGCATTGGGTGGCCATATCTTTCGCTTTGGCCATGGCCGCAGCATATCTTTATATCCGGTACCAGGATCCGGTGTATGTGGTCAATTCCAGTTTTATCAGCAGGAAGTTCGATGACCGTCGAAACGATGTGGTGCCCAATATTTCTGAATTTGGTGGATTTTCCGATCGCATCGAAGTGTTCCAACAAATCCCGCTGCTGAAATCGGAATTGCGGATATCGGAAACCCTACGTCGGCTCAACTTTGGCGTTACCTATATTGTCGAAGGCCGATTGAAAAAGACAGAGCTTTACAAAAGCACTCCTTTCACCGTGCTCACCTCCGACAGTTCCAAAAGCATTCCATACGAGATACCCATATATATCGAGCGTCACAACGACCGCTCATTTGCACTGCATACCGTAGATGCAGAACTCAACAAAAAGCTATCGGGCAAAACGTATTTATTCAACATACCCCAAATTATCAACGGTTGGCAATTCACCATAAAAAGTGAACAAAATGTGAGCATGAATCCCGACTACGACTATTATTTCGTAGTTCATAATCCACGCCGGCTCATGAACGAATACCGAAGCAGGCTCAATGTAGATTGGGCCTTTAAGGGTTCGGCCATATTAAATGCCTCCATCAGCACCAAAATCCCTGAAAAGGACCTCGAATTCCTTAGTACCTATTTGGAGGTGGTCGTCGATCTCGGATTGGAAGAGAAAAACGAATACCTGGTCAACTCCATCAAATTTATAGATGGGTATATGTTAGAAATCGCCGATACCCTGCTCAACTATCAAAACAAGATCGACAAATTCCGGCTCAACAACCGGGAGATCATTAGCGGTTCTACACTCGTAATCGACAAACTCAATGTACTCGATGAAAGCCGTGCCAACCTGTTGCTGGAAGAAAACTACTATGACTACATAGAAGAATACATCAAGAAGCAAAAGACAGAAGAGGTCTTTGCCCCAAACCTTATCGGTATCACGGTGCCCCCCCTCGAAGAGCTGGTCGGCAAATACATGGAACAAAAGTGGGAAGATAAGATTGACCTGAACCAGGCCAACGAAAAAAACCCGCTGGTCACCAAAGGCAATGAACAGTTTGAAAGGCTGGAAAAAAACATTTACGAAAGTGTAAACAACCTCAAAGCACTC
Source organism: Cyclobacteriaceae bacterium (assembly GCA_012033595.1). Classification (GTDB taxonomy): domain Bacteria; phylum Bacteroidota; class Bacteroidia; order Cytophagales; family Cyclobacteriaceae; genus JAAUQL01. The sequence continues at coordinate 4,858 of JAAUQL010000032.1, read as the reverse complement.
AACAAAGAAAAAATAAGGGAGATCGATAAACAGATCAACTTTTATCTTCGATCCATCGACGATTTGCATGTAGAATACCGCAACTACATCAATATGGATCGGATGAAAGCCATTTATGAAGGGTTGTATAACCAACTGCTCACCCGAAAAACCGATGCCAATATCTCCAAGGCATCAGCGACCTCCGATTACCAGTTGGTTACGGAAGCCAACTATAGCAATGTGCCCATCTATCCCAACAAAAAAAAGAGCTACATCATCGCCATTGTGCTAGGTCTGGGTCTGCCTATTGGGTTTATTTTTCTGCTCGACTTTATCAATCCACGGATCATAAGCAAGGAAGACCTGAAAAAATACACCAATATACCATTGATCGGCTCGGTGGGTCACTTTAGGGGCAAGACCAACCTGGTGGTGCTCAATGAACCAAAATCACAGGTCTCTGAGTCTTTCCGCGTGATCAGAGCCAACCTCGAGTACATCATTTCAGACAGTAAAGAAGCGCGTGTCATACTCATCACTTCTTCCATTAGCGGCGAAGGAAAGACCTTTTGCTCTACCAACCTGGCCTATACCTATGCCAATATGGGTAAAAAAACCCTGCTGATAGGTGCTGATATGCGAAGACCGGCCCTGGCCAAAAACTTTGGACTGGAAAGGGAGCGCGGTTTGAGCAACTACCTGTCGGGACAAAATGAACTGGAAAGTATCATTTATTCCAGCAACAAAGCCGGACTCGACGTGATTCCCGGTGGACATGTGCCCCCCAATCCGGCAGAGCTGCTCACCTCTGAGCGTATGGGCGAGCTTATGGAGATGATCAAAGAGCAATATGAGGTCATCATATTCGATACCCCCCCGATCGGACTGGTATCAGATACGGTAGAGCTGGTCAAGCACTCTTATACCCCTATTCTAATCGTGCGCCAGGATGTCACCTACAAAAAGTCGCTCGAGGCCATTACCGAAATGTACAATGCCGGTAAAATCAAAAACCTGGGCATCATCGTAAATGACGTCAACTACACAAAATACGACTATGGTACCTACTATGGACAAAGTTATGGCTATGGCAGCGGTGAGGGGTATGGATACTATGACGATGAAAACAGAAAGAGTTTTTGGAGGCGTTTCTGGCGTTTGCAAAAGTAAAGGAAAACCAAATGGAACTTTTGAAAAACACTCAATTTAAAATGGCAACACTACTACTCAAGGCTGCTGGCATCCCAAGGGTCTTTGCCATGTCATATCCCGGCATGGCCGTGGTTTTGCTTGCCCTGCTGGTTTATGCGTGCGTGCCCAACAAAAAGCTCACCTATTTGCAGTATGGCGAAGACCTTAGAGGTTCCAATCCTACAGACACCATACTAAGGCAATACACCCTCAAGCAAAAGGTATATCGCTTGCAACCCGAAGATATCATTACCATCCGTGTGGCGAGCATCACTTCCGAAGAGTATAATTTTATAAAAAAATATGAAACTGATCTGGGACTTATTCGCAAACTCGATCAATATTCCAGGTCTATTATCACCGACAATCAGCAAAACCTGCTCAACAACAATAACCGCATGAATATAGGTGGCGGGGAAGGAATGGTTTCTTCTCTGGTGCTCGACCGACAAAATACTGGCTTTACCCTCGATGCCAGGGGCGAATTGGAACTGCCCGAGATAGGGGTGCTCAATTTGGCCGGCCTTACCATTCCGGAGGCGGAACAAAAAATTAAAGAGGCCCTCACAGGCTACTATGAAGTTCCCATGGTGCGGGTACAACTGATCAACTATCACTTTACCGTTTTGGGCGAAGTAGAAAACGAAGGACGTTATACCAGTTTCGATCCGCGCATCAACATATTCGATGCGGTTTCCCTTGCCGGGAATATTGGTGAATTTGCCGACCGCAGCAACATCAAGATCATCCGCGGCGATGGGTCGCAGGCCAAGGTGCTGTACCTGAATATGCTGGACGAACGCACCCTCGATGCGGACAACTTCTACATCCAGCGCGACGACATCATTATAGTGCCGGCATTGCAGGCCCGCACCACCAGCCGATATACCCTTAAGAACATCAGTTTCTTCCTGGGCATATCCACAGCGATACTGTCCATCGCCGCCCTGGTTATTTCCTTAAATAACTAGGCAATAGCCATTGGATAGACAAAAGGAACTACCGGTAATCATCGCAATTCGCGGATAGAAAATATAAGCGGTAATTGTCTCAATTCACAGACAGAGAAATTGACTGATTAATAGAAATTGACGAATCATTTAATTTATAAGGACGAAGCTTACAAGATCATAGGTGCAGCAATGACTGTCCATCGTGAGCTGGGGCACGGATTTTTGGAAGCTGTGTATCAGGAGGCTTTGGAGATCGAATTGATTGACCACAATATACCATTTCAGCGTGAGGTCTTTATGCCAGTCATGTATAAGGGCACCCTCCTACAGAAAAATTATATAGCAGATTTTATCTGTTACAGCAAAATCATCCTGGAGGTCAAAGCACTCAAAGCCCTTGACAGCAGTCATGAAGCACAAATGTTAAATTATCTAAAGGCGACAAATTTTAAATTAGGGCTATTGATCAATTTCGGCAGCCCTAGCCTGGAATATAAGAGAATGGTGTACGACACTGCCAAATAGGTCCGCCAATAATTGTCCGCTAATTCCGCGAATTAAACGAATTAAAAATTAGCGTCAATTAGCGTAATTCGCGGATGAAAAGAATTAGCGTCAATTAGCGCAATCCGTGGAGTGAAAATAATGTCCGCTAATTCCGCGAATTAAGCGAATTAAAAATTAGCGTTAATTAGCGTAATCCGCGGATGAAAAGAATTAGCGTCAATTAGCGCAATCCGCGGATGAAAAATTGTCCGCTAATTCCGCCAATTAAACGAATTTATTAAGTGTTGATCACTGCTTTCGAAGATTTAAAAAAACTAATGTCAATTGGCGAAATTCGCGGACGAAAGAATTCGTGGACGAAGAGAGTGCCGCAATTAGCGGACAAGTTTTATTAGATCAACAATAATTATATTTGAAGGATGTTAACCAAAAGTGAAATTATATCGAAATTGAAAGAGTTAAAGCTGGCACTTTACAAGGACTATGCCGTCAAAAACATTGGATTGTTTGGCTCGTTTTCAGTAGGCGACTCTACTGAATACAGCGATATAGATTTGCTGGTTGAATTCGAAAAACCAATTGGCTGGAAATATTTCACTCTTGAATTATACCTGGAGAAAATATTTGGCCGAAAGATAGATTTGGTTACGGAAAATGCACTAAAAGAGCAAATCAGAGGTACTATTATGAAACAAGTTGATTTCGTGTAATTGAAAAACAAAAATAGAACACAGAATGTATCTTGAAGATATTCTTACTGCCATGAATAGGATATCCGAATACCTCGATAATCTTATGTTCACTGAGTTCAAACGAGATTATAAGACTGTTGATGCCGTAATTAGAAATTTTGAAGTAATCGGGGAAGCTGCAAAAAATTTACCAAAAGAAATAAAAGAAAAATATCATGAAGTACCTTGGGCGGAAATGTATCTTCTTAGAAATAAGGTATCCCATGAATATTTTGGTATTGATTACGAAATAATTTGGGATGTAGCTGTTAACAATCTCCCGGAAAATAAGGCCCAAATTGAAAGCATTTTGAAAAACGAAGCCTAAGGTGAGTTATGAAGTGCCAGAAGGAATATACCGATGTGCCGGTTCGACTATATATAGTTCATTTACACGAATTAAATAAACGTCCGTTAATCATCGTCCGCTAATCCTTGTCCGCTAATTATGCTAACCTGCCTGCGGGCAAAGGCAGGTTAAACGAATTAAAAGAGTGGCTATCAGTTCGATTGACAGTAAAAAAATTAGTGTCAATTCGCGCAATTCGTGGATAAAAAATTGTCCGCTAATTACGCTAATTAAACGAATTAAAAATTAGCGTTAATTAGCGCAATTCGTGGATAAAATACTGCTGCTAATTCTTGGATAAAATGAATTTACAATGAATCAAGACATCCGATGGCATCAACGCTTTAAGAATTTCCAACAGGCTTTGGCGCAGCTAACAAAATTTATAGAGAAAGGCGATTTGAATGAGTTTGAGGAACAAGGCTTGATCCAGTCATTTGAATACAATTATGAACTGGCCTGGAATACCATCAAGGATTATTATGAACATCAGGGAGAGGTCAATATTCAAGGTAGCCGTGACGCTATTCAGCTTGCCTTTAAACGGGGACTGCTGCCCAATGGAACAATTTGGATGGACATGGTAAAAAGCAGAATCCTTTCCTCGCATACTTATAACAGGAAATTTGCAGAAGCTGTTGTTTATGATATTAAGCAGTCTTATTACTCAGAGTTTGTTTATCTGCGCGAAGCTTTTAAGGTGCTAATAAAAGAAGAAAGATGAACGGGGATAGTTATGGCATTTCAAAGGATACCTGGCAAAAGGTAATTGTTGAATTTGAAAAAGTATCTACTTTAAAGGAGGTTATATTATATGGTAGTCGGGCAAAAGGAAATTACAAAAACGGTTCTGATATTGATCTTTGTCTAAAAGGCGATCAGGTAGAACTTTCCGATATGTATCAGCTACAATTATCGCTCGACGAACTTTACCTGCCTTATACTTTCGATGTAACCATATACTCAAAAATTAGCAATCCGGACTTGATCAATCATATTGATAGGGTGGGGAAAACACTATACAATTCCGCGGATATAAAATTGTCCGCTAATTCCGCGTATTAAACGAATTAAAAATTAGCGTCAATTAGCGCAATTCGTGGACAAAAGAAATAAGCGTCAAATAGCGCAATTCGCGGATATAA
>JAAUQL010000143.1 GCA_012033595.1 Cyclobacteriaceae bacterium | reverse complement strand
GCAAAGGGACAACGAAGGCTGATAATGAAAGACAGTAGCAATAAAGACGATTGAAAACAGGATAAGTAAAAGTATTTTAGGTCACGCGTCACAGACGCGCGCCAGTCAGCATCCTATTCCACATAGCGCGGCGTTTGTAACGCGTGCAAAGGGACAACAAAGGCTAATATGAAAGACAGGAGCAATTAGTCGATTAAAAACAGAATGAGCTGAAGTAGTTTTAGTTCACGCGTCACAGACGCGCGCCAGTGGAAAAAAGCGAAATAGAAGATAATTACTTTATGAACCTGGATACCCGCTTCAATGATCCATTGTTCAACCACACGGCAGCGGGGACCTTTAGCAGCAAGCTCCATCCGACAATAGCCCAGGATGGGGCGGTTTTAGATGCTATAGGCCCGGCCATCAACTTGTCGGTAAGCCCCGGGGATACCGTGCGCATCAAGGTTTTTTCACTCTACGGTGATACCATCAGTGATCCCAGCAACGTGGTGCCAGCATTGCTAACGGTCCTGGTGGGCAGCTTTGGCAATGCTTCCCCGGCGGGTGAGGCGGTACAACTGGTGGATGCTTTTGGTGCGGCATTTACGGCAGGGGCAGCTATACCCACCTCGGATAGACAGGGAGCGCCCAAGGCCTACCTCCAGTACATTGTATTCAATAAAAACATGACCATGGCCCAGCACGGACACATCATGGTAGATCCCACCCAGAAAGGCTCCTGGCAAAAGATGGAGATGGAAGTACCCATTGAAGAAAATGGCTATATTTATATTTATGTGGCGAACGAGAGCCTGGATAATGTAGCAGTTTATTTCGACGATATGGAAGTGCAGCTCATAGATGCCCCAACGACCAATGCCAGCGATTACTACCCCTTTGGTCTGGCGATGACCGGCCGCAGCTACAGCAGCGAGAAGTACCGCTTCGGCTATCAGGGCCAGTTCGCCGAGCTGGATGAGGAGACGGGGTGGAACAGTTTTGAATTGAGGATGTATACATCGGTGATCGGTAGATGGATGGCAGTTGATCCAGCTAGACAATACTATTCTGCATATTTGGGAATGGGTAATAATCCAATCACTAGGTTCGATCCTGATGGCCGTTTTGATGAACCTAAAAACTGGTTTCAAAGAACTTGGAATTCTGTGACTTTTAGAGGTGGTTTGAATAAGCACAATTCGATTAAAGTTCATAGAGTACTTTCACCAAGCGAAATAAAACAATTTGATGAAATGCAATTAACAGGAACGTTGAATGGTGTAAAAACTTTTGATGGGAGGGGCGAATTTAGAAAATTTGGAATTTTTCCATCACCTCCTGATGGTGCTGGATTTGAAGCCAATTTTTTTATTGGACCAGGTGGTGCAATATCGATAGATCGAATTCAGGATGCTGCTGGAGGAAATGACTTATATTTATCAATTAGTGGTGGTGGCGGAGCTGATATTTCTGCGGATTTTCATGCTAATTATTATACAAATGGAACAAATCCAAAGCCACAATCTATCGTTGGTTTAAGTTATTTTGGAGTGGTGGATATGGTCCCACTTCGTTTCAAAAATCTAGTACAATAGATTTTTCAAGTGGAAGAATTGGAGAATATAATTTACTTAGTCCAGGTCTAGGAATAGGAACTCCTTATTTAATCGGAGGGGGTAAGGTTGGATTGACATATACGATTAATCTATCTGATGTAGCACGGACAATTCAAGGCTATAAAACTAGATCATATCATCATTAAAAGTATTATCGTGGTTAGTTTAAGTAAACAAGCTTTATGACAAAACATGCTATTTTAGTAATTCTAATGATTTTGATTGCATCGATTATTTATTACTTTTTTCAATCAGGAATGGTTACTTTCTTCGACCCTTGTGAGGAGTCTAGAGATATTTACAACCTGAGATTTAAAGGTGTTGTTGTGAAAAAAAATTACCCCACTCCATTATTTAAAGGACAATACTTGATAATAGATAATAATGTCGGGAATAAACAGATTGAAGTAAATCTTTTGCATGATGAAAATCTTAGCAAAGGATCTACAAGCAGTCAACTTTGTGAAACTGTAAATATTGGAGATTCTGTTGTAAAGGAAAAGGGATCATTTGATGTAAGGTATAAAAAGGCCGGTTCCGATTGGCAACGAGTAAAATTAGGGTATGATTTATGCCCCTAGCTGTTTGGAGTCTTCCGAAGGAGAGCCCCCCCACTCGCGCGCGTTTGTAACGCGTGCGAAAAGAGTGGGCACGCGATACAATCGCGCGCCAGAAAAGTAGGTATAGGTCACGCGTCACAGATGCGCGCCAGTCATCATAAGTATAAAACTAAATGTCAGAGAAATATAAGTTTCATGATCCTGAAGGGATATATTTTGTAACACTTACTATTGTAGGTTGGATTGACTTGTTCACAAGGCCGGATTATAAGTATATGATTGTAGAGTCAATAAAATATTGTCAAAAAGAGAAAGGACTAATTGTACATGCCTGGTGTATTATGAGTAGCCATGTCCATCTGATTATCAGCAAAAGAGGTGAGCCTGGCTTATCTGAAATTCTTAGAGATATAAAAAAATATACAAGCAAGAAAACCATTGAACTGTTAGAAGTAATAAATGAAAGCAGAAAAGAATGGTTGCTGAAGGCATTTGAACTAGCGGCTGATAAGATAAAAAGAAATTCTAAATACAAAGTATGGCAAGATGGGAACCATCCAGTATTGTTAGATACCAACGAAATGATGCAGCAGCGCTTAGATTACATCCACAACAATCCGGTAGAAGCAGGCATTGTCGATGAACCTGAATACTATGTATTTAGTTCAGCCAGAGATTATGCAGGGAGAAAAGGATTGTTGGATGTGGAATTTATTGACTGAGGGCCAGGATGGGCACGCGTCACAGACGCGCGCCAGAGCTGTATCAGGATACTTGAATTATGTTATTTATTAATAATATGAATTTTTTAACTAGCAACTACCGGGGTATAAAATTAACAATGGTATTTATTCTTCTATCATCTGTATGCTACGGTCAGGCAGAAATCATCATCGATACCATTGCCGATACGAGAACTGATTTTTCTGTGGCCTACCAGGAAGTGAATGGATTCCAATACGGCTATTATGACAGGGATGATGTAGTGGGCATCTTCAAAATTGAAGATATGTATGTGGATGGTGCTATATGGGCTGGCCCAGGCATCTTTAATACGCCACTCATCAGTTCAACTTTTATGCATCCTGACAATTTGAATCACCCAGCCGTCAGAAGATATGTTGTTGGATCAGACAACGAGCCAAAAATCAACGGCCTTATCCTGATTGAAGGAAAATTCTGGGATCAGCAAACGGGCGGGACCAATGGATCCTTAGGCTTTGTAACTGTAGATGGTGTTAATCATTATGCAGCACAGATTATTGAAGGAAGTACAGAGGTTGATGGATTTTTGCACTATAAGGTAGTAGTTGAGGTTCATGAAGGTTCAAAAATAGATATTGGCGTAACATCTATGGGAAGCTATAGTTCTGACGGCAGAGGAATGGCAGCCGTCATCGGTACTTTAGTTGAATCTCCTGTCAATTTTCAAATCACACCAATCAATTTTCAATCTATCGAACTTTCTTGGCGGGATAATTTGAATGATAAGGTCAATTACATTATTGAGAAATCAAGCAATAAAGGTGCATACTACGAGCAAGTGGCATTGCTCGATGCTAACACTACTTTTTACCAATATGATGGATTGGTAGGTGGCGAGGTTGTTTACTTTAGAATAAAATCAATATGGCAGGATAAAGTATTGGGATACAGTTCCCCATTGGAATATGTAAATATGCCACAGGGGGCAGTTGATATGCTGGCAGAAACCAAAGCTGACTTTTCTACCGCTTATAACGGTGTCAATGGTTTTCAATACGGCTACTATCTGGAAGATGCTACAAATGGAACATTCACTACTTATAGCATGTATGCAGATGGTTCTCGATGGGCAGGGCCAGGGAATTTCAAAACGCCTTTGATCAATCCTACCTTTATGCATCCTGATAACTTAAACCATCCTGCGGTACGGAGATACACGGTTGGATCTGATAGTGAGCCGGCATTTTCGGGTAAAGTTATTATTCAGGGGAAGTTCTGGGATAGTCAGACAGGTACATCAAATGGGTCAATTGGATTTGTGACAGTTGATGGGAATGTGCTTTATGCCCAGGATATACCAGAAGGGAGCACTTTTGATGCCGGGTATATTTCCTATTTGTTGGAAGTGGATGTGGTTTCCGGATACACCATCGATTTTGGAGTTACATCCAAAGGAAACTATAGCAGTGATGGCAGGGCGATGATGGCACAGATAGGATTGGGAACTCCAATCTTTAAAACATACCGGGCTATTGCTTCCGGGAATTGGTCAGATCCTGATATTTGGTCATTAAATGTTGGTGGAGCTGTCATAAATGAAGTACCTGGTCCCGAGGATCAGGTCATCATACGTGGTCATATAATAGAAGTTAATAGTGACCAGGAGATTGGTAACATTATATTATCAAATCAGGAAATTGGCACAAAGCTCATTGTGAATAGCGGTACAATAAAAGTAAATAAAGCGATCAATTTATCTAGTTCAGGAGTCCAAAACATGGATCTACTAATAATCGAAAACCAAGGTAAATTAATAGTTCAATAATGAACAGTGAAGTACTAATTGAAGAAACATAAAAATTTTATTATCATAGCATGAAACAAATACTACTTTTTTTCACCATAGTATTCATTTCCTTTGGAACACTAATAGCCCAAAATATCATCGGCATGGCTGACGGGAGGGAATTGGAGTATCAACAGCTTGTCCTCAAGCAGCCCCTTCTATCCAAAAGCTATCTATTGGCAGAGGATAGCATCAAATATGCAATGGATAAGGTAAACTATTATCAAATAAATGGCGACTACTTCAAAAAGCGTTTTTTTGAAAATGGGGGCTATGAGTTTATGTACCGCGAGCAACAAGGCACCATCGAACTCTATTCGGTAGTGAGGACAAACCAATCCTATAATGCCGGTACAGGTATTTCAAGTTCATCCAGCAGCAAAGTCAATTTCTATAGCAAAAGCAATGGATCGATCAAGAAGGCAAATGGCAAGAACTTGATGATGGATCTTGCCGATTGTGAGCTGTGTGTCCAGGAATTGAAAAAAGCAAAAACACTGAATGCAATATCAGTCGTTGGCCTTGTGGCAGGTTTGGGGATCTTTATTGGCACGGCAGCCTCCGATCTGAGCAAACCCGATGATCTCGACAAATCCACCAACATACCCCCGGGCCTGTTCGTCGGTGGGGCCCTATGCACAACACCATGGATACTATGCGGTGCCAGAAGGAAGCACATTAGCAGGTCGATAGAACTGTAGAATGAGAAATTTTGATGTGAATAATTGGATATCTAACATGACAAATCAATAACTTGAAAAGTGGATTTGAACTTAACAAAATATTTAAGGACAATAAGCCCTGGATTGCTCATACTTGCTTTCAGTATGTGGGGCCTTAAATCCTATGCCCAAAATGAAATAGATTATTATATCGAGCCGAATGATACGATCGAAGAAAAGTTGCCATCAGATTCTATTGGTGATCAATTGAATTTGCATCAATTACAGGATTCCATTAAGATAACACAAACCGACAGCCTGTATCAATCAACACTTGAGCAAGTAAATGACAGCCTGGCTCAAATCTCCTCCTTCATTGGTGCCATGGAAGACAGCCTGCAAAGCCTGAAGATGCTGCAGGAAATCGACCAAAAGAGGGCAAGGCTATTGGACACACTGGCGACATTGCAACTACCTCCCGAACTCACTGACATTGTCGACAGTCTTCGTTCCCTACCCACCCCGATCCGGAACATGAGATCGAAGCTTGACATAGGGAAATACCAATCCGCCGATACATTTGTCACCCGATATATTGATGATGCAAAAAACTTCATCGCTGATCAGCAGCAAAAGATCGAAGAGAAAGGCGCTACTTTGCTGCCGGAGAAGTTTTATACAAAACTGGAAAATATTAAGGCTAAAGCAGGAACAGACGATATGGATGCGCTCAATAAAGTAGATGGGCTCACGTCAAAATATGAGCTGGATTATAAAAAATACCTTTCTATAAACCAATTGCAGGAATATCTCGATTTGGACATAGATTATCTGAATGATATGGATGGCTACCTTGACCAGGTTGGTGGTTATTCAGGGGAGCTTGATACCTATCTTGCGAAAACTGATCTGCATGGAATTGCTGATATAAAAAATCTCGATCAGCATTCAAATCAATTGGAACTACCAGGCAACATACAGTTGGAAGGGATCGCCGGATTGGAAGGGGCAAATACTGATGAAATGCAAAAATTGATCAGTGAATATGGCACATTGGATGCAGAGACATTAGATCAACGCATAGATCAAATGGCAGGGAACTATGCAGAAGTAAATGACCTACAAAGCCAGATGGCTGATTTTGAAGGAATGAAAACGGAACATTTTGGGGAAATAGAGCAATTGAATAGTTACGCAAGTACAAAATTTGATGAGAAAATGGCCCTTAAAAAAGGCCAGGTAATAGCGAATGAACAGCTTTTGGAAAATTCTGAAATTGTGCAGACAGCAATGAAAGAGGTAGAAGCATTGAAGAAGAAATATGCCATAGTCACCAATTCCAATTTCAAGGAAGAGGATGTGGAAAAACCGACAAAGCATGTTCAGTTAAAAAAAAGGTTTTTCTATGGAGGGGATTTTCAGCTATTGCCAGGTGATCCGTTTGCCGTTGATTTCTCAGGGCTGCTTGGGTACAAAGTGGCAAATCGCACTTCTGTGGGAGTGGCCGGTAGTATCAGATATGAGTTCGAAGAATCCGAAGATTACATGCCTGATTTTAAGGCCGAGCCCGTGTATGGTGGCAGGGCTTTTTTGCATTATTCCGTTTTGAATGCATATTTCCTTCAGGGCGAGGTTGAGGCTGCCAATGTATATAATGAAAGCCAGCGCAAGATTTGGGAGATGAATTACCTGGCAGGAATCGGCAGGTCGATGGTGATTGCGGAAAAGATAAAACTGAACATCACCTTCCTGTACCATATCAACAACAAAGACAGCTATGCCCATGACAGGCCATTTGTGATCAGGGTAGGTTTTAGTTCTTTATAGAGTTGCTGATCTGGAGTCATAAGCCCTATATTCTATAGTATTAAAAGTGAGTTTTTTAAAACAAAAAAAGGTTAATTTATCAAGAGAAAGGGCAAGTCAATAAGAGATGAAATGTCATTTTGATGGGAATAGGCGATTGTTTGATGAAATCCTTCGGTATTTGACTGACCATTTTCGGCATTTAGATGATGACAATTTAGATTGAGAATGTAGGCACATAAACTAAACTATGTCTAACGCCACACTGTTTTGTTATGGATTATAGTGATATATTGCATTTTTTAAAAGCCTTCTTGACAAATGAAACGACGCATTTTTTTGCTAATAGGTTTAATAATAAATTCAACATTACTTTTTAGTCAGGGGATTTATTTCAAAGCAGCCTCTAATTACAATTTTTCAATAAGCACTCAGCAGATGCCTGAGTATTTTTCATATCTTATCCTTGTACCAGGAACAGATGGGCTTAGAGAATTAAAAATTAACCTGATTGATGACGAATTTTCTATAGCCTCCGGACTAAATTTTCAAGGTTCGGTTGGATATTCTCTTAATGACTATATTTCTGTTGAGCTTAGGTTTTCAACTTTTGGAAATGCAAAAAAGGTATTTGAGGCTTCACCAGCACTTGAATACACAAATAATGGCACTACGGAATGGAATTATAAGAATTATAGTTTATTGCCTACCATTCTTTTTGGGCAGGCTTTCAATAAATCGGCTGTAAATATCTTTGTCAATTCCGGTATAGGAATAAGTACCCTAAACATAAAAGCATCATCAGAAATTAGTTTTCGTGAATATGAATTTGAGAGATGCTATACTTTTTTCTGGGGTTACGGTTTGGAGTATGATTATTTCCTTTCAGAGAATTTTATGCTATTCACAAATATTGGTATAACCAATACAAATTATAAAGCTGAAAAAGCAAAATTAAAATACAGCTCATCGGAGTTCATTCCCAATAGGCAGGATGAAATACGATATGTGGATGAAATAACAAATCTGAAATTGAACCACCATAATGCAACAGACCCAGACCAACCTGAATTGAGATTAAAAGAAACGCTTAAATTGAACAGTGCTTTTTTGGGAATTGGGATTAAATACGCATTGAAAAAATGAGACGACTACTAATAATGATTTTTTTCAGTTGTATTGCTGCCAGTTCATTCGGACAATTATATATACAACCAACAGTAGGTTATACTTTTAGCACTCACCCAAGAGTAGAACAATCAATTCTTATAGTGAATCAGAGTAAAACGGTATATAAATCAAAACTAAAATTTGGCGAGGGAGTTAATTTAGGGCTCAATTTGGGGTATAGTTTTAAGTATAATTTTTTTGTAGAGCTACATGCCAAAAAGTCCGTTTATTCTAAATTTCGGGTGTCAATTGCGCAACCCGATCTTGGAAACTTAGATAATTATTTTGTTGTAGGGTACTTTGGCGACATGGAATATGAAAGTTCTATTTTTCAAATTGCACCGCTCGTTGGCTATCAATTGAATAAGAATAAGTTTGATACATATTTTAAAATTGGACCCAACATTATGAAATCAACTATAAATTTGACACAAAAATATATCGACTGGGAACAAAAAAATTGGGAATTGTATACCATGAATACTATAACACAAGATGAATTCACTGGCGATTTCCATATCGGATTGCAAGCAACTTAGGTATTTGTTACTCAGTTAAAAAAAATATGCAATTGGTGCTGGACTTTGTGACAGTTTACAACAATTATGAATTTACAAGAGGCAAAAATATTTATCATGAAATTAATGGAGATCGTCAAGACATTGCAAATGTTGACAATGACTATGATTACAAACTAAATCATAGTCATTTTGGAGTAAACTTTGGAATCAAGTTTTCCCTTTGAGGTAAGAACCGGCGGTTTTCAAAAATGCCAGCTATTGGCCAACATGCCTCCCACTGACGCGCTTAGTTGGTTTTTGTGTTACTGAGATATTTATAATTTTTACTAATCCTGGTCATCCTGCAATCTTGCGCATCCTGATGATTCAGACAGTTACCGATGACGTATTCGCACCCAAGGGTACCAGGAGGCTTTAGACCCATTCCGCAGTTCGGCAATCAAGACAGGTATCTTTATCTATCGCCATTTATATTTGTTCGTTTTGTACAAATGTTACTCCTCCCACTGACACGCTTAGTTGGTTTTTGTGTTACTGAGATATTTATAATTTCAGACCTCCGGACCTGACGTAATTGATCATGTCGCGGATTTGTAAATTAACCTTAAATTAGTACCTGGAAAAACTGTATTACTTTCATTGACCAAATGACAGATTTTTTTACTGCATCATGTCGCGTGGTGTAGCCAGGGTGTGCAAGGTAATATTTAATGTGTTATCC
>JAAUQL010000142.1 GCA_012033595.1 Cyclobacteriaceae bacterium | reverse complement strand
CTGATCTCGGTCTGTGGGGTATAAGTTATATTTACAGACTCAGGGCAAATGTATTTTTGACTATAGCCGTAGCTATTTTGTGAACAACCAAACCCAGGCCAAATCTATCCAATTGTACAATTCCCTGGGTGGAGAGTTGGTTTTCGATACCAATATGTTCAATTATTATAAATTTAGTTTTGGATTTCGCTACAGCTACCTCTTCCATGATGATCCGCTCAACGCCAATGTGAATAACACATTTGAATTTTTCATCCCTTTGGTAAGATTTTAAAAACCGGCCGATATCAGGAATCACCTTCAAACGAGCCAACGGCACTTGTACCGTGGCCTACAGGAACAATAGCATTAGCCAACAGACAAGCGCACCAGCTCCTGTGGCCAAAAAGTTGACCTGATGATTGTTGATCAAGCCCCTGTTTTGTAATGTGGCTCCAAATACCGAATCGAGGATATTACCGAGCAAGCCGCTCACAACAATGACGACAAAAATACTGTATTCAAGACCATACACCAGTGCCACCGCCGCGATGGCCAAACTGCCCATTAGTCCAAAAAACAATCCGGCCAGGCTTATCGCTCCATCCTTACCTGCACGCTGAGGTTTGAAATCAATCACGGAAAAAAAACGCTTTCCATACACGGTGCCGAGCTCCGAAGACAAGGTATCGGAACATGCCGTGGCAAAAACAGCCAACATTAAAGTGCTGAGGAATGGTGGTGCTATGGACATAAACATACCCACTATGGCCAACAATACTGCCACACCAACATTGGCGAAAACATTTGCCACACCCCTTTGCCCATCATTCTCCTGTGCCACTTTCAGGCTTTGTTTCTTGCTTTTTTTCCAGGAAGAAGCCATTGTGCCCAGAATGAAAAAGACACTAAATGACACTAGGGCAATGTCTCCACCCCCGAGATAAATGAGGTATGCTGCGAAAGCCCCAGCTAAGGCTCCGCTAAGGGTCACTTTTTTGCATTTATATGCGAAAAAAGCCGCTGTAGCCACAGCCACCATTATAATAGTTGAATGTGTCATTCGATTTAGCTCAACGCAGATGATTCCACAGGCTGGCCATGCCTGTCGAATCAAAAGGGTTATTTCTCAAAAATCCACTTTATATCTTAAAACCAAACTATTCTGTAGGATTTTTAACGCCTGACCCTTAGGTCGGGCACATGTGCAACTTCAATCATCCCAAATCTCAATTGACAAATCTCAAATAAATGCCCTACACATAAAATGCAAAACCCAAGGAGCTTTGGAGCATTTTTTTGTGGAAATTGATCATTATTTATTAGTTGACTTTGGTCATTTGATGCTTGATGGATCAGGACGGGCAGCCTCGATTTATACCTGCGAATTATTAGTTTTTAGTGATCTTAGCCGTATATTCGAAGCAAAAATTATTGATATGAATTCTTTTATGAGTTTCCTCAAAAAGCTTGCAATCGTCCTTTTATTGTTGGGCATTGGAGTATTGGTCTTTCTGCACCTTGCAAATTATTCGTCCGGCTTTAGGGCGGGCGTACCTACCAAATTAAGCAAAAAAGGCATCCTCATCAAAACCTTCGAAGGCACCCTCAATGTCGGGGGGCTCACCAATTCTTCCGAAGGAGCCATCCCCACTACCTGGGATTTTACGATTAAAATTTCTGCTGACAGCGTTGTAGATAAACTCGATAAAGCCATCCTTCTTGGCGACCGGGTCAAACTGATGTACCACGAAAAGTACATCCGCTTTTTCTGGTTGGGAGACACCAAATACTTTGTGTATGATGTCGAAGTGTTGGGCAATAAAAATGATTAAACACCACAGATAATTCCGAAAGATTCACTTTTGTAATCCACCTCTATCCTACTCATCGCGCAAGGCATTTACGGGATTGGCCAAGGCTGCCCTAATGGTATGGTAGCTTACCGTACCAAAGGTGATGACCAAAGCCATAATCCCCGTTAAGGCAAAGGTTAACCACTCTATTTCCATGGCAAAGGCGAAATTTTGCAGCCATTTGTCCATAAAAAAATAGGATACCGGCATGGCGATAAAAATGGAAATAGCCACCAAAAACACAAATTCTTTTGATACCAGGTACACCAGAGCCGGCACCCCTGCGCCTACCACCTTTCTAATGCTGATTTCCTTCGTCCTTTGTTCGGCGGTGTATGAAGCCAGACCGAGCAACCCCAGGCAGGCAATAGACATGGTGAGCATCGCGAAGATGGTAAATATCCGGCCTCTTTTTTCATCGTTGCTATACTGCTCTTCAAATTCCTGATCGAGAAATGTGTAGTCGAAAGGCTGGTCGGCATGTATGTCCTTCCAGGTAGCCGACACCTTGCTGATGGTGCTTTTGATATTTTTGCCATCTATTTTGATGTGAAGTATGCGGTTGTTTTCACTCAGGTAAAAAAGCAGCGGTTCTATTGGGTTATACAACGCGGCATGGTGGTAGTCTTTGACCACCCCCACCACCTGAAGTGGCTCCACAGCCCCCTCCACATTGAAAGAGAATTTTTTGCCAAGAGCCTCATCCCAGCCCATGCGTCTGGCCATGGCTTCGGTCACAATCACCGCCTTACTGGTATCAGAAGGCATTTCGCGCGAAAAGTCACGCCCTTCGGCAAGGCTCAACCCCATGGTACTTATATAATCGAAATCCACCCCGTACATATCGACGCCGCGCTCTACCATTTGTCCATTTTCATCTTCCACGTCAATGAGGTTTTTGCCTACCCCATAGCCCGGGCTGGTAGTTGCGGTGGCCACATGCAGCACTTCCGGCAACTGCAACAACCTGGCCCGCAAGACCGAATATTTCTGTCTTACCTCATCAGAAGGCATGGAAATCCTGAGCATATGCTCTTGTCAAAACCCAGATCCTTTTGCCTCATAAACTGAAGCTGATCGTACACCAGCCAGGTACAAACGATCATGGTGATAGAAATAGAAAACTGGAGGATCACCAGGCCTTTGCGCAAGAAGGCATTGCCCCCTCGCGATGCCCCCTTGCCTTTGAGCACCCTGGTAGGCTGAAAAGACGACAAATAAAAAGCCGGATAGCTGCCACCCAGCACACCTACAAAGACAACGATACCCAACAAACCAAATATCAACATGGGATTGCCGAGCCATGCCATAGTGATACTCTTTTCGAGCAAATCGTTGAAAAAAGGAAGCAAAGCCAACACCAATACCATGCTGAGCAAAAATGAACAGACCGTTAGCACCAGCGATTCGAGGATAAACTGTCCGATCAGTTGTATGCGGTGTGAGCCCATCACCTTTCTGATACCTACCTCTCTGGAGCGCTTCGCAGAACGCGCCGTGGCCAGATTCATGTAGTTGATGCTGGCGATAATGAGCATAAACAAGGCTACTACCGAAAATATATACACATACTTGATGTCGCCGCGTGCATCGGTATCGCCGTCGTAGTGGCTGTGCAAGTGGATGTCGGGAAGCTGTTGGAGCTTGTATTTAAAATTGACACCATATTGATTGAAGATGGGAGCACAATATTCATCGTAAATACCGGAAAGTTTGGCTTCAAAATGAGCCGGGTCGCTGAGGTTTGGAGTGTAGAGATAAGTAAAAACGCCAAAATTGCCCCAATTACCGGTTCGCCGTTCCTCCGAAAGCGAATTGACGGACACCAATCCATTGAAGGTGAAGTGGGAATTTTTGGGCACATTTTCTATCACCCCCGTTACTTTATATACCTGCCCCTGAGTTTCGACAGTTTTACCGAGTACATCAATGTCGCCAAAATACCGGATGGCCAACTCCCGGGTGAGTACCATGGTATGGGGTTCGTAAAGGGCGGTTTTTGGGTTCCCAGTCAGAAAGCGATAGGTAAAAACATCGAAGACCGCAGAATCGGTCGCGTAGATTTCGTCATCATAAAATTTGAGTTCATCCTTTTTAAAAAGCACCTTGCCCATGCCGATGAAACGCACATATTCCTCCACCTCAGGGTACTTTTCTTTGACGGTTGGTCCAAAGGGAATTTGCGCCACCACCCAGGTAAACTCATTGTCGACTTCGGTAATGGTGGTAATGACACGGTAGATATCCTCACCTTTGTGGTGATAGCGGTCATAGCTCAATTCGTCGAGTACATACAGCAGCAAAAAGATACCGGAACTTATGCCGATGGTGAGCCCGAGCACATTGATGAGGGAATAGCCCTTTTCCCTTTTTATAGTTCTAAAGGCAGTTTTGATTAGATTCTTAAACATATCGGCACAGAATAGTAAAGTAATATGAGGGTAAAGAAATAAATAAGGAGTGTCAATTGCATAAAAGATGTTTTGAGCGGAAAAATAGTTTTATGAGGGCCTTATATATTATCTGATTCTAATCCAAATATTATTTATTGAACAAACAGGCCAAATATCCAATGCATCTCCGTACTTTTGCGGCTTCAAAAAAACGGAACAGGAATATACAATGCAATCAATTAGAAACATTGCCATTATCGCGCACGTTGACCATGGCAAAACAACACTTGTTGACAAAATCATCCACGAATGCCGCACGCTGGACCCGAGAAAAGAAAGCGGGGATTTGATTCTGGACAACAATGATTTGGAACGTGAGCGTGGTATTACCATCCTTTCCAAAAATGTATCGGTAAGTTACAAAGATGTGAAGATCAACATCATCGACACGCCAGGCCACTCCGACTTTGGCGGTGAGGTGGAGCGGGTGCTCAAGATGGCCGACGGAGTTTTGTTGCTTGTCGATGCTTTCGAAGGGCCTATGCCACAGACACGCTTTGTGTTGGGCAAGGCGCTGGAACTGGGGCTCAAACCCATAGTGGTGATCAACAAGGTCGATAAAGCCAATTGCCGGCCAGACGAAGTACATGAGGCTGTATTTGACCTCATGTTCAACCTCGATGCCACCGAAGATCAATTGAATTTCGAAACGATATATGGTTCGTCCAAGCACAACTGGATGAGCAAAGACTGGAAAGACAAAACCGAAAATATCATTCCCTTGCTCGATACCATTCTCGAAGTGATTCCCGAAGCGCCATACCGCGAAGGCAACCCGCAAATGCAGATCACTTCGCTGGATTTTTCGAGCTTTTTGGGCCGCATTGCCATAGGCAGAGTATTTAGGGGCGACTTGCACGAGGGCAAAGACTACGTGATCTGTCGCCGTGAAGGCGCACCAAAAAAAATCCGGATCAAAGAGCTTTATGTATTTATTGGCCTGGGAAGAGAAAGGGTAAAAAGTGTGCGTAGCGGAGATATTTGCGCAATTATCGGAATTGAAGATTTTGATATTGGCGATACCATTTCGGACATCAACCTACCGGAGGCATTGCCTCGAATCAAAGTGGACGAACCGACCATGAGCATGTTGTTCACCATCAACAACTCACCATTTTTTGGTAAAGAAGGCAAATTCGTGACTTCGCGCCATCTTCGCGACAGGCTTATGAAAGAAACGGAAAAAAACCTGGCCTTGCGCGTAGAAGAAACCACCTCAGAAGATAAATTTATGGTCTTTGGCAGGGGCATTTTGCACCTTTCTATCCTTATAGAAACCATGCGCCGCGAAGGTTACGAACTACAGGTTGGCCGTCCGCACGTCATCATCAAAGAGATAGACGGAGTCAAATGCGAACCCTTCGAGTACCTGGTAATCGATGTGCCCGAAGTCTCCGAAGGTCGTGTAATCGAACTGGTAACCCAGCGCAAAGGCATGCTACAAGTGATGGAGCCCAAAGGAGACCTGAAGCATCTCGAATTTGTGATCCCTTCCAGAGGTCTGATAGGCCTGCGCAATATCATGCTCACCGCCACCCAGGGCGAGGCCGTTATGACCCACCGTTTCAAGAGTTTTGAGCCTTATATTGGTGAAATCAACTCGCGAAATAAGGGATCGCTGGTCTCTATGGAAAGCGGCATGGCCCTGACCTACGCCATCGACAGGCTGCAGGACAGAGGACGGTTTTTTATAGAAGCCGGAGAGCAAATATACAAAGGACAGATCGTGGGCGAGCACACCAGGGAAAACGACCTGGAAGTGAACGTGATCAAAGGCAAGAAGCTTACCAACATGCGTGCTTCGGGCTCAGATGACAGTGCCAAGATCACCCCTAAAATTATCTTCTCCCTCGAAGAGTCCATGGAATACATCAAAGACGACGATTATTTGGAAATAACACCAAAAAGCCTGAGAATGCGAAAAATTGGATAAGATAAGAGCAGATTGTGGTCTTTTCGATCGCAATCACCTAATTTTTTATCCTTGATTTTATTTTTACCTATTTTCCATAACTTTGATTCAAGTTAAATTTTAATGTTTATTAATGAATCACGGTAAAATCAAATTCTTTAATGAATCCAAGGGATATGGATTTGTAAAAGACATCGAATCAGAAAAAGAATATTTTGTACACGCTTCTGGTCTAATAGACAAAGTAAAGGAAGATGATGAAGTGACGTTTGAACTTGCTGAGGGCCGCAAAGGGATCAACGCAGTAGATGTTCGCTTAGCCTAGGTGCTCTTCTACTCATAATTTTAATCATAAGCTTCACCCGGGTGAGGCTTTTTTTTGGTATAATTCGAAATGATGGTGAAATATCGCAGCCTCCGTGCAGATGAACTACAAGCCCTGGAAACTGAATTTGTGGAATACCTCATCCTCAATGGAATAATGGCAGATGACTGGCAAAAAATTAAGGCCGAAAATCGGGAAAAAGCCCTGCAAATTATTGACCACTTTAGCGATGTGGTCTTTGAGAAAATACTGAGAAAAACCCGGTTTGTGGAGGTGAGGCAATCGAAAAAGCTTGAAATATTCCAATGCCTGGACGACAGGTTTGTAGTAGTCGGGCTGGATGCTGTCCACATCGATGGAGCCGATTTCACATCCTCCAAATTTGTAACCGGTGCCATGCAGCACCCGCCTGCAGGCTTGGAGGTTTATACTGCCGAAAGACCTTACAAATACGCACGTGAGATGGAAATATTTGCACTGATAGAGAATGGCGGACACCTTTGCGATGGGGCATTATTCAAAACACTCTGCCTGGCACTGGCCAAATAGCAGGTACTAATAGCAATACCCAAAAACGAATTCTAAAATTTAGCCTACCTTTGTGGCTTAATAGAAATGTAAAATGAAGATCGGGGAAATTAACTCATTGAAAGTAGCCAGGGACACCCCACATGGCCTTTTTCTGGAAGACGAAGAGGGGGACGATGTATTGCTGCCCGGCAAGTATCTGAAAGGCGACGAAAAGCCCGGCGACACCTTGGAAGTATTTGTCTATAATGACTCCGAAGACCGGATGGTTGCAACCACAGAAACGCCAAAGATAAAACTCGACCAATTTGCCGCGCTCAAAGTAGTAGATGTAACAAAAAATGGGGTTTTTCTCGATTGGGGTCTGGAAAAGGATCTTTTGGTGCCCTTCAAAGAACAAAACAAAAAAATGCAACTCGGTAACACCTACGTAGTGCGTATGTACCTCGACGAAGATACAGACCGTCTGGTCGCTACAGCTAAAGTGAAAAAATTTCTGTCGAATGAGCTCCTGGAAGTTCAGGAAAAAGACGAAGTGCAGCTATTGGTTTTCCAACAATCAGACCTGGGCTATGAGGTGATCGTCGATGAAAAACATACTGGATTGATCTTTAGGAATGAAGTGTTTGCCCCTATCCAAATAGGGGATCGGCTAACGGGATACATCAAAAAAATCCGTGAAGACGGAAAAATAGACGTTAGCCTCCAACCAGAAATTACAACCCATATTCAAAATTGCAACGACGATATTCTCAAAATACTTCAGGCCAATGATGGCGTACTGAAACTTTCCGATAAAAGCTCACCCGAAGAAATCTATGAAAAGTTGAATATCAGCAAGAAAGCCTTCAAAAAATCAATTGGCAATCTTTACAAGCTTGGCAAAATAGAGATCGATAATGAATTTATACGCTTGAAGTAACAGCCCAGGTCAATCCGGGAAATGCTCAAATCAATCATTGTGCTTTCACTATTCCTGGTTGGAATCTTTGAAAGTAATGATGCGGATAGCAAGCCCGACATATTTATCCCTTCTGATTTCAGTGGTCAGGCTGGGCCCGATGATAGGCAATCGTGCATCAGGTTCTTACTGAATACCAAAGAGCTTGATATTGAAGGCATCATCGTAATAGGTTCAAAATAAGGGTTTTCCAGAGGAGATATTGCTTAGTTTATACACCCGGTTCTGATATATTTATCGAGGCACTACGCCAGGCAGGGTTATCTGCTTTGGGTGCTGAGGGCAGCATTGCTCAGGCTCTTTGTGATATTAAGTATAATATGGGTGTGCATAACGCAACAATTGACCCGCTCATTTCCATAATTAGCAGACCGAGCCGGGGTATAGATCGCCAAAACGCTTTCGAGTATTTATACCGTTTTTTTACGGCACAAAGCATAAAATATTTACCGAGGAATTGAAACCTGAATAACTTGAACGCTCGTGATATATTATCCATTTTCATGTAAGAAAAAAAATTAATATTCAGCAATCATCAACATTTATGGACAATTAAGTGATAGTATAGTATTGCTATACGCGATATTGGTGTAAATAAACTTAGAATTATGGATTTGAAGATGAAAATCCATATAGGCAATTTATATATCCCAGGTATGATATATGTTATATTTCAGCATATTAAACATACCAAAGTTCCATAGTTTTGGGTCATATTTTAAACATTTTTAAATTTAAACATTATGAAAAAAGGATTATTAGTTTTAGCAATTGCATTTTTTGCGATGTCCTCAGTTTTTGCACAAGTAAGCGGAGGACTAAAAGCCGGATTGAACCTGGCAAATATTACAGGTGAAGGAGATTACGACATGAAAGCTGGTTTTCATGTAGGTGCATTTGTAGATTTATCCATTTCAGATGCATTCTCATTACAACCGGAATTACTGTTTTCTACGCAAGGTGCCCAGTATACCTTCATCCCTCAAGACGATGAAGTAACAGCAAAATTTAATCTCAATTATTTGAATCTTCCGATACTTGCAAAAGTGAAGATTGGTGAAGTTTTCAATATTCATGCAGGCCCTCAATTTGGATTCCTGCTGAGCGCCAAAGAAAAAAGAGACGATGAAAGTTATGATTTTAAGGATCAGCTAAAAACAGTTGATGTAGGACTAGCTTTTGGTGTAGGCGTTGACCTTCCTATGGGTCTTACATTTGCAGGAAGATACAACCTCGGACTTACAGATATTGCCGATGAAAATGATGGGGATCCAATTAAGAATTCTGTCATCCAGGTATCAGTTGGGTACAAATTATTTGGAAAATAGACTGGTAAAAAATAAATTAACAAACCGCTACTTTATACGAGGTAGCGGTTTTTTTTTCTGAAAGTCTCTTGTACCAATCCAGAGTACATCCATTATAACAGATTCGACTAAGGGTTTCTATTAGAGAAAAATTTTTTCTACGTGCTCTTTGGCAACACCTGTGGGTGCTTAGCGTCTGTTATCGGTTTTATGCTCGGGGTTTGTCCACCAAAAAAAAGACGACCTTTTTATGCTCGGGGTTTGTCCACCAAAAAAAAGACGACCTTTTAAGTATTGGA
>JAAUQL010000031.1 GCA_012033595.1 Cyclobacteriaceae bacterium | reverse complement strand
GCATAACCTATTATTAAACTAGCACTACTTAAAAAAAGTATCATGTCTTTAAAACAATTTATACAAGAACTGCGCGATCGCAAGGAACTGGCCAAAAGCGGCGGAGGAGCAAAGGCCATGGAAAAACAAAAAGCCATGGGCAAACTCTCTGCAAGGCAAAGGATCACCTCCATTTTAGATAAAGAATCCTTCCAGGAATATGATATGTTCGTAGAGCATGTGGCCAGAGACTTCGATATGCAAGGCAAAGTCTTGCATGGCGATGGGGTGATTATAGGCACGGGCACCATATACGGTGCTCCGGTCTGCATTTATGCCCAGGACTTTACGGTGGCAGGCGGCTCTTTGGGGCTGATGCACTCCCGGAAAATATGCAAAATAATGGATCATGCGCTCAAGATGCGCATTCCGCTCATCGGCATCAACGACTCAGGCGGTGCCCGGATACAAGAGGGGGTTAATTCACTTGCAGGTTATGGCGAAATTTTCTACCGAAACACCATGTCGTCCGGTGTCATCCCGCAAATATCCGTTATCCTGGGGCCATGCGCCGGTGGAGCAGTATATTCTCCTGCACTTACCGACTTTGTCTTTGTAGTCGAAAATATCTCCAAGATGTTTATTACCGGCCCCAGCGTCATTAAAACCGTACTGGGCGAAGATTACACCATGGAAGAGATCGGTGGAGCCAAAGTACATTGTCAGATATCGGGCAATGCCCACTTCTATGCCGAAAGCGAGCAGGAGTGCTTTGAGCAAATCAAAAAACTGATCAGTTATATTCCGCGCAACAACACCAAAAAGGCTGAACCCATCGAACCCAAACCGGTAAAGTCTAAAAAGAAACTGGAAGACATCGTACCGGCAAATCCAAAACTGCCTTACGATATGCGCGAACTAATCATGGCCATAACAGACAATTCCGACTTTTTTGAAGTAATGGAAGAATTCGCAGCCAATATTGTGATAGGTTTTGGCCGAATGAATGGTGAAACCGTAGGTTTTGTGGCCAACCAACCTATGGTACTGGCAGGTGTGCTGGATTGCGACAGCTCAGACAAAGCTGGCAGATTCATTCGCTTTTGCAATGCCTTCAATATTCCCATTATCACCCTCGAAGATATGCCGGGTTATCTGCCAGGCATCGATCAGGAGCACATGGGCGTGATCAGGCATGGCGCCAAGGTGCTTTATGCCTATTGCGAAGCTACCGTTCCCAAGATCACGGTAATTATCCGCAAAGCATATGGAGGCGGGTACATAGCCATGAACTCCCGGCACATGCGTGCTGACTTTGTGTTTGCTTGGCCCACCGCCGAAATCGCCGTAATGGGACCGGAAGGTGCTGCCAATATTGTTTTCAAAAAAGAAATAGAAAGCGCGGTCGATCCCGAAGCCATGCGGCAAAGCAAAATTAAAGAATACAAAGAAAAATTTGCCAATCCGTATGTGGCTGCTTCCAAGGGCTATGTGGACGAAGTGATCGAACCCGCCGAAACCAGGTCGAGGCTGCTCCATGCACTTGAAGTTTCGAAAGACAAATTTGCCTACCGTCCTGAGAAAAAACATGGAATACCGCCGTTTTAGCAAATTGCCTACGAAAAAAAATTAACACTACATGGAAAAAGAGAAATTAGAGACCTTTAGGGTTTTTATTGCAGAATACAAAACGACCCTGACCAGGAAATACCGGAACAGGGTCAAATGGTCGCGACCCAATCCGAATCAGATAATGTCGGTGATACCAGGCACTATACTCGATATCAAAGTAAAAGAAGGCCAGCAAGTGAAGGAAGGTGAGATATTGCTGATCCACGAAGCTATGAAAATGGAGAACCGGGTGGTGATGCCATTTGACGGTACCATTAAACTGATCAATGTGGAAAAGGGTGAAACCATACCCAAAAAACACCTGATGGTGGAAATAAAACCCAAAGCCTAGCGAAAATTTGGCTGTTATTTTTGCCATCGATCTCACCAGACCTGGATTATTAAAATGTATTTAAAAAAAAAGTGTACCATGTACACTTTTTTTTTTATGTGTGGATTAAATTAAATTAGACCGAATTTTTTTCGACCTATTCCCATTCCTTTTACCTAAGACTTAAACATTAATCCATAATACCTTTTTATGCAGAAACAGCTTCACCCAAATATTTCAGTAGATTGTGTGATTTTTGGATTTGACTTTGAAAAACTGAATGTGCTCCTGGTAGAGCGAACATACCTTCACCCTGAAACCAAAGAAGTGATTTTTTCCGATTATACCCTTGCGGGCAATCATGTGTATGTAGATGAAAATCTCGTTGATGCCGCCAAGAGGGTGCTCAACAATCTTACAGGACTCGATAATATCTATTTGGAGCAATTCTACGCCCCCGAAGACCCCGGTAGGCTCTTAAAAAAGAATGACCAACTATGGCTAAAAAAAGAAGGCAAAAACCCTGAAGAACGGGTGGTTTCTGTCTGCTATTTTTCACTGCTCAACTGCAAGGAGGTGAGCATACAGAAAAAAGACCGCAACGTGGACTGGCATCCGATCTCGGAGATCAGGAATCTCGGCTTCGATCATGACATCATCCTCGCCCAAGCGCTGAAATCATTGCAAGTGAAATTGCAAAACGAACCGATTGGCTATGAAATGCTTCCATTGAAATTTACACTAAGTCAACTTCAGAAGCTCTACGAAGTAGTGTTTGACATGGAATTTGACAAGCGTAATTTCAGAAAGAAAGTCTCAAAAATGAAATACCTCATTCAACTGGATGAAAAGCAAAAAGGCGTCTCGCACAAGCCCGCCAGGTACTATATTTTTAGTCGGGATGTTTACGAAAAAACCAAATCGGATATACTCAATTTTTCTGTATAATATTAATTTTTTAAACCCCAATTTATGAAACTTGGAATTTACGACATCCTGATAATCTGTGCCTATCTGGCCTCTACGGTGGTGATAGGACTGGTACTGAAAAAACGCGCTCAACGGAGCAAGAACTCCTATATGCTGGGCGGCAACGAACTACCATGGTACCTCCTCGGCTTGTCTAATGCATCGGGTATGTTCGATATTTCCGGCACGGTGTGGCTCGTGACTGTACTGTTCGTCTATGGGGTTAAGAGCATCTGGTTGCCATGGCTATGGCCCATATTCAATCAGATCTTTCTCATGGTATTTTTGTCGATGTGGCTTCGCCGCTCCAATGTGACCACCGGAGCAGAATGGATAGGCACCCGCTTTGGTTTTAAAAAGAGTGCCAAACTCTCCCATATCATCGTGGTGGTCTTCGCCCTCATCATGGGCTTGGGCTACCTTACGTATGGCTTTATCGGGCTGGGCAAATTCGTGATGATTTTTATCCCCTGGGAATTCACCAGCCAGTATATCCCCTTTGACGTACCTCTGGAATATGTACCACATTTCTATGGAATCATCTTTACCTGCTTTGCCATATTCTATTCGCTGCTGGGCGGAATGATGAGTATAGTGTGGGCAGATGTGATCCAATACCTTATTATGGCTATATCTTCCATTCTCATAGCTGCACTGGCCATGATGGCCCTATCCGAAAACCAATTGATCGTTCCGGACGGGTGGGCCTCGCCTATTTTTGGTTGGAACCTCGATCTCGATTGGAACGGAATAATCAGTGAAGTGAACGTAAAAATTAGAGAAGATGGGTTTTCTTTGTTTTCCATCCTTTTTATGATGATGGTATTCAAAGGCGTACTGGTCAGTCTGGCCGGCCCCGCTCCTACCTACGACATGCAAAAAATCCTGTCCACCAAGTCTGAAAGAGAAGCTGCACTCATGAGTGGCTCCGTGTCGCTTATCCTCATGCCCATCAGATACTTGATGATTGCAGGCTTTGCGGTGCTGGGCTTGTTGTACTATGACAAGCTCAACCTTATGGTGGCAGGCAGGCTGGATTTTGAACAGATTTTGCCCTCCGCCATCAACGAATTTATTCCTGTGGGCTTTCTCGGCTTGCTGCTCGCCGGGCTTTTGGCAGCTTTTATGTCCACCTTTGCAGGAACCCTCAATGCCACGCAGGCTTATATTGTCAACGATATTTACCTCAAATACATCAACCCCGAAGCCGACAATGTAAAAATCAAGAGCATCAATTACATCGCCGGGCTCATCATGGTGGCGATCAGTATTGTCTTTGGTTTCTTCGCCAAGGATGTCAACGATGTGTTGCAGTGGATCGTCGGAGGGCTATACGGCAGCTATGTTGCCGCAAACATGTTGAAGTGGTATTGGTGGAGATTCAATGGCAATGGATTTTTCTTTGGCATGGTGGGCGGACTGGTGCCAGCGCTTACTTTCAGGTTTATTTTCGATGGTGTGTTAGACTTATACACCTTCCCGCTTATGTTGCTCATATCTGTAATCGCTTGTATGGTGGGCACTTATCTGGCGCCACCCG
The DNA here is from genome assembly GCA_012033595.1 of Cyclobacteriaceae bacterium. Classification (GTDB taxonomy): domain Bacteria; phylum Bacteroidota; class Bacteroidia; order Cytophagales; family Cyclobacteriaceae; genus JAAUQL01. Next base: position 49,977 of record JAAUQL010000031.1, on the reverse strand, counting down.
TAAATGACGACGTGCTAAAGGCTTTTTATAAAAATGTGCGACCATGGGGATTTTGGAAACCCATCCACGATAAGGTAGTGGCAGAAGACCCTGATTTTAAAGCCAACAAAAATTTTAAAATGGATATGTTCAACGTTGCTATTGGCATCATTTGGCAGACTGCCCTGGTCATATTGCCTATTTACCTGGTGTTGATGGAGGTAGTACCATTTATAGTCACGCTGCTCATCACCCTTATTACCTCCTATATTTTAAAGAAAACCTGGTATGATAGGCTCCCTACAGACAAACCCCATCTTGCTGAATAAAAATTAAAAGCAAATGATGGAGTTGAAAAATAAATATATTGCTGAAATCCATCAGCCCACAGGCGTATGAAAAACTAACATATGAAATACGGATATTTCGACGACAGCAAACGCGAATACGTGATCACCGATCCCAAGACACCATATCCCTGGATCAATTATTTGGGGAACCATGATTTTTATTCATTGATTTCGAACACAGCCGGTGGGTATAGCTTCTTTAAAGATGCCAAACTACGGCGGATTACGCGATACCGCTACAACAATATTCCGGTAGATGACGGTGGCAAATACTTCTATATCAAAGATGAAAATACAGTGTGGAGCCCAGGGTGGAAACCTGTGAGAACCCCGCTTGACAAATACGAATGCCGGCATGGATTGGGATACACAAAAATTACAGGAGCAAAAGATGGTCTGGAAGCTCAAATCACCTACACGGTTCCACTGGGTTTTTGGGGCGAAGTGCAAAAGGTGATTTTAAAAAACACCAGCGAAAAGCTAAAAAAAATACAGCTTTTTTCTTTTGTAGAATGGTGCCTTTGGAATGCCCAGGACGATCAAACCAATTTTCAGAGAAATTTTAATACCGGCGAGGTGGAAATAGATGGCAACGTGATTTTCCACAAAACAGAATACCGCGAACGACGAAATCATTATGCATTCTACTCGGTAAATGCCGAAATCGCTGGTTTCGATACCGATAAGGAATCCTTTTTGGGACTCTACAATGGATTTGACACGCCCGATGCCGTGCTGGCGGGTAAGGCCACCAATTCTGAGGCTCATGGTTGGTCGCCAATTGCATCGCACTGTCTCGAAGTGACCCTCAAGCCCGGTGATGAAAAAGAATATGTATTTATCCTGGGCTATGTCGAAAACAAGGAAGAAGAGAAATTTGTCGCCCCAAAAGTGATCAACAAATCCAGAACCAATGCCATGATCCGCAAATTTCCGGATGGCAAAAGTGTTGATTTGGCTTTAGCCGAATTGCAGGACTACTGGAGCAAACTGCTTTCGGTATATCGACTGCACAGCGACGACGAAAAGCTGAACCGTATGGTGAATATCTGGAACCCATATCAATGCATGATCACCTATAACTTTTCGCGAAGTGCATCCTTTTTCGAGTCGGGCATAGGTCGCGGCATGGGCTTCAGAGACAGCAACCAGGACCTGATTGGCTTTGTGCACATGGCCCCCGACCGTGCCAAAGAGCGTATCATCGATATCGCTTCTACCCAATTTGAAGATGGCGGAGCCTATCATCAATATCAACCACTGACCAAACGTGGCAACCACGAAATCGGAGGCAATTTCAATGACGACCCCCTATGGCTCATCCTCTCGGTATCGGAGTACATCAAAGAGACCGGTGATTGGGCGATACTCGATGTGGAAGTACCTTTCGACAACAATGAACAAAATTCAGCTTCGCTTTTTGAACACTTAAAGCGGTCATTTTACCATGTAGTCAGCAACAAAGGCGCTCATCACTTGCCGCTCATTGGCCGTGCCGACTGGAACGATTGCCTCAACCTGAACTGCTTTTCCACTAATCCGGACGAATCTTTTCAAACTACAGAAAACAAAGAAGGTGGTAAAGCTGAGTCGGTATTCATTGCCGGCATGTTCGTATTGTATGGAAGAGAATTTGTGAAAATTTGCCGACATAAAGGACTGCAAGAAGAAGCCGGCCTGGCGCTTCAAGAAATTGAATCGATGGAGCTGGCAGTGATAGCACACGGATGGGATGGCGAATGGTATCTGCGAGCCTATGATCACTTCGGCAGAAAGGTGGGCACCCACGAAAATAAAGGAGCTCAAATATTTATAGAAGCCCAGGGTTTTTGCTCCATGGCCGAAATAGGACTGAAAAAGGCTACCCGGAAAAAGCACTAAAAGCCGTACATGATCGATTGGCTTGCCAATATGGTTTGGTGCTCAACAATCCCCCATTCAGCAAGTACCATGTCGAACTGGGAGAAATCAGCACATACCCGGAAGGCTACAAGGAAAATGTGGGTATTTTTTGCCACAACAACCCGTGGATCATGATCGCTGAAACTATAGTTGCCAACGGCGACCGTGCTTTTGACTACTACAAACGCATAGCCCCGGCCTATCTCGAGGACATAAGCGAACTGCACCGCACCGAACCCTACGTCTATGCGCAAATGATCGCCGGAAAAGATGCCTACAAACCCGGAGAAGCCAAAAATTCCTGGCTTACCGGCACTGCCGCCTGGAATTATTACGCTATTACTCAATTTATTCTGGGCATCAGGGCAGACTATGAAGGGCTGAAAATAGATCCTTGCCTACCCAAAGACATGAAGCAATTTCGGGTAACGCGCACATTCCGGGGAGTCACCTATCAAATACAAGTACTCAACCCGGCCGGGGTGTCGAAAGGGGTAAAGGAAATAAGCGTAGATGGGGTAACGATTGGTGGCAATTTGATTACTCCGATGGATGGGAAAGAGGTGGTGCAGGTAAAGGTATTAATGGGTTAGTGCTTCCTGGCGAGCGTTCACTTTAGTTTAGTAAAAAAACAACAGTGCGTTTTCTATAGCCCCATACCCGCTCTTCATTCCATTATCAAGTCACCAATCCCCATGTCGCCCGGTTGAATTATACCATGTTAATTTTTTTTTTATGATTAACATCTTCAGATTGCTCTTACCCATAGAATAGAACAACACAAATCAATTCGTGAACAGAGTTGATATTTTTTGTACTTTTCATGTTGGTACAACCTATATTTATCCATGACTCCTGAGCTCAACAAATCTGATATTCAGAAAATTGAAAACCTCATTGCTGATCGCAAGCGGGGACACGCGTATTTCGAACAACGGTCGAAGGTTTACAATGCTTTTATCGACCTGGAAAATCAAGCCTATGCCGTGGGTAAACTTGGCAAAAAATATAAAGAGATGGTAGCGATAGGAATCTCCATTTATATCAATTGCGAATCCTGCATGGAATGGCACATCAGAGAAGCGCTTTCTTCGGGAGGTACCAAAGAGGAAATCATCGAAGCCATCGGCGTTGGCATGGAAATGGGTGGCGGGCCTGCCACGGTAGCCAGCAGGTTTGCCATGAAAGTGATTGAATACCATACGCAGGAACACCCCCGCTAAGTAACGTATTCCTCCCTGATCACCAGAGCAAACTGATTGTCTTCGATCGGCAAATAGCCCTGCTCATAGCAGAAATAGTATATTTTGCCAGATTTGGTTTTATAAACATTCGTGAAATAGTTAAAATTATACCCCATATCCAGCAGTTTGGCCTTTCCTACTTTAGACTTTCCATTGGGGTTGAGATCAGCCAAAATTTTCCTGTTCTTCCGCAAAATCCTGTTCACATTGCGCATATAGTTGGTGCTATCGGCATTTTGCTTGTTGTAATAGCTGGTGCGACATTGGTCAGAACAAAATTTCTTGTCGCTGCGCCCTACAAAAGGATCTCCACATTCGAGGCATTTATTGTCCATATCGGTTTAATTCTGTGGCGTTTGGCATGTTGAAACTTCAAGTTGTCAAACCTCTTTTAATTAAAAAAATTTTTTTCATTCTCAAAATTAATACTTTACGCCAGATGACCTATTTTTTGGCGTGCTGGTCTTTGTTCACTCTTGTCCGACTGGTATTAAAAGCATGGTACGTTTCATTTCGTCATTATTCAAAGGTTGAGCTTTCTGTCCTTCTCTAAATCATTGATCATCTCACCTATCCGTAAAAAGGATAATATAAGTCTAATCGTTTACAAACGGGTACAAACGGGTACAAACGTATCTTACCCGCAAGTAATCGTATATCAAACGAATCAATCGACTTGCCCCCCTTTACTTTGTCGCATCAGTTCACCACAAACATATTATTGTAAACCTTTAAATTTTAATGTCATGAACAGTCTTAGAAACAAAGTACAACTGATTGGTAACCTTGGTAAAGATCCTGAAATCAAAATCTTCGACTCCGGAAAGAAAAAAGCTAGTTTATCATTGGCCACCACCGAGTCTTACAGCAACACCAACGGCGAAAAGGTAGAAGACACCCAGTGGCACAATCTGGTAGTCTGGGGAAAAACCGCCGATATAGCCGAAAAATACCTGCACAAAGGAAGCCAGATAGCAGTAGATGGCAAGTTGAACTACAGAAATTACGAAGACAAGAACGGGGAGAAAAAAACCGTTACCGAAATCGTAGTCAACGACATTGTGATGCTGGCAAGCCGGGTAAATAATTTCGCAAAGTCAAACATCAATATAGCTGCAAAAGGTCAATCTACCCCTGTCGGATTGGCCTTTTTACATTTAATGGCAAACACAATATTAAAGCTTCAAAAAAGCTTTAAATATCGATGGAAATGCAGAAATTAGAGATACCAAAACCCATAACCTATCTCGATGCGAATAGTACTCTGTTGTATAGCCATGTTGATGGCCTATCCTGCCTGCCTGATAGCTCAAAACCAGAAAATTTCGAAAAAAGAAAGAAAAGAGCTTGAGTTGCAGCAGCAGATCGCACAGAAAAAAGCCATGTTAGACTTATTGGAAAGCCAGGAATGGGTACTGGAAGCACATACGGTTTTTGACAGGTACAATGTGAGCTATCAGATCAATCCCACCATCAACTTTGTAGGTATTCAGGGGACGAACGGTGTGATGCAGCTGGGCTTTGATGAACTGATAGGATGGAATGGCGTAGGTGGCGTAACAATACAGGGCAATGTGACTAAATATGAGTTAAAAGCAGGCAAAGCAAAAGGCAACCCGGTAGTCACCCTGAGATTTCAAGGTCGGGGTATGGGTGCTGCCACACTGGCCATCTCCGTAAACCCAACAGGGCAGGCTATGGCCAAGGTCAATGGTGATTTTGGTGACCGCATCATCTTTTCCGGCATCATCAAAGCACTTTCCGAATCGGCGGTTTATCAGGGTAGTTCGCTATTCTAGCCACGCGCGTGGTGCATACCATTTTTCCAGGTTTTTTATCACAATTGCTTTAATTGAATCAGCCCCTTCCTCTATCTTTGCGCCCTATGACTACGCAGCTGGATAAGGATATCAAACGGGCACTGTGGCTGCTCATTGTGCTTACTACTTTCATCAGAATATTCATCGCATCCACCCTGCAACTGAGCGTGGACGAAGTTTACTACTGGACGTACGCACTCTATCCGGACTGGAGCCATTTTGATCACCCCCGATGGTGGGTCTGGTGATACAATTTTTTTCGCTGGATTTGCTATTTGACAATGAGCTCGCGTTGCGAATGGGAGCAATCGTGATTTCCGTTATCAATACGCTGGTGATTTTCTCCATTGGCAAAAACCTGAAAAATGAGTTGACCGGGCTTTATGCAGCATTTTTATTCAATGCCTCCATATACTGTTCCGTTCTGGCCGGCAATTTTATTATCCCCGATACCCCGCAGTTGTTGTTTTGGCTGCTCAGCCTCAAGTACCTGCTTATCGCGCTACCAGCGCAAAACATCGACCGCAAAGTTTCCGGCAGATTTCTTCTTGCGAGCCTTTTTGCCGGTTTGGCCATTCTTTCCAAGTACCATGGTGTATTTATTTGGGCAGGTACTGGGCTATATGTTCTTATTTACAATAGAAAATGGTTTCAAACGCCAGTTTTTTACCTGGGCATGGTGTTGTCAGCTTTTTTTTTGTTGCCCATCCTTGTCTGGAATTATCAAAACAGTTGGATATCCTTTACATTTCATGGCGACCGGGTGTCGAGTGCTTTGGTGTTCAGACCCGACTATTTACTTACTGAATTACTCGGTCAATTCGCCTACAACAACCCGATCAATTACATACTTATTGTGGTAGCACTGGTGACCGCCTACCGACAACGACTACACATAGACAAAGCAGTATTGCGCCTGCTCATCCTCAACAGCCTGCCGATTTGGTTGGTTTTTACCTCGTTTTCATTTTTCAGACAGACACTGCCACACTGGACTGGCCCGGCCTTTACCCCTCTTATACTGATAGCGGCGATTTACCTGAGCAATAAATTTGAGGTGAAAGCAACAGAAAAGTCAAAATTGCTGATACCTGGGTCGGTCAGTTCATCACTTATCCTCATGTATAGTCTCTTGATTGTGGCTTGGGCATTAATTAACTTTTACCCGGGCACCATCGGCAAAAAGAATACCGTATCAAAATTTGGAGATACAGACTTTACACTCGATATGTATGGTTGGGATCAGATCAAAACCGGGTTTGAAATGATCGCCAAAGAAAATGTTCGCAACAATACCATGTCAGTAGATGCGCCCATCATCAGTCCAAAGTATTTTCCCGGCACCGAAATCGACTATTATGTCGCCAGACCTTTGGGCAAAAAGGTACTGTTGCTGGGCAGCTTACCCAACATCCATAAATACGCCTGGATAAATGAAGCCAGAGGAAAGTTGGAAAAAGGAGAAGACGCATACATGATTTCCACTAGCAACTGGTACAAGGATCCCTTCGAATATTATCAGGAGCACTTTGAAGAAATTATTCCAACTGATACCCTCACCATCAAACGCTCCGGCAACACGGCCTACTACGCCTTTATTTATTCATTGAGAGGATACAAAGGCGATTTTCCCGACCCATTTTTAAATCAGAACAAAAAATTTGAGCATTAGACCAATTCGTCTATTTTCGCAGCAAATTGCTGGCTCCTGCGCGCGGAGTGCCTGCAAACATTATACTAACCTATGCGTTTTTTACACTGTTCAACCATTAAAAAATTATCAACAACATGTACACCTTCTTTAAATCAAGTTTATTGATTATCCTGGCGCTATTTGCCCTTGCCGGGTGTTATCCGAAAGGCCCTGAATATTATTCAGATATCGACCTCACCATTACTGACTATGACATGAACTACGACTTCGGAGCTCAAAGGCAGTATTATATGGCCGATACGATTGCGTTCAGCACCAACATAGAAGACAATGAACTGGATGAAATCTCGGTAGCAAAACTATTGGAAGCCATAGAGCGCAATATGGAAATGCGCGGCTATGAGCGACTGACAAATAGCGAAATTTACAAAGCTGATTTTGTACTTACTGTTAGCGTCATCGCCACCCAAAATGTTCAAGCCGGCTTTGTCCCGTTTCCTCCCTATTATCCTGGCTGGGGTTGGGATATCGGCTGGGGTGGTTATTATCCTCCATACTGGGGTGGATATTATGCCTATAGCTACACCAAAGGTTCTGTGATCATCAACTGGTGGGATCCTCAGATAAAACCATCTGACCTAAGTAGCAAAAAACAACAGCCCATCCATTGGTTGGCCGCGCTCAACGGGCTGGTTTCCGATTCGAAAAATAGCAATACTACCAGGGTAGAAAACGGTATCGATCAGGCATTTAAGCAATCTCCTTATATCAAAAGCACACTTTAACCATCCTACCAAATGAGAAAGACATTTTATATCATAGCAATATTACTGTTTGTTGGTGCCGGAGCCATGGCTCAGGGCATGTTTGGCGTGTCTTATGACATCGGCATTTCACTTGGCGAAACAGCAAACTTTGTAAGTCCAACGAGTTTCAGGGGCATTGGCATAGAAGGCAGGGGCTTCATCAATGACAACCTTACTTATGGCGGTTCATTTAACTGGGCAGTTTTTTATGAAGAAGTTGGTCCACAGGAATGGGAATTAGACGCATTGGAAGAAGGTTCGGGAGAAGGCACAGCCTATGGCAAACAGTTTCGATATATCAACTCTTTCCCGATAATGGCTACTATGCACTACTACACCGGGCAATGGGATGAAACCAGGTTTTATTTCGGTGCTGGCGTGGGAGCACAAAAAATTGATCAACGTACCGATATCGGACTTTATACCATCAATGACAACACCTGGAGGCTGGGCTTTGCACCGGAGATTGGGGTTTTGATCCCTGTTAATTTCAATAGCGCCCTGAATATTTCGGCAAAATACCAATATGCTTTGAAATCCGGTGATAGCGATGCAGTTTCTTATCTGAGTTTCAAGATAGGATTTGCCTTTATGTAGGCCGTTGAGGTATCCCATAAAAAAAGCACAATTGCTACATTGTGCTTTTTTTGTTACAAAGACTTGCCAAACCGGGCAATTTGCCCTGAGTATTTCCAGGCAGACCAGAATCATGACCCTTTCAAAAACCCATGAACCGCCCGGCTAATCTATTTTTTCAACTGCGAAATTTCTGTTTTTCCATACCTATGAGCCATAAGTAAAATACCTAAAACAGCCATAGGTAAAAATATTTTTATCCCATACCTACATAATTGCCATTTTTAAGAACAATTTCTACATTTATGCCCAAACATTAAATAGTCGTCGATTATTGGACTATTTGCATGTTACATCTTTGTTTTAGAATGAATGTAATAAGTAAGCTGGAAAAATTATAACCATGAATAGCAAACCTCGAGTAGTAAAAGATTATGAAAAATTGGACTCTGACATCCAGGAGCAAATAAAACTTGTTTATCCTTATGGGTTTTCGGACAGCCTGGTATCATACACTGATAAAGATGGAATGAGAAGAACTGCCCTTCCATTTGAAACAGACGACAAATACTATCTCATTAGAATGACCCTGAGCGAGGCGATGCAAATCATAGATGAGGACGATGACTTTGATAGTTCCGGCGAATTGAAAGATGAAATAAAGGAAGAATATGAGGAAAAATACAGCGATATTGAATACCTGAATACTGAAGAAGGTGAAGATGAAGAAAAGAGCAAGTATGCCGACTCTTACGACGAAAGCGATGAGGCCGATGACGACGAAGATGAGGCCGAAGACGATGATTTCTAGATAAAAATAATAAACAGTCTACCTGATCAAATTACACAAAGCACCGGATGATCCGGTGCTTTTTTTGTGCCAGTTGACGCTTGGCAACCCTAACCATGCCGGAACAAAGGGTATCTACATAAAAAGGCCTCATAATCAATTCGGATCATGAGGCCTTTTCGTATGCTTGTGTTTATCCTAAGCTGGCGGCAAGCCAGATTAGTGGTGATGACCACCCGGTCCATGAATATGTCCGTGATCCAGCTCATCCTGAGTAGCTTGTCTCACTTCCAATATTTCACCTGTAAAATTCAATTCTTTGCCAGCCAGCATATGGTTAAAGTCCATCTTAACTGACGAGTCGCCCACTTCCAGAATGGTACCATTCAAAGGGTTACCATTTTGATCTTGCATAGGCACTACCTGGCCCACATTGAGCATATCCTTCTTTATTTGTCCATCAACTTTGAAAGTATCCATGGGCAAGTCGATTACAGCTTCCTGATTATATTCACCATAAGCCTCCTCCGGGCTCAATCTAAACTCATATTTAGTTCCGGCAGTAAGGCCTTCCAGGTTTTTTTCAAATCCAGGCACCATCATGCCGATGCCCTGGATAAAAGCCAATGGCTTATCCTCTTTTGCCATATCTACCACTTCCCCATCTACCATAAGTGTGTATGTCACTGATGGCACTGTGTGTTTTGCAATTTTCATATTTAATCGTTTTCATTTAAAATGACCTGCAAGGTAAAAATTCTTTTCTGCGTATCCGATTTTATGGGCGCTTTTGTAACTCAAGCATCAAATGGCACGATCTGACTTCATCAAACGGTTATTTTTCTTCTATTACCATCAGTTGGCCTGTGGGAATTTGTTCAATTTTTTGTGTTTTGCCGGAGGTGGGCCAGATGATATGTAAACTATCGATCTGACTATTTGCGCCGACGCCAAAAACCATTCGCCCTATATCTGACTGCGTAAGAAATGACGATCCGGTACGAACCATTCGCTGCTGCCTGATGCCTCCGACCCAGGCGGTCACCTTAGCGCCGATGGCCTGGTTGTTGGGCTTGAGCCCCTTTAGTACCAGGGTTACCGATTTGTTGCCAGCCCCGGAGTCGTTGCGCAGAAGCAGGGGTTTGCCCCCGTTAGTCGTGATCAGTACATCCAGGTCGCCATCCATATCTATATCCGCCGCTGCGACACCCCGGCCTACGATATCTGCACCAAAAGCAGCACCTGCCGCCTCACCGATGTCAATGAATTTTCCATGATCATTGTAAAAAACCTGGGGTTTCTGAGCAAAAGTAATGTTTTTTTGTACTGCATTTATTTCTGGTTCGATGTGGCCATTGGCCGTGATCAGTTCCAAAAAGCCATCCAAATCCAAATCGACAAAAAGTACCCCGAAAGTGAGCTGGAGGAGTGAAGGCTTGGTGAGCCGAGCCGCCCCTGCCCTGTCCTGAAACAGCCCGGTATTGTCCATTTGGGTATAAAGCGAAAGAGGTTCCTGTGAAAAATTGCCAATGACAATGGCCATATTCCCATCATTGACCACATCAGCCACATCTATGCCCATGCCGGCTCGTGCCCGTCCGCTTTCATCGAAGGCGATACCGGAGGCTACAGCGGTGGAGGCAAAGGTGCCGTCTCCGTTGTTGATGTACAAAAAATTTGGCTGTGTGTCATTTGATATGACGATATCGGGCCAAAGGTCGTTATTGAAATCTGCTACAGCTATGCCCAAAGATTTGCCTTCGGCATTGTACACCCCGGCCACTTCTGTAATGTCTTCGAAAGTCCGTCCCTGGATGTTGCGGTACAAACGGTTCGATTCGCCTTCATATACATCGGGTGTGGCATATGACTTTGTCTGGCCATCGCGGGTGGTATAAATATCGCGATCGGGAGTCCATCTCACATAGTTGTTCACAAACAGATCGAGCCAACCATCGCGATCTATGTCCACCCATGCCGATCCGCTCGACCACGCCGGCAAACTCCCGGCTTTGGGGTCATTGCCCTTTACTTTCATCTGGGCTGTGATATCCGTAAAAACCCCGTCATCGTTTCGCAAAAGCATATTGTCACCTACTGCTGTCATGTAAATATCCTGGTCGCCATCTGCATCGAAATCGGCAAAAGATGCACCCATTCCATATATGGAAAATGTAATCCCGGATTTGGCACTAACGTCTTCAAACCTGCCATTGCCCTTATTTTTATAAAGTGCAGCGCCAGGTTTTTTGGTCGAGACTTCATGCCCGGCCCATTCGGCGCTGTTCACCAAAAAAATATCGACCAGACCGTCGTTATCAAAATCCAGGAATCCTCCCCCGCTGCCAATGGTCTCCGGCATCCACTTTTGTCCAAAAGCACCCGTGATGTGTTGAAAATCGATACCAGCATCAGACGTGATGTCGGTAAATCTGATATGCTCAATACGGCTTGTTTTGGCATCACTGGTAAAATCATGGCTTTCTTCGGTAAACGACTGAGACTCTTGCGGCGCTTCTTTCTTTTTGCAGGATACAGATAGCGCAAAAACCAAAAAAATGATGATGCTAACGGGTAAGAAGGTGTTTTTTTCCATTAGAAAGTATATTGTACTCACTTTTATTTTGTAATGAATTATTCAAACCTCAAATAATGAATCCTGATATCCTGAGCCATCAGGTTATCGCCTGGATTTTCCCTTCGGTATTGTAGTGCTGTTTCCAGCGCCGACTCATCGATCTGATAATAGTCGAAGGCCTTTTCCATGCGTGCAGCCTCAACATTATTGCCCAAAGCCCGGTAGTTAAGGGAAAGGTGGTAAAAGGCCTCGCGGTCTTCCGGGTCTAATTTCAATGCTTTGTTGTATGCATCGATCGACTGCTCATATTGCTGATCGAGGTAGTAGGAGCGCCCAAGTTGGCGATAGGCGGTGCGGTCGCCTGGAAAGTATTTCAGCACATATTTATACGCGGCTATGGCATCTTCATACAATCCATCTTCCTGCCTCACCCTAGCCCATACCCAGGCCACTTGTGGGTCGCCTTGCTTTATTTCTTCGGCTTTTCGCAGTTGAAGATAGGCTTCATCGAGATTGCCTTCATTAAGGGCTGTTTTGGCCAGGTTTAGCGGGCCATCAATACGCCCAGGCTGCAATTCGGCCACTTTTTCAAATGCCCTAGCTGCTCCCCGGGTATCGTTTTCCATCAGTAAACCTATACCGTAATCATTGTAGCGAATCCATTCACTTGCAGTTTTCGAATTGTCGCCCTCTGCCTGCGTATTGAAAGAGGTTTGCTGATCACTTACGTGAAATGTTACCGTGTCCCCGGCTATTTCGGTGATCGGAAGTTGCGGTATTTCATTGAATTGTTTAAAACCGACCGGATTGGTCTTGTAGGCAAATTCAAGATATTCCTGATCAAACTTGCGCCACAATAGCCGAGCCTCCATAGTCAGCTTACTTCCGGCCAGTTCGGGAGGCAAGCTAAAACTGTAGTGCGCTATATCGGCAGAACCAGGACCTATTACATTTGCATACACGGTTACATGAATATCTTGAGCATTTCGTTTATGAATGGCTTTACTATTTTTATCTACAATCACCGCTTTAAAGGCATGAGCCATACTATCGAGATGATTATTGGCATCAAGAAACCCGCTAATAAGCAGGCGATTGCCTTGTTCATTGAAGATGCTGAACTCCAGCCAGCCTTCATTGGAGTCGTTGGTGCCCCCGGGGAAGGTATGTCCTACTCCTTTGTTGCGCACCACCACATCTACCGTCACTTGTTCACCAGCTTTTAGCGAAAGCTTTCCGCGGTTGATGGCCATGATGGGTTCAGGTTGGCTTTCAGTTTTCACAGCAAAAATATCGACTCTGAGTTTTTCATTTTGAAGAAATTGCACTATCCGCTCAATGGTGGCCGTATCGTGCCTGATGTAGGGCAGCGCAGTATTGACTGCAATAAATCTATGCGATCTCACCAGGCCATCTTTGGCCGCCAAATCACCCAAAGGGGCCGCTTCAGGCGGCATATGGCAATCCTGACATTTTCGGTGTATGGGCGGTAGGTAAAACGTTCTGGAGGCATTGAGGGAAATACCACTGTCATGCCAATTGTCATATTCATTTTGCCCTCGCAACCAGCGGTAGTTGTTCACCGGCTCGGTGAGGCTCACTTTATGGCAAGTCATGCAGTATTCGCTTTCTTTAAAAAACGGTTTCATCATTTGCTGCATATGTACTTTTGGTTTGGCTTTGATGGCCGCATCATGCAAAAATGCGCCCAATGAACCCGCTCTTGCGTTAGCAAAAAGATATGGATCTTCTTGTTCATCAGCGATGTTGTAGTTCCCGTTTCCCGTAAGGTTATGGATTTTGTCGATGGCATGGCACGAAAGGCAGGTAAGTCCGGCCTGGGCTTCCGGTGTATTTCGGTCTATTTCTATGTTCATTTTGCCCGCCAGCATAAGCGACGGATCATGGCAGCCACTACACCATTTGCTCTTGGCCATACCAATATTTTTTGAATCGAAATCCTTGAAGGTACGCATATGCTGCTCGACCCATTCGTTGGTTTCGGACGGATTTTGACGCATGTCGCTGATGGTCGCTTCGTAAAATGGATTGTTGAACGAGGCAAATCGATGAGCCGACGACTCCCATTGAGCCACAATATCCTGATGGCAACGCTGGCAGGTAGACGCACCAATAGCGGTATTTTTTACAAATCCATACTGTTCTATTTCTGCCTTGATCTCCTCTGCCGAACCCAGATCGCCACGTGTGATAATGCGAGAGGGCAGATACCCACCGGAGGTAGTAGTGGCTGCTGAGGGAAAAAACGGACTGCCCGGAGGCACAAATCCCACAGGAACGAAATCTTCATCGATAAAATCGGTGACATCTCTATCGCGGGCTCCGGGTCCTTTGTGCATGCCCTGTTCCATGGCTTGCTGCGCCTCAACCGTAAGTACAATTTCGTTGTTGGTAAATCCGTGCCACACCAACATGACCATAAGCATAACCGATACGGCAATGCCAAAATGCCTGAATGCTGCACCGGCAGGTTTGTTGCCCCGGCTGCTTAGCCGGTGAAAAATATATGCCGCAGGTGCCAGGAAGGCGCATGTCACGTGTACCCACCATGCCCAGCTATTGTCGCGACTGGCAGCAGAAGTGAGTATAAAAAGACCCGTAATGCCCAGAAAAAGTCCAATAACAATAAAAGCAATACCAGACAATCCACTGGCTTTTTGGTACATTTTCCATACCCGGGGCAGGTGAAGTATGCCAAAAACCAGCATAAGTAGCACTACCACTATGCCCACTCCCGTATGTGATAATATCATTACCTGAAACAGGACAGGAAGACTGGTGTCTCCGGCCGCGAAAAAACGTAAGCCTGCTACATCAGCAAATCTATTGAGCAAGAGGTATAGTGTATTTGCGATGATGAACACCGCCAAAGCGAGAGCCACCCACAATAGTATCCGGAGGTTTTTGGAAACCACCCACGCATTTCTTGGCTTACCTTTCATAAGTTGTGAAGTATTACGATACAACATTAAAATGATTTATCACTCCATGTCGATAAAATGCAAATTACCCGGACGGGGACATTTCGACAGGTGCATAAGCTGCGAACACATCCAGGGCAAAAACGCGGACACTAAGTGATTGTTATTAGGTAGCAATACAAATACGCAATTGTCAAAAATAGTAAATAGAATTGAATTACAAATAGCCATCAGACACAAAAGAACACACCAGCAAGTCTAATTTGGACTGGAACGTTCTACATACATGGTTTTACTCCGAAACAGAAATTGGTAGTTGCAGTCAGTCATGATTTATTTTTCCGCAAAGGAAATAACCTTAAAGTGGCTCTTAACTATTTTGGATCATTTATAGGTATAATCACCGGCAGGCTTTGAAACCACGCTAATTGTTAAAAAAAGGCTGGTGAAAATGCGCTACTAAGAACCGAAAATGCAGGATCAATATAATTTTTCTATTCGGCAGTCTTCAGGAGGTATTTCATTTGTACTGCCTCATTCCTGGTCTTTTTATTAAAAAAAGTGCCGTTGAGTACGGTGATCCTGAAGTCAGGGAATGACTGGATTGACGTATACGATACCCCAATCGATTGCAGGTATTTCAGCCCTGCGTCATCGGTAAAAACGTATTTTCCTTGTACATCGGTATTGCTGGCCGAATCGAGCGCAAAACCTGGCACAATCTGATCCTGCAAAAAACTGGTCATTTCTTCGCGCACACCAAGAGTCACCAGTTTTTCCGGCTCCAGACCGTGTTTATTCATATAAAACGCCAGTTCGCTCTCTGCCTGGTATTTGAGCAACTGAGGATAAAAGCTGCGGTTGATATAGTAATTTACCAGCAATATGGCGATGGCCGGAACGAAAATAATCTTTTTGAGGGTACTTCCGCTCTTAATCAAAAGTGCCGTCAAAGCTATTCCGACAAGGAATACCAGATAAATATCCACTGTTGGATTTTGAGTAGAAAAAACGAGGTGGACCAGCAATATGGCCACCAGCACCAACACTGCTGACCAAAGCTGGATATGGGTAAAAATATTTAAGAATCTTCTGTTGCTGCTAAAGTGGAGGATTCCCCAAGCCGTGAGTATTGAAAGATAGGGGAAAAGCGCATTGAGGTAGTGGGGAAGCTGAAACCTGGAAACAATGAATACAATGAATAAAAAAACAAACCCGAAAAAGGTATAGTTCTCCTGCGTCGAAGTACGTTTGATGAGTTGCTTCGCCTTAACAAATAGCACAAAATATGCGAGGAAGGCCCAGGGCATATAAGCCCAAAGCAGCGTGTGCAAGAAAAAAAACGGATCACCCTGTCCTTTGATTGGCCCGGTGTTGGTAAACCTGCCCCATTGGCTGTCCCATAGGAAAAATTTGATGCCCGATACATTTTTATTTCCAAACATCACCTTTTCGGGTTGGGCATCGAACTGTATATAATATCCATAGAGCAAAGGCGATATGAATATCAGAGTGAGGCATACCACGGCCAGCCATTGCCAGTGTAATATCCCCTTCCAGTCGCGCGCGTAAATCATGGCCAACCCCAAGCCTGCTCCAACAGGAATAATGGTAAACAAGCCTTTGGTCATGAGCAGGCATGCCAGCCCCAGCGCACCCAAAATCATTTGCGATGGTTTTCGTTCTTGCAGGAAGACCGCCAGATAGTACAGGGCAAATATGGTGAGGCCGGTCAGGTAGGGTTCGGCGCGAACATCTGAATTGGAGGTGATGGTATGTTGGGAGGTGAGCAACAGCAAAGCAGCAAGGTAGCCATGGTTTTGGGTATAGAAATATTTGCCAAAGCGAAAAGTATAATACACACCAACAAGCATAAACAACACTGCCGGCAGTTTATAGCTAAAACTACTTACACCAAACAAATGAAATGACAAGGCTGTGATCCAAAACTGGAAGTGAGGCTTATCGAGCCAGTCTTGGCCTTTGAGAAAGAGCTCAAGAAAATTGCCATTGCGGTACATCTCACGCGATATCTCGGCATATACACCTCCGTCTATCTCCATGACAGGCACCACCATGCCAATAACAAAAACCAATATAGCCAGGCAAAAGACAAAGGGACCGAGAAATTGATACCTGGTAAAAAGTGTGCTATTCATTCGAATCAAATTGAGAGCGCAAAGATAATGAATCTTAAAAGTTAAGTGCCATAAGCCGGGGAAAAACCTGTTGGCACCATGCGCAAAGCTGGAAGATTAATGACGGCCTTTCCGAAATATAAACCAGGCTATGGATACAAATATGATAAGCCCAACAACGATAGCGAGGAAGGTTCCTGAATTAATTTGATCTATGGCATGCATGCTAATCTTTAAATCGTTTTTGGTGTTCACGATAAGACCTGTAGCCCAGGCCAAGCAAAAGTACTTGTTTTTGCGTTGTATATTTATTCATTCAATACAAAATAACATGACCTTAAGGTTTTTTTTGCTGCTGATATTCCTTTACCATGCACACATGCTTTCCGGTCAATCGACGGTGGGTGATGGCAGATTTGCCGTGGCTGACGCCCATGCAGCATCCATTCGCAGACAATATATTTTTCATCCTGAAGTGCTCGCTCATAAACTAACCGAAGGACTGCACAATGACTATGACAAAGCGAGGGCGATTTATACCTGGATTGCCACCAATATCGATTACGATCTTACTGCTTTTTACAATGATCTGCGCAGTGGCCAGGGCACCAACGAAGTCCTTGTATCAGGCAAAGCCTTGTGTGTTGGCTATAGTCTCTTGTTCGACTACTTTTGCCAAAAGTCTGGCTTAACTTCCGTGATCATTGACGGATACGCCAAAGGATATGGATATGATAAACAACAAAAGTTTACCATGGCCAACCATGCCTGGAATGCCGTCAACATTTACGGCACATGGTATTTGCTGGATGTAACCTGGGCAGCAGGAGATCCTTTTCAGGCTGGCAAAATCAAGCAAAAAACTATGCTCGACGATTTTTTCCTCGTTGCGCCCGAAGTACTGGTGCGCACCCATATGCCCGAAGACCCCACCTGGCAACTACTGGAAAACAAGGTGTCTTTGGAAGCATTTGAAAAGGGAGCTACCGATAATTTATCGGGCTTTCCTCCCACTGACTTCAGCCCCAAAGATTATGAAAGACTTAATGAATTTGATGCTGAAATACTGAAATATAAGCGCTCGCTAAACTTCAATCCCAAAAATTATGGACTTTATCAGCGTCTGAGTTTTGGCTATGTTTATAAGGCCATATCCATCACCGACGGTATCCACACCTTGCCCATGCTTGATTTGCTCGACACGCTGGGCAAAATCGATACCCTGTTTATGTCATACCTCGACTCTGCAAAAATGACCATCGCAGCGCTGGAGCCGTGGAAAATCCCCAATTTCAATAAAATTATTGCTGACGAGACCAACTTCCAAAAGGGGGTATTCGAGTACGAAATGGGCACGGAGTTGTTCGGCAAAAGAAAAAAAGAGCCGCAGCCGGGAATAGCCGCCCTCACCAAAACCTACTATACGCTGGCAGCGACGGCATTTTCAAAGGTATCAACCAATTCCATCTATCACCATTCGGCAAGCGAATATTTATCAAATATCCGGGAATTTCTAGATCGTGATCGGGAAGAATGATAGGGGAGTGTTTGTAGCATGGTTGAGCGTCTTGCACTCAGCAACTACAGATAGGCATTGCCTATAAATGCGAAAAGCCGCGTGCGCGACTTTCCACTAAACATTAAACCACAACCTATGAAAAATAATTGGTTAAAAAAATATCCGGCCTTGGCCGGCTTTCTTTAATAATTATCTTGATTCGAAAGTACAAGGAGTGGAAAGAAATAATAGGATCACGAAATAGGATAACCTTACCTGCGTAAAACTTATGCGA
This sequence comes from Cyclobacteriaceae bacterium, assembly GCA_012033595.1. Taxonomy (GTDB): domain Bacteria; phylum Bacteroidota; class Bacteroidia; order Cytophagales; family Cyclobacteriaceae; genus JAAUQL01. Next base: position 31,405 of record JAAUQL010000031.1, on the reverse strand, counting down.
TTAAACTGGCAAATATTGATAGTATTAAAAAAAACATCGAAAACATAAAAGAGAAAATATGCCACAGGATTTTCCTGAGCCGTTTTAGTTTAATCAATGTATGGCTATAATAAACAAGAAGTTGCCAATTCAAATCATGAAAATCAAACATGCCAGCGGTAGAAAAAATGAATTTGATGGTTTTAGTACATCAAAACCCAAAATTAAAACCCTCTAAACGAAAAAAGCCCCGGATACCGGGGCTTTTTTCACTATATAATGATCTATACATTATTTCAATTTGTGCACAATTTCCTTAAAGGCATCCGGGTGGTTCATGGCCAGATCAGCCAATACCTTACGGTTCAAATCGATATTGGCAGCTTTTAGTTTGCCCATAAAAGCGGCATAGGACATGCCATATTCCCTTGCTCCCGCATTGATACGCTGGATCCAAAGTGCTCTGAATTCCCTTTTCTTTACTTTTCTGTCTCTGTAGGCATAACCCATCGCTTTATCGACGGCGTTTTTGGCTACGGTCAACACATTTTTCCTGCGACCCCAATATCCTTTTGCGGATTTTAGGACTTTCTTTCTTCTGGCTCTTGAAGCCACTGAATTTACTGATCTTGGCATTTCTAATCTTTGTTTTTGAATTGCGGTGTTCTTTCGAAACTTTTTACCGTCAACTCTGGCCTGAAATTAATTAACTTAAATGTGGAGCATTTGTCTCACTCGTGGCATATCGCTTTTGTCAACCAGTGCATCGTGCGTAAGATTACGCTTTTGCTTAGTTTCCTTCTTGGTCAGGATGTGGCTGTGATAAGCATGCTTTCGCTTAATTTTGCCTGTTCCTGTCAATTTAAAGCGCTTTTTCGCTCCTGACTTTGTTTTTACTTTTGGCATTGTATATATATTTAATAAAAATTATTTCTTTGCAACTTTGGGCGATATGAATATCGCCATTCTTTTACCTTCCAACTTAGGCAATTGTTCGACTTTGCCGTAGTCTTCGAGTTGTTGAGCAAACTTAAGCAACAAAATCTCCCCTCTTTCTTTAAATATAATCGTACGCCCAACAAAATGTACATAAGCCTTTACTTTGGCTCCTTCTTTCAAAAAGTTGATGGCATGTTTCAATTTGAAATTGAAATCATGATCATCAGTGTTGGGTCCGAAACGTATTTCTTTGAGGACTGTCTTTTGAGCCTTGGCCTTGATCTCCTTTTGCTTTTTCTTTTGCTCGTATTTGAATTTTGAATAATCGACAATTTTACATACCGGCGGGTCTGCTTTTGGCGAAATTTCTACCAAGTCAAGTTCTTGCTCTTCGGCGAGTTTAATGGCCTTGCGAATATCGTAAACTCCAATTTCCACATTTTCACCTACTACGCGCACATGCGGTGCGGTAATGCGGTCATTTACCTTGTATGGCTCTTCTTCCCTTCCTCTAAAGTTCCTACGATTCCTGTTAAAGGGTCTTTGTTTGCTAATTTTTACCTCCTTTTTTTATGTTCAAAAACAAAGTTGCAAATATCATGATAAATATCTGTAATTAAAATATCTGCAACAAAATAGTTATTATTCTTTGTCTGGTGTAAAGCTCAATTCCAACTCGTGTTTCATATATGCCAAAAGGGCTCCCAGGTCGTGCGATCCGGTATCGCCGGCACCTTGTCGGCGAATAGAAACACTCTTTGATGCTGCTTCTTTCTCGCCCACGATCATCATATATGGTATTTTGCTCAACTCCGCATCGCGGATTTTTCGGCCAATCTTTTCGTCGCGATGATCGACATAGCCAGAAAACGCTCCTTCTTTCAACTGCTGATCTACTTCGTTGGCGTAGTCGGCATACTTCTCAGAAATAGGTAATACGATGTATTGCAAGGGACTAAGCCATAGCGGAAATTTGCCCTCGGTGTTTTCGAGCAATATAGCGACAAATCGCTCCATGGATCCAAATGGCGCCCTATGGATCATGACCGGGCGGTGCTTTTGGTTGTCGGATCCCACATATTCCAGATCGAAGCGAATGGGTAAGTTGTAATCAACCTGTATGGTGCCCAATTGCCAGCTTCTGTTGAGGGCATCCTTTACCATAAAATCGAGCTTGGGGCCATAAAACGCAGCTTCGCCCAATTTGGTGATGGTTTTCAAACCCTTTTCTGACGTCGCCTCTATGATAGCCGATTCTGCTTTTTCCCAAACATCATCGCTGCCTATATATTTTTGCTTATTCTCAGGATCGCGCAATGATATCTGAGTAACAAAATCTTTGAACCCGAGTGATTCAAAAACATACAACACCAGGTCGATCACTTGTTTAAACTCTTCATTGACCTGATCGGGTCTGCAAAAGATATGGGCGTCGTCTTGTGTAAAGCCCCTCACGCGGGTAAGTCCATGCAGCTCACCACTTTGCTCGTAACGGTATACGGTGCCAAATTCGGCCATTCGCAGCGGAAGGTCTTTGTACGAACGGGGCTTGAATTTATAAATCTCGCAGTGGTGCGGGCAATTCATAGGTTTCAACAGAAACTCCTCGTTTTCGTTGGGCGTTAAAATGGGCTTAAATGAATCCTGACCGTATTTTTCATAGTGACCGGAAGTGACATACAGGCTTTTGCTGCCAATATGTGGTGTAATCACCGATTCATAGCCTGCCTTTACCTGAGCTTTTTTCAAAAAAGCAGCTAGTTTTTCCCGCAGTTCGGTGCCTTTGGGCAACCATAACGGAAGCCCCTGCCCTACCTTTTCTGAAAAAGCAAAAAGTTCAAGTTCACGTCCCAGTTTTCGGTGATCGCGCTTTTTTGCCTCTTCCAACAAGGCCAGGTACTCATCCAGCTCTTTCTTTTTCGGGAAGGTGACCCCATAAAGTCTGGTGAGCTGCTTTCGCTTTTCGTCGCCCCTCCAATATGCCCCGGCAATATTGGTCAATTTGATGGCTTTGATGTGCCCGGTATCGGGAATATGCGGCCCCCGGCATAAGTCGGTAAAACCACCCTGCTGATAGAAGGTAATGGAACCATCTTCTAAATCGGCCAGTAGCTCCAGTTTGTATTCATCGCCCTTTGTGCCAAAGTAATCGAGTGCCTCATTTTTGGAGACTTCAGTACGCAGATACGCGTTTTTTTGTCTGGCAAGTTCGGTCATTTTTTGTTCTACCTTTTCCAGGTCGGATGCGTTGAATTCCTGATCGCCAAAATCGACATCATAATAAAACCCGCTTTCGACGGCTGGGCCAATACCAAATTTGATACCCGGATAAAGTGCCTCCAGTGCCTCTGCCATAAGATGAGCAGACGAATGCCAAAATGTATTCTTTCCTTCATCATCGTTCCATGTGAGCAATTGCACTGACGAATCGTGGAGGATGGGGCGCGAGGCATCCCAAACCTCTCCATTTACTTTGGCTGCCAGCACATTTCTGGCCAGGCCTTCACTTATACTCAGGGCAATCTGATGGCTTGTCACCCCGCTTTCATACACTTTGACCGATCCGTCTGGCAGGGCAATTTTTACTTTTTGCTCACTCATAAAAAAATCAATTAATGTCCTTCGAATTCAGCGGCTTCATGATCTCCACTTGGCGCTGAACGTTCTCTTTTCTCTTAATAAGCTGCAAATATGCAACTTTTCTTTCGAGATTTTCCAATCCCCCAAGCGCTAATCTACTTGTACTGTCTATTTGTATGGCTTGTTTATAAATAGAGATCGCCTCCTGGTAATTATTGAATTTTTCCAAGGTTCGGGCTTTAATTACCAGTCCTTCTACATTTTTGTTGTTTATCTCCAGATAGGTGTTTATGGCATCATTTGCCAAATCCAGCGCGTTGTCCTGAAGGTATAATTTGGCCAGTTCCAAATAGATACCCGGTTCTTGATTTCCATTTTCGAGGCATTGGTTCAATATATAAATGGCTGTGTCTGGCCGATTGGCCAAATGAAAGTACCTTCCGTTTTCGTAACACAACCTGAGTTGGTTGTGCTTGCTTCCGAAGTCGTCCAAATATTTTTTTGCACTTTCCAGATCACGGAGCTCGATAGCAAGATCAAATACGGTGGAGAAGTTTTTTGGAGCGTTATTGAGTGCATAGGCTTCCTCAAAGCTATGGAGCGCACTAATGCTGTCTTTGTTGATGAGCAATGCCCTTCCTCTAAGGTTCATTATTTCATCGTCGAATGCATTGACCAGCATGGCCCTGTTTGCGAAGTAGATAGCATTTGTATAGTCCCGAAGCAGAAGCGAATAGCCCGCCGAGAGCTTTAAAAAATCGATGTGGTCAGCATCCAGTTTCCGGATGGCCGCCAGGCTTTTGGCGAGTTCCGGTACATTTTCATTTTTCAGATGAATAGCTGCCATGGCCAGCAAGAGGTCGATATTTTCAGGATTTTCCCTTTCCCCCTTTTTCAGAAGATCCAATGCTGCGCTTTCATCTCCCTTTTGCCTGTATATTTCGGCTAATTTGAGGTATTTATCCTCACCTTCGGGATGTTGGTCAATTTGTTCGCTCAAAAAATCAACATATACAGATTCAGCAGCCTTGTTTTCTTCATTAAGGTACACCATGGCATCCTTGCCGGAATTTGGCTTGCAGCAAGCGCATATTAATGTAGAAATGGCGATGAAAAAAAACCTGAAGGTGCTCATTGTTTAGATCATGTCCGATGAAGAATTGCGCCTGGTAAAATTAATATGATTCTGAGATATAATGGAACAAACCACAGCCAAATCAATCAAATAGTCCAAGCTGATCCTTTCCTTTTTTTATTTTGTCCAAATCGATTTTCATCTCCACAGAATCTCCGGCATGGTAGGTGGTGTCATCTTCGCTGTTTGCTTTCTGCTCAGTGGGTGTCGCCCCTTCGTTTATTTTTACTACCCTCTCACTTTTCTCTCCTTCCGGCTCGGGGGTTTCATCCATTTTAGGATCATTGCGATACACAACATCGGCTTCGTCCACTTCCCTGGCCACAGGTGCCATTTTGGTGGCTAGCGGCTCCAAAACAGGCTCATCTGCCGACAACTCTTTAATTCGCACGATCGGGTGGTGCTCAAACCGGTTGCCTGCCGCTTTCCATCCTTTTACCGAGACCAACTCATCCAGTTGATATTCTATACTTAGTTTGCCGCTTTTTTGCCTTGTTTCTACTGCTACCTTAATATTTTCCTTTCCAGAAACGTAAAGCAGTTTAGACCCTTTGGCTTCGCCAATAAAGGGAAATTTTTTGTTGATGGTGGTGGTCTCGATATTAAATTTTTTGATGTAGTGGTTTTTGCTGCCTCCATCGAGGTAAATGGCTGTAATGACCATTTTTGGATGGAATTTTTCGATGAGCATCACATGCTCAAATTCATAGCGGTTGGTGAGTTCAAAGGAAGTGAGCTCATAGGCGCCATCATCATAAATTACCAGAATATTGTCATCGGCGTTGAAGTTGCCCAGGTGCCTTCCCCGTTCGTCGCGATTGAGCCTGCCGATGGCATCGTCATAGTATATATTTACTCCGCCAAGAGTCGATTTGCCCTCAGATTTGAGCTGGATTTTTCGAACGGGCTGTTTGGTGAGGATGTTGCCCCCGGCGCCTCTGCCTTTGATTTCTACTGTAGAAAATCGAAATCGAATACTTTGATGCGTGCCTTGCTGCGGCTCGACAAATACACCTGAATCGTCTCTGCTTCGCCATTTGGATTGGCAGTGAAGTACAACATGTGACTTCCTTTCTCCCCTTTGGTCAGGTCATATTCTTTGTCGCGGGTTATTCCCTGCACATTAAAACGCTTCACCATAGCGCGGCCTGTTTTCCCGTCGAGGTAAACCATATTATACACCATGCGCTCATCATTTTTGTTGAAAACGGCGGCGTATTCGATGTTTTTGCCCACAAAGGTTTTATCGGCGATTTTTGTCACGACCATCTTGCCATCGCGTCTGAAAACGATGATATCGTCCAGATCGGAGCATTCACTGATGTACTCATCTTTTTTGAGGCCATAGCCGATAAAGCCATCTTCCCTGTTCACATACAGCTTGGCATTGTTTGCCGCCACCACAGTAGCCGCAATGGTATCGAAAGCCCGGATTTCGGTTTTACGCTCTCTGCCCTTTCCATATTTATCGAGAAGGTTCCTGAAATAATCTATCGCAAATTCGGTGAGGTGGATCAGGTTATATTCCACTTGCTCAAGGTCTTCGGCTAACTTTTTGAGTAATTCATCTGCCTTGAACGCATCGAATCTGGATATCCGCTTGATTTTGATTTCCGTAAGGCGAACAATATCATCGGTGGTGATTACACGGTAAAACTGTGCCTTAAAGGGTTCCAGTCCTTTGTCGATAGTATCTATCACTGCTTCCCAGGTTTCGCATTCTTCAATATCGCGGTATATCCTGTTTTCTATAAAAATCTTCTCCAATGATGAAAAGAGGATTTTTTCCTGTAATTCCCCCCTCTTGATCTCCAATTCGCGACGAAGCAAGTCCACCGTTTGATCGGTGGAAATTTTGAGCATCTCATTTACGCTAAGAAAAACCGGTTTATCTTCCAGTATCACACAGCTATTGGGGGCAATGGAAACTTCGCAATCTGTAAAGGCATACAAGGCATCGATGGTAATATCGGGCGATTGGCCGGGAGCCAGGCTAACCAGTATCTCAACATCTTTGGCCGTGTTGTCCACCACTTTCTTGATCTTGATTTTGCCTTTATCATTGGCTTTTACTATCGAATCGATCAGGTTGGGTGTAGTGGTACCAAAGGGAATATCTCTAATGATAAGGGTCTTTTTGTCCAGTTCTTCGATTTTCGCCCGTACTTTTATCCTTCCGCCTCTTAGTCCTTCATTATAATCTGAAAAATCGGCATATCCGCCGGTGGCAAAGTCAGGGTATATTTTTACTTTCTTGCCTTTTAATATATCGATGGAGCCCAGCAGCAACTCGCAAAAGTTGTGGGGCAGCACTTTGGTTGAAAGACCTACTGCAATGCCCTCTACTCCCTGCGCCAGCAAGAGGGGGAATTTCACCGGTAGGGTAACGGGCTCTTTTTTGCGACCATCGTACGATAGTTGCCATTCGGTGGTTTGCGGATTGTACAATACCTCCAGGGCAAATTTTGACAATCTGGCCTCAATATACCTCGGCGCAGCGGCACTATCACCCGTTCGGATATCGCCCCAGTTGCCCTGTTGGTCTATGAGCAGTTCCTTTTGCCCGAGGGCGGTGATGGCATCGCCGATGGACGCATCGCCGTGAGGATGGTATTGCATGGTAGAACCAATAATGTTGGCCACCTTGTTGTACCTTCCGTCGTCCATTTCCTTCATGGCATGTAGTATCCGCCGCTGTACCGGCTTGAGGCCATCCTGGATGGCCGGTACTGCGCGCTCCAAGATCACATAGGAGGCGTAATCCAAAAACCAGTTTTTGTACATTCCGGTCACATGTACGGTTTCCTGCAACTTGTCGTCCCGACCGTTTGATTGAGGGCTTTCCGCCAATAATTCTTCGTCCATATTAACCTTCTGCTACTTCTGTTTCTTCAGCTATTGTTTCCTTGAGTGCATCTTTGACCACATCTTTCTCTATCCTGAGGTTGTCGATAATAAAGCCTTGCCGCTGAGGAGTGTTTTTGCCCATATAAAAGTTGAGCAGGTTTTGAATACTTGTTTCTTTGCTCATGATGATGGGTTCCAGCTTGATGCTTTCTCCGATAAAATTTCCAAACTCGTCGGGCGAAATCTCACCCAGCCCTTTGAACCTGGTAATTTCGGGTTTGCTTCCCAGTTTGTTTATGGCAGCTTGTTTCTCCTCTTCACTATAGCAATATATTGTTTCTTTCTTGTTCCTCACCCTAAAAAGCGGCGTCTCCAAAATGAACAAATGGCCGTGACGCACCAAATCGGGAAAAAACTGCAAAAAGAAAGTGAGCAATAGCAGCCTGATGTGCATGCCATCCACATCGGCATCGGTAGCAATAATGATTTTGCGGTACCGAAGACCTTCCAGGCCATCTTCTATATTGAGGGCGTGCTGCAACAAGTTGAACTCTTCATTTTCGTACACTATCTTTTTGGTAAGACCAAAAGTATTGAGCGGTTTGCCGCGCAGGCTGAATACGGCCTGGGTTTGCACGTCGCGAGATTTAGTAATGGATCCACTGGCCGAATCGCCCTCGGTAATGAAAATTACCGTTTCTTCACTGCGCTCTTGCTTGCTGTCGTCATAATGCAGGCGGCAATCCCGTAGTTTTTTGTTGTGCAGGTTGGCTTTTTTCGCCCGGTCGTTTGCCAGCTTTTTGATACCGGCTATGTCTTTGCGCTCGCGTTCCGACTGCAGGATGCGCTTTTGCAGGGCGTCGGCTACATCACTGTGTTTGTGCAGGTAGTCGTCGAGCTCTTTTTTGAGAAAGTCGTTGATAAAAGTGCGCATGGTAGGTCCATCGGGCCCCACCACTTGCGAACCAAGTTTTGTTTTGGTTTGTGATTCAAAAACCGGTTCCATTACCCGCACCGAAATGGCCGCTACCACGCTGCCACGAATGTCGGTGGCATCGAAATTTTTATTGTAAAATTCCCTGACCGTTTTCACTATGGCTTCGCGAAAGGCCGCCAGGTGTGTGCCCCCCTGGGTGGTGTACTGACCATTCACAAAAGCATAGTATTCTTCGCCGTACTGGTTGTTGTGCGTAAGAGCTACTTCGATATCGCTGCCCTTCAGGTGGATGATCGGATAGCGCAGGCTTTCTTCATCTGTCTTTTTACCCAGCAAATCCAAAAGGCCATTTTCCGAAAAGAATTTCTTGTCGTTGAAGGTGATGGTAAGGCCTGCATTGAGAAAGACATAGTTCCAGATCATCTCCTCAAGATATTCTGGAATGAAATGGAAATTCTTGAACATTTCGCCGTCAGGCTCAAAGATGACCAGGGTGCCGTTGCGCCCTGAAGAATCGCCAACCTTGGACTCAGCAATCAATTCGCCATGGCGAAATTCCGCGACCTTGGTTTGCTTATCGCGATATGACTGCACTTTGAAATAATTGGAAAGTGCGTTTACCGCCTTGGTACCGACGCCATTGAGGCCGACGGACTTTTGGAAAGCCTGCGAGTCGTATTTGCCGCCGGTATTTATTTTAGATACGCAATCTACCACTTTACCCAAAGGGATGCCCCTGCCATAATCCCTGATCTCCACCCGGTGTTCCGACACCTTGATGTCAATATTTTTGCCATGACCCATCACATATTCATCGATACAGTTGTCGATGACCTCCTTTACCAATACATAAATACCGTCATCGGCTGCCGAGCCATCGCCGAGCTTGCCAATGTACATGCCGGGCCGCAACCGGATGTGTTCTTTCCAATCGAGCGACTTGATATTGTCTTCGGTATATGCTACTTGTTGCTCCGCCATTTATTTGTCAATATTATTAGTTTTTCCAGTTTACCTGATTACCGTCCCGGCCTGGCTTTTCGAATTCAACCGGCTAATATGGCAAGCGAAAACCGCTTTGCAAAATGCTGCTTTAAGACATTAAAAAAATACATGCCTTCGGTAAAAGCATAAAAAACTGATTTTTAAACTTTTAAAAGGCACTGGTTAAAATGAATATTTACGCAACAAAAATTTTAGCGCGCTTTCCTTAGCGGCTGCCAATTCTTTTAGCAATTGGCTATTTTTTAACTACAGCCACCACCAGGCCTGTAGCGGACACAATTAGGAATAACAATCCGGCTATTGGAAGGTACCTGAGGGCAGTGGCATCACTCAGCTCATTTATTTTAGCGAAAGCGATATACAATACGATACTTACCAGACACAGGTTAATGCCTGAAACCAGGTAGTTCATCCACAGTAGTATCCGCTCTTTTGATTTTTTATTCTTAAAAAGGTAATCATTTAAGCGGTCTATTTGGTTGCGGTACATATAAATCGCCGTGTACATCATGATGTTGAAAAGGGCAAACACACCCAGTCCCACATAAAAAATAAGGGCTTTGTCGATTGTGGAAAACCAGTTGGAGGTATCGGCAATTATAGCGTCCGGACCGGCGCTGTAGGCATACATGTACAACAGACTGCCTATCACCAATAACATAGTAAACACCTTGAGAAAATTGGCTCCACGCATACTTATTACACCCATTTGTATATTCAATTTTTGCTCAAAATTAAATTATAAAATTGTATTGAATGATGAATAATATTTTTTTATTCGCATTGTCTTTAACAGAGGTGACAAATGGAGGATAAGACGATTACCGGTTTTTTAGTGGTTTTTACTTTGATTTTGGCTCTTGCTTTGACGGGTTGCGGCAGGGAAAAGAAAAAAACAATGCGGCTCGAAAAGTTCGATTCCGAAACCTGGATTGCCGACAAAAACGGCTGCTCGGGCACCCGCTTGAGCATGAAAAATCAAATACTGCTTTTGAAATACGATATGCGCGGGCTCAAAACAGATGAGATCGAATCCTACCTCGGCCATCCCGATGCGCAAGAACTATATGACAGAAGTCAGCGATACTACATCTACCTTATAGAACCCGGGTCAAAATGCCCCAATGCCAAGGAAAATCCACAAGCTTTATTTGTGCGCTTTTCGGCTGTGGGCATTGCCAATGAGTTTACCATCAAACCTATGTAGTGTGCTTGTCGATGAAGGTAGATATTTGCAGGATATGGAGATATCTGGCTATCCCACGTATTCTTGGTCTTTGCCTCTGCCGAGCGTATATCTGGTGCTGTGTCGTCTTTCTTACTTAAAACACAATGAAGCCGCACCGATAATACCAGCATTGTTGCCCAACTCGGCTGGCTTGATTAATAAATCTTTGGTGTAGTAAGGCGATAGGTTTTCTTCGAGGGTGTCCATCAATTTGTCTATGATTAGATCAAAGCTGGCGGCAAGCCCCCCCCCAATCAAAATGGTCTTGATATCGAGCAATCTGATGGTAGCTACCAGGCCTTCACCCAATAGCTCGCCCACTTCCCTGTATATTTTGATCGATACTTTGTCTCCTGCCAATGCTTCCTTAACTATGGTTTTAGGGTCAAAATGTTTGTATTGGCTCAGGGTGGTCTTTTTATTGATCGAAAGCTTGGCGGCGCGTTTCATTATTCCTTTCTTACCAATATTTTCTTCGAGTTCCCTGCCGTTTTTAGACAAGATGTGGCCCAGCTCCATGCCATTGCCATCTCCTCCAATAAAGATTTTCTTGTTGATAATGGCTGCGCTTCCCACGCCTGTACCCAGGGTAACGAACAGGTAGCTCTCGGGTATTTTGCTACCCGAAAAGTAGTATTCGCCCAGCGCAGCTACATTGGCATCATTTTCCAGATGAAACTCCTTGCCAGGAAAGCGCTCGAGCAGGTGCTTTTTCAGTTCAACCCCATCAAGAGAAGGAATCGCGGCGATTTCAAGGCAGGTGGATCGGTCTGCGGAAATCATTCCGGGAATGCCCATGCCCACCTCAGTAACCTCCGGGTGCTTTTCAAATTCCTTCGTAAGGATATCGAGGTAGCCTCTCACAAAATTATCGCTGTCTTTAAGGTCGGCAGTAGGATATTTTATTTTAGACTCCATGCCTCCTTTGCGATCTACTATACCAATTTTCACATTGGTGCCACCCATATCGATACCCATGTATTTTTCCATATTCAGATTTTATGATTTATAAATGATTGTTTTTTGATTGTTGCTGCGCCCGGGCTATTGGTTTGTAACACGGCACAACGATTTTTAAATTAAACAAAAATGCTAAATGATTATACAAATTCAGCTTATTTTGGGAAAATTAAAGCAAATCAATTGTCGCTGATGCCCATACACCTCGAAAGACTGTTCGCCGAGCTTAATCATAAAAAAGAATTATATACCGTAAAGGTCCCCGGTATTTGGGTCAATTTTAAAAGTAGCAAAGCTGTTCAGGTCGACTATGCAGATTTTCTTGGCCGCCGCATCAGGGAGATGATCGATGCAGGCCAACAAGACATGGCGCCCAATGACCACTGGACCAGGTCAGCACTGGTTTATAATGTATTTGTCCGCTTTTTTTCTGCCTATGACCACGACCATGATGGTAAATTGGGCGAAAACGCATCAGACACCACGCTCAACGACCAGGGGATAAGAGAAACCGGGACATTGCTCAAAACCATTGCCTTGCTCCCCTACCTAAGCTCCCTTGGAGTCAATACCCTACATTTATTGCCGCTCACCCTCATAGGCGAAGAAGGCAGGAAAGGAGACCTGGGGTCTCCATATGCCATCAAAAACCCATTTGTCATTGATCCAACTATCGCTGATCCGATGGTAAGCATGAGCGTAGATGAGCAGTATATTGCGCTGGTAGAAGCAGCTCATCTGATGGGAATGGGGGTAGTTCAGGAGTTTATATTCCGGACTGCGGCCATAGATGCCGACTGGACGCAAGAGCACCCTGAGTGGTTTTATTGGATTAAAGACCGCAAAGGATATGGCCCTCCGGCCTTTTCAACAAAACAATTGGAGCAAATCATGAAGGTACCGGAAGGAAAAGGACGATATGTGCCGCCTGACCAGGACTACCGTCAACAATTTATAATACCCTCACCGGAAACAGATTATAGCAAACTGAAAACGGCCAGTGCATTTGCCGACTGGCCGCCCAACGACCTGCAACCGCCCTGGTCTGATGTAACCTACCTCAGGTTGTTTGATTACGACTACAGCAGAGAAAACAACTACAACTACATCGCTTATAATACGATAAGGTACTATGACCCTGAGCTGGCCCAAAAGGACAATATCAATACCAGCCTATGGGACAAAATCCTTGATATCATCCCCTACTACCAACAAAAATTTGGAATAGATGGCGCTATGATAGATATGGGACATGCACTTCCGGATCAATTGAAAAACAGACTCATCAAAAAAGCCAGACAATACGATCCGTATTTTGCCTTTTGGGATGAAAACTTCAGCAACAAAGAAGAAACCAAAAAAGAAGGCTACGATGCAGTGATTGGCGATATGTGGTACAAAATCACCAAGCGCAACGGATACAAAAAAATCATTTCATCCCTCAACGATCACCCTCCCCTGCCCTATTTCGGAGCAGCAGAAACCCACAATTCACCCCGCTTTGGCACTGAAAATAAAAGAAAGAAAAAAGCTGCCTGGATACTCTTCAATTTGCTGCCTCATGCCATTCCATTCATCCACAATGGATTTGAACTTTGCGAAAAAATGCCTGTAAACACCGGACTCAATTTTACCAAAGCTCAGATCGATGATTGGTCTTCCAAACGTCTTCCATTGTTTTATAAATCAGCAATGAACTGGGATACAGATGACAATATTGTGGAATTGATGCAAAGAACCGCTCAATTAAGAAAGGCAAATCCGTGGATTTTTGATAAGAACAATATTTCGTTGCTCACTACTGACAATAGCCGGGTGCTGGGATTTTTGATAGGTGCAGAAAGTGACAATGCTGTGGTATTATTCAATACCAATTTTTACAAAAGCGAGCAAATTACCATAGCTAAAAATATTGCAGGCACATATTCCGAACTGATTGCACATACGAACATCCAACTTGAAGGTGTCTATACAATGAAAAAAGGAGCAGTATTTTTTGGTGTACAAAGCCCTGATGTAAAGTAACTATCCGCTTATAACATGCCCTGACTGGTTCAACATCAGCATGGGCAGCTAAGCCATACGATATGCCGATCGGCACGACAATGCTTAAAAAAATATGAGCGGCATTTTTGGAGACCCAGCCTTACAACCGCTGGGACGATTTCCTTACTTTGAGTTTTGTTTTCAACCTGATCTGCACGGGTTCCTGGTGTATTTTTTCATTGATCTTGTTCAGTAGCAGGTTAGTGGCTTCTTTGCCCATATCAAACCCTGGTTGCATCACGCTGCTGAGGGACGGATCCACCATTTCCGACAAGGTGGAATCATTGCCAAAACCCACCACCGCCACATCCTGAGGTATGCGCAAGCCTTTTGATTTCAGGGCCTTCATGGCGCCTACAGCAGTGAGGTCGTTCACGGCAAAGATAGCGTCAAAATCCACTCCTTCTTCCAACATCCTCAGGGTGAACTTGTAGGCCCTTTTAAAACTGTCAGCTTCTATGATCAATTCTTCAATTATAGGCAAATTATGGTATTTGAGTGCATCCACATATCCATTGCGACGTGCGGCGTGGATTTCCAGATGCAGGGGGCCATTAAAATGCACAATTTTCCGACAGCCCATTTTTATCAAATGATCGGTAGCCTCGTAAGCCCCCCCAATATCGTCCACCAATACGCTGTCTATATTAATGCCGGCAAAAGAGCGGTCATAAAAAACCACAGGAATACCTTTGCTCCTCACTTCCTCGATGTGACCAAAATCTCTGGTTTCTTTGGCGAAAGACATGAGCACACCATCTACCTGACTTTGCTCCAGGGTTTTCAGGTTCATGACTTCCTGCCTGTAAAGTTCATTGGATTGACACAAAATCACCTGATAGTTGCTGTCATAGGCGACAAATTCTATCCCGCTGATTACTGAAGAAAAAAAGTAGTGGACGATTTCTGGCACAATCACGCCAATGGTATAGGTTTTTTTGCTTCGCAAACTCATCGCCAAAGTATTGGGGCGGTAGTTGAGCTCTTCGGCCAATTTTAGTACGGATTTTACGGTATCTTCACCAATTTCAGGATTTCCTTTTAAGGCCCGTGAAACGGTAGAAGGCGACACCCCCAATTTTTTTGCTATATCTTTTAATGTGATCCGGTCAGAAGACATTGAATATTATTTTAATCATAGAACTGATGGCAAATATAGGAACGGGGCGACAAAAACCTAAAGAACAACTTATCCAGGCAAAATGCCACCTTAAAATAATATTCAGGTACTAATATTTATTAGATGATGGATGTCATGTTTTCAATTGTATTAATTTAACTACCTTTGCGGCACAAATTGTATATCAATTTCAGACTGGAAGTACAGTGTCTGGGGCCAGGTGTTCATAAAGCTAAAATGCCCCGACTCGCCAAGTGTCCGGTATCATCAATTAAAATTTAAGTTTAACTATAAATTCAAAAACAACGATCATGAGTGCAAAATTTAGATCTGGAGTATTATTTGGTAAAGAAGTAAGCGAATTGTTTCGCTTTGCAAATGAAAACGACTTTGCATTGCCGGCAGTCAACGTTATCAGTTCGCAAACGGTAAATGCCGTTATCGAAGCAGCTAAAATAGTCAATTCACCTGTCATCCTTCAATTCTCCAATGGCGGAGCGGTGTTTTATGCTGGCAAAGGATTGAGCAATGCCGGCGAAAAAGCGGCCATTGCAGGTGGTATCTCCGGAGCCATGCACGTACATCAAATGGCCGAGGCTTATGGTGTACCTGTCATCCTCCACACTGACCACGCTGCCAGGAAGCTATTGCCCTGGATCGACGGTCTTCTGGATGCTGGCGAGGCATATTACAAAACACACGGAAAACCCTTGTATTCGTCGCACATGATCGATCTATCTGAAGAGTCATTGAAAGAAAATATCGAAACAAGCAAAAGGTACCTTGAAAGGATGGCCAAAATAGAAATGACCCTGGAAATAGAACTCGGCGTAACCGGCGGCGAAGAAGATGGCGTTGACAATTCGCACGTTGACAGCTCAAAACTCTATACTCAGCCCGAAGAAGTAGCCTATGCCTACGAAGAACTCAAAAAAGTAAGTGATAACTTTACCATCGCAGCAGCGTTTGGCAACGTTCACGGTGTTTATAAGCCAGGCAATGTGGTGCTCACTCCGGAAATCCTCAAAAATTCACAAACCTTCATTCAGGAAAAATTCAAAACCGGCCCGAATCCGGTCAATTTTGTATTCCACGGCGGATCAGGTTCTGAGAAATCGAAGATCAAGGAAGCAATTGAGTATGGTGCCATCAAAATGAACCTCGACACAGATATGCAGTGGGCATTTACCGCTGGTGTCAAAAAGTATATGGACGAAAAAGACGCTTACCTGCAAGGCCAAATCGGCAACCCAGAGGGAGAAGATAAGCCAAACAAGAAGTACTACGATCCGAGAGGATGGCAAAGACTTGGCGAAACCAGTTTCGTGGAGCGCTTAAAAGAAGCGTTTGAAGATTTGAATTGCATTAGCAAAAATGCCTGATGATGCTCAATTAGAATAACACTGGAGAGGGGGCTAATGCCCCCTTTTTTATTTCCTGTCATCCGATTGTTTTCATCAACATAAATCAAAGCCGCTTTATCACTTTGCTCATAGGTAGCCGACAGCATCCTCCAGCAATAAAGTCCATAAAATAATGGTGAGTTTTGGTTTCGGATTTCATATCTTGGTGGAGCTATCTCAATATTTTTTAAACACTCAAAAGTTATGATTGCTAAACCACGATTATCATTCTGGCAGATATGGAACATGAGTTTCGGATACCTCGGAATCCAATTTGGATTTGCCCTGCAAAATGCAAACGTCTCGCGCATATTTGAACAACTCGGAGCCCGGGTAGAAGACATTCCCATACTGTGGGTAGCCGCCCCTGTTACCGGCCTTCTCATCCAGCCCGTCATAGGCCATATGAGCGACAAGACCTGGAACAAGCTGGGCAGACGCAGGCCATATTTTCTTGTTGGCGCCATCCTGGCCTCTTTGGCGCTTTTTATCATGCCCAACTCGCCACACCTATGGATAGCAGCGGGCATGCTGTGGATCATGGATGCTTCGATCAATATATCCATGGAACCCTTCAGGGCCTTTGTGGGCGATATGCTGCCCGACGACCAACGCACATCAGGTTTTGCCATGCAGAGTTTTTTCATAGGCACAGGTGCCGTTGTAGCTTCTGCCCTGCCCTGGGTGCTGAGCAATTGGTTGCACATCAGCAATGTGAGTACCGACGGAAGCATACCTCCTTCGGTTAAGTTTTCCTTTTATATTGGCGGGGCTGTTTTTCTGCTTGCCGTATTGTGGACGGTAATCAAAACGAAAGAATATAGCCCGCAAGAGCTCGCCTCATTTGAAGACAAAAGCCAAATTGATTCCGAAGACCTGGACTTTGAAAAGCGAAAAAAAACCAACTACTATAGAAACGGACTACTGTGGGCATTGGCCGGTGCCATTTTTACCTATATCGTTTATTACTTTCAGCTTCAAAAAGAACTGTACATTATCGGAGTGGGAGCATTATTATTTGCATTTATCCTGCTATTGGTGGGCGTCTTGGTTGACAACCAACAGACCAAAAACGGATTGGTAGAAGTGATCGAAGATTTGTACCACATGCCCAAAACTATGGCTCAACTGGCTGTAGTGCAGTTTTTCACCTGGTTTTCGCTCTTCTCCATGTGGATATATACCACGGCGGCTGTTACCTCCCATACCTATGGCACCACCGACACCACCTCCCAACTGTACAATGATGGCGCAGATTGGGTTGGGATTTTATTTTCTGTCTATAATGGGGCCGCAGCCCTTATAGCCTTTTTGCTGCCGGTTTTGGCGGCAAAAACCAATCGCAAAATCACGCATTTGATTGCCTTGTGTATCGGAGGAATGGGTTTGGTGTCTATTTATTTTATATCCAGCCAGTACTTGTTAATCTTGCCTATGGTAGGCATTGGCTTTGCCTGGGCCAGCATATTGTCTATGCCCTATGCCATCCTCACAGGATCACTTCCATCCAGGAAAATGGGAGTATATATGGGTATTTTCAATTTTTTCATCGTTATACCCCAGATTCTGGCTGCAAGTATCCTTGGATTTTTGGTAAAAGGCTTGTTTGGAGGTCAGACCATATATGCACTGGTATTAGGAGGTGCCTCCATGATATTGGCCGGATTGCTTACGCTATTGGTAGAAGACAAAAAGTCGCCCGCACGATCGGTGGCCAAATAAACGATGCCAATTTTCAATTTCAATAAAAGATAATTTTTGTGCGCCTATAGTCAACGATATTATCGTATTCCTGTTAAATTTAAAATTATACCAATGGATTGTTAAGATTTTTCTAATCGAACATCTAGCAATTCCCGCATTTTTTCTACTTTTGATTCTCGTCTAAAATCTGCGATTTTTACAGACGGCCCATATTTTGTTCAGAAAAAACTAAAATCCAAACACAGCTTTATGGCTTCGACAGGTTCGGTATCGACACAAGTGCGCACAGGAGAAGGCCCACAGCAAAATTATACAGTAGCGCTTACCGTGCTTACCTCTTTGTTTTTTATGTGGGGCTTTATCACTTGCATGAACGACATTCTCATCCCTTTTTTAAAAAGATTTTCGAACTAAACCGGGCAGAATCCATGCTGGTGCAATCGGCGTTTTTCAGTGCCTATTTCATTGGTTCGCTGGTGTATTTTATCATCTCATCTACCAAAGGCGACCCTATCGAAAAGATTGGTTACAAAAATGGTCTGCTCATCGGCTTGTTTATCTCGGCTTTGGGTTGTTTTCTTTTTTATCCGGCAGCTGCTGCACGTTCTTATGGTTTCTTTCTTGGAGCCTTATTTGTGCTGGGTCTCGGTTTTACCATGCTTCAGATAGCAGCCAACCCCTATGTGGCAATATTAGGCCCTGCAAAAACTGCTTCCAGCAGGCTCAACCTCTCACAAGCCTTCAATTCCTTTGGCACAACCATAGCGCCAATTATAGGCGGATACCTGGTGTTCCATTATTTTGCGAGCTGGGGCGAACCACTGCTCAATAAACTGGGTGAGGCCATCACCACTGATTCGGGCACCCACATGACGGGTATAGCAGTGCAGTTGCCCTATGTCATTTTCGCCTTCATATTCCTTCTGTTGGCCTTGCTGATCAAACTGACCAAGTTGCCCACCTTTACCAGCGACGAAAAACTGGAAAAGGGAGCGGGAGCTTTGCAATATCAGCATTTGGTGTTGGGCATGGTTGCTATTTTTATGTATGTAGGTGGCGAGGTGAGCATAGGCAGCCTCATTATCAACTATATAAATGAATTGGTTGGTTATCCGGAAATGGAAGCAAAATCATTTCTGGCCTTTTACTGGGGCGGTGCCATGATCGGCAGGTTTCTGGGGGCAATTTCACTTGGAGAGTCAACCAACGAAATGAAAAAAACGATCAACATGGTGGCAGTTGCCCTGGTCACCTACATGGTCATATTTGGTGCGGTGTACATCGAAAGCGGCTTTACTTTCGCCTTTTCACGGGTGTGGCCTTTTGCCATATTCATTGTGCTCAATTTGTTTGCATTCCGATTGGGCAGATCCAATGCTGCACGCACCTTGTTTATATTCTCCCTGGTGGTAATCGTGCTTTTGATCATCACCATTTTTACCAAGGGCAGCATAGCCATGTGGACTGTGCTGAGCATAGGCTTGTTTAATTCCATCATGTGGTCCAACATTTTTACCCTGGCGATAAAAGACCTTGGAAAATATACCGCCCAGGGATCATCGCTACTGGTGATGTCTATACTCGGTGCAGCCTTGATCCCGGTGATTCAGGGATACGTTGCCGATGTATTCGGAGGATATCATTATTCTTTTTTTGTTCCAATCATTTGCTATGTATATTTAGCCTGGTATGGACTTAAAGGGCATATCGTAAAGAAATGGAATAATTAATTTTTTTTTATATACGACCAATATTAAGATGAAAGAAGTAGCAGTAGGCATTGATATCGGAGGTACCTTTACCAAATACGGAATAGTGGATAAAGAAGGCCATTGCCTGATAGACGGCACCATCTCCACCACTCAGGAGAAAGAACTCGATCAGTATCTGGATTTGCTCAAAGCAACCATAGACGAGGCCATAGCCCGGATCAAAGAACCAGTAGTGGTAAAAGGACTGGGCGTAGGCGCGCCCAATGGCAACTTTTACAGTGGCACTATAGAATATGCCCCCAACCTGTCGTGGAAGGGCGTGGTTCCCTTTGTTCAGGAGTTCAAAAAAAGATATGATCTGCCCATGTTCCTCACCAACGATGCCAATGCTGCTGCAATTGGCGAAATGGTATATGGTGGAGCCAGGTTCATGAAAAATTTCATCGTCATTACGCTGGGCACAGGATTGGGCAGTGGCCTGGTGGTGAATGGCGAGCTGGTTTATGGGCACGATGGGTTTGCCGGCGAACTCGGTCACCTGACCGTGGTGCGTGGTGGCAGGATGTGTGCCACAGGCCGTCGGGGATCTCTGGAAACCTATGTTTCTGCTCCGGGCATCAAAAGAACCGTATTTGAGTTGATGGCTGATATGCTGGAGGAATCGGAGTTTAGGGACATCACCTTCAATGAACTCACTGCCAAAATGATTTCTGATGCTGCAAGAAAAGGAGACAAAATAGCGCAGGAAGCATTTGAACGAACCGGAAAAATACTAGGCGAAGCCTGGCAGACAGCGTGGCACACACCAGTCCCGAAGCAATATTCCTTTTTGGCGGATTGGCCAATGCCGGAGACCTCATCTTTGAGCCCACCCAGCGCCATATGGAGCAAAATTTATTACAAATATTCCAAAACAAAGTAAAATTGCTCCCCTCAGGACTTACCGAAACCAATGCTGCCGTAATGGGCGCCAGCGCTTTGGTATGGAAAGAATTAGCGAAATAAAAGATGGTTGTAATTGTATAACCATTCGTCACTTTTTATGTTAATGTAGTAATTATGGATAATAGAAAATTTTTGCCCTTCATCATTGCCGGAGTCATAGCACTCATCATTGTTTTATACCTATCTTCAGAAATCTTCATTACCATAAAGGCCGGAGAACGAGGTGTGCTCTACAAACGGTTTCAGGGGGGTACCGACTTCGAAGTCAGTTATACCCCGGGCTTCCATATGAAAGCTCCATGGAATGATATATTCGTATATAATGTGCGTGAAAATATCATCAATGAAAAAATGGATGTGCTCGACAAAAGCGGACTTTCCATCACAGTAGATGTGTCGGTACGCTTTTTCCCTATTTATAATCGCATTGCATATCTGCACGAATATTTTGGCGAAGGCTATGTCGATTTGCTGGTGAAGCCCGAAGTGAGATCGACGGTGCGCCGGGTCATGGGGCGCTTTACCGCCGAAGAGATTTACTCCACCAAAAGGGCCGAGGTAGAAGATGCCATCATCCAGGAGACGGAAGCAATTCTTAAAAACCAAAGCAACAATATTCAAATGCAGGCGCTGCTGATCCGGTCTATCAACTTGCCCGAGCAAATCAAAAACGCCATAGAATCGAAATTGCAGCAAGAGCAGGAATCTCTGGCCTACCAATTTAAACTTACCAAAGAAACAGCAGAGGCTGAAAGAAAACGCATAGAAGCTGAAGGCACATCCAGATACAATGAAATCATCAACGCCAGCCTCAGCAACCAGATTTTGAAACAACGTGGTATAGAAGCTACTTTGGAATTGGCCAAATCGCCAAACGCCAAAGTGATAGTGATAGGAAGCGGGGAAGACGGTCTGCCACTTATTCTGGGAAATAACTAATAAATAAATAATTGTCGTATAATAAAAATGTAATCGAGATGTCAGAATATGCAGAACTTAAGTTAATGGTAATGTGTATAAGTTACCCATTGTGGAAGGTACCGAAAATGAAAAAGGTATCGACATAGGCAAGCTCAGAGATGAGAGTGGCTATATCACATTGGACACAGGGTATAAGAATACTGGTTCTACTCAAAGCTCCATCACCTTTTTGGATGGTGAAAAAGGTATCCTCAGATATCGTGGATATCCCATTGAGCAATTGGCCGAAAAATCTACTTTCCTTGAGGTGGCTTATCTATTAATTTATGGAGAATTGCCAGAAAAGCAAGCTTTTGAGAACTTTCAGGCGGATGTAAAAAAACATCAATTGGTGCATGAAGACATGAAGCAGATACTCAATGGCTTCCCTTCCACTGCACATCCTATGGGTGTTTTATCCTCCCTGGCTACTTCACTTACTGCATTTTTTCCCGAATCGCTCGATCCCAACCGCTCCAGCGACAAGGTAAACACGACGATCATAAGGCTAATGGCCAAAATACCCACGCTGGTGGCCTGGTCATACACCAATGCGCGTGGCATTAAAACCAACTATCCTGACAATAAGCTGGACTATGTGAGCAACTTCCTGAAAATGATGTTCAACCTGCCTACTGAAGACTATGAAGTAGACCCGGTGGTGGTAGATGCCATGGACAAAATTTTTATCCTGCATGCCGACCACGAACAAAACTGCTCTACTTCTACGGTGCGCATCGTTGGTTCATCGCATGCCAACTTGTACGCCTCCGTTGCAGCGGGTATCAATGCGCTTTGGGGACCATTGCACGGTGGTGCCAACCAAAAGGTGATAGAAATGCTACAAAACATCATCGCCAATGGCGGCGATACCAAAAAGTTCATCGACAAAGCCAAAGATCCTAACGATCCTTTCAGGCTGATGGGCTTTGGCCACAGGGTATATAAAAACTTTGACCCAAGAGCAGAAATACTGAAAAAGCAAACGGATAAAATCCTGGAGAAACTGGGTGTAAATGAGCCTGAATTTGAAGTGGCGAAGCAACTCGAAGAGGCGGCCTTAAAAGATGAGTATTTCATAGAAAGAAAGTTGTACCCCAATGTCGATTTCTACTCAGGCATTATCATGAAGGCCATTGGTATTCCTATCGATATGTTCCCGGTCATGTTCAGCATTGGCCGCTTGCCAGGCTGGATCGCTCAATGGAGAGAAATGAGAAAACACAATGAACCCATTGGCAGACCCCGTCAGATCTATGTGGGCGAAAAAGAAAGGCCCTATAAAGATATGGCCAGCAGATCATAATCTTACCACAAGGCCATTTGCACAAAATGGCCTTTTTTTTTACTTATTTCCATAATGATGAACCTGAATGAAAATTTTTTGAAGGCTGCGGAACGCGTACACACGCTGCCTCAAAAGCCCTCTAATGAAAACCTGCTCAAAATGTACGGTTTGTACAAGCAGGCTACTGAGGGCGATGTACAGGGTGAGCAACCAGGTGGTTTCGACTTTAAAGGTCTGGCCAAATACAACTCGTGGGCCAGCTTGCGTGGCACATCCAAAGAAACAGCCATGCAACAATATATAGAATTGGTAGAGTCACTATTTTGATCATGCAATTGTTTTACTGTCCGGGATTGCCCGAAGGCGACCACTTTTTGGATCTGGAAGAATCACAGCATTGTGCAAAGGTACTACGCAAAAAGGCTGGTGATATCATAGACATTACCGATGGAAAAGGAAAGTTTTACCAGGCCTTACTCGAGCAGGTAGTTCCTAAAAAATGTCATTTCACTGTGGTCTCCTCACAAAATGTCAAGGCTTTAGACTATTCTATTCATATCGCCATAGCGCCCACCAAAAATGCCGACCGTATGGAGTGGTTTATAGAAAAGGCCGTAGAAACGGGCGTGGACAAAGTCACATTTATCATCAGTGCCAACTCTGAAAGGAAAAGTATCAATTTGGATCGGCTTCATAAAAAGGCGGTCAGCGCCATGAAACAATCGGTAAGAGCACATTTGCCTCAGATTTGCGATTTGATCCAATTGCATGATTTTGTAAAACAGGAGCCCGGTGGACAAAAGTTTATTGCCCATATGGCCGGTCCTGATACCCCCTATCTACAGCAGCTGGCCTCCGCACATGAAACCTGCCACATACTCATCGGACCAGAAGGTGGATTTGATGAAGCTGAGATATCACTGGCCACACAAGCGCAATACCAAATGGCCCGCCTGGGCGACCATCGCTTGCGAACCGAAACTGCCGGAATGGTGGCCTGCATCATCCTGAACCAACTCAACCAGCGCTAGCATGGGAGATTGGCAAATCCCAGGGCCTATTCAATTCATAATGCAATTGCCCTGATCTGACCTGCAAAGGTGATGTGAAGTTGTTGTGGTAAAGCTGACCGGTGCCCAGCCCATGGGGCATGTCAGATGGATAATTACCCACAAACTGCGCAATGGCGTTCAGACCGATATTCGACTCAAGGGCCGAAGTGACCCACCATCCAATCTTACTTTCAGCAGCTAACCCGATCCATTCGCCGGTTTGTTCAAACCCTCCCAAAAGGCTTGGTTTCAATATCACATAGGCAGGGCGTATTTCATTGAGCATCCTGATTTTTTCTGACCTTTGGTACACACCTATCAGTTCTTCGTCTAAGGCTATGGGAATGGGTGATTTTTCGCAGATACGGGACATACCTGGCCAGTCGCCGGCAGCAATTGGCTGCTCAACAGAATGGATATCGAAAAGCGCCAGTTTCTCCAGGCTTTGCAAGGCATTATTGGGAGTGAACGCTCCGTTGGCATCGAGCCTGATCGTGATTTCCCTTGCTGAATACGCCCTCCTGATATGTGCGAGCAAATCCAGCTCATCTTCAAAATCTATCCCTCCGATTTTTATTTTAATACAGGTAAAACCATCTTCGATCTTCTGGCCAATGCGCTCTTGCATCAGTTTTTTGTTGCCCATCCACACCAGACCATTTATGGGTATGGTCACTTCCGATCGCGAAAAACCATTGTCGAACAATATCCTGTTTCCTCCCTGCTTCAAGTCCCGCATAGCCGTTTCGATAGCAAAACGCAATGCGGGAAACCTGGGGGAGAAGATGGCCTCAACACTGATCGCTTCCATATCCTTTGCCGCGTCAATCACACTGACCAGATGCGTCATTGCAGCGGCCAGGTCTCCTTGCAGATCAGGACTCAATCCGGGCAAAGGAGCACATTCGCCCAAGCCAAAAACCGATGGATTTTCTGGATGCCATAATTTCAAGAACCAGACATGGTGCGCGGTCATAATGCCACGTGAAGTGCCCGCTTCGAAGCGAAAATCCAGGGTATATTTATGTATGGAAATTTTCATCTAAAATCAGAAATTCAGGAGTGTTAATGAAAACAAAAGTGCCTGAGTGTTGCCGTAAAACTATAAAAAGTCATATGCTTATTAAACTTTCAGACTTAAAATATAAGGAAAGCCGAAGGTAACAAATGGACTACATCCTGTGAAACTTGCGCCACTCGAAATAACATAAAGCGTGGGGTTTTGCAATGAACCAAACTAAATATCGCATCGTTGGCAATAGCCCTTTTGAGCCAGCAACGGCATTTGCAGGGAGCATACAAAAACTGGTTTTCTATTTTAATAGATCAATTCAATGGTGAAGCCAAAAAAAGGATTGATTCATTAGCATAAAGAAGAAAGCAACACGATCATCCCAGCGCCTCAACCTTTCTTCATGACATTCTCTGATATTTTTTAGCTTTGCAACAAAAAAGCTTGTGCCAAACGATTTCAATATAGAACAATACAATTACACTTTGCCGGAGGATAAAATTGCAAAATACCCGCTCCTTCAGCGCGACTTATCTAAACTCTTGCGCTGGGAAGGAGGCCATATTTCGCATCATACCTTTTCTGATGCTCCCCATCTGATCCCGGAGAAGTCGCTGCTGGTGTTCAACGATACCCGGGTTATCGCCGCACGATTGCTTTTCGCAAAAAGCACCGGGGCACAGATAGAACTATTTCTTTTGCATCCTGAATTGCCCACAAGGGATATTTCTGAAGCCATGCGCCTGGAAAACGAAGCCGTATGGCTTTGCCTGGTCGGCAATAAAAAAAGATGGAAAGAGGGTCAGCTTATGCTTACCGTAGGCAAGCACAGCGTGAAGGCAAGCTATCACGACCGGGAGGCAAATCTGATAAAGCTGGAATGGACGGCAGGCATCACCTTTGCCGAAATTGTGAATCTGGCCGGAAAAACCCCACTCCCTCCCTATCTTAAAAGAAAAGCGGAAGCGGAAGACACCACACGCTACCAGACGGTCTATTCCAAAAACCATGGGGCTGTGGCCGCCCCCACTGCCGGATTACACTTTACCGAACCAGTTCTGGCCCAACTTGCCCGGCGTGGCATAGCTTCTGCGTACCTTACCCTGCATGTAAGTGCTGGCACCTTCAAACCAGTGGAGTCGGAAGATTACCGCAACCACGACATGCATTGCGAGCAGATCGTCATACACCAAACCAGCCTCGAAAACCTGCTAAATCACCAAAAGCGCATTGTAGCAGTTGGAACTACCTCACTGCGCATACTGGAAAGTTTATTTTGGTACGGTGCCATGCTGTCGCAAAATCCCCAGGCTCATTTTTTCATTGACCAAGACCTCCCCTACCACATGGAGACCAATGAGGGATTTGCTTTTTCCGATGCCTTACATTTAATTTTGGCACGTATGAAAGCAGAAAATATCCGGGAACTGCACGGCGAAACCGAAATATTCATTTATCCCGGATATAAGATCAGGACAGCCACCGGCCTTTTTACCAACTTTCATCTGCCCAAATCCACCCTGCTTTTGTTGGTCTCCGCTTTTACCGATGGAGCATGGAAGGGCATCTACCACGAGGCAATAGCAAATGATTACCGCTTTTTGAGCTACGGCGACAGCTCGCTCCTCATTCGCTAAATCTGAACATTCCCTGTTCACTAATGAACAAAGAAAGCATGAGCCAAAAGCGTAAGCCTTTGTTTTTCAACACCCTTAAAGCAATGGCATATCTATTGAATACCGGCATGCACAGGGTTAGAAAAAGCGAGCAAATAAACTCTTTTGACGGTTCCGACCTGTCAAAAGGGTTTTTTGGTCGTATTCTTCCGATTTATTTAAAATGAAATCGACGTGAAAAAAATAGTCAAATTCAATATCGCCATTACACTGATCCAATTCATGATATTTGCCATTTTGCTATTCATATTGTTCTTTATGAAATTTTAGATTGTGAAAAAACAAAGGGTGATGCAGATCAGGGTTTTGCAATTTTTCAAAATGAATACTACTTTAAAGGCTGAAAAAGTAAAGGAAACGATATGGCACTATTAAGATCAAGAAAACGGGTATTGGGCGGAGTATGTGGCGGATTGGCCAATTGGCTGGGCTGGGACGTAACGCTCGTACGCGTACTTTATATTTTGCTTAGCATCATCAGTGCGGCCTTTCCCGGCACCATTGTTTACATCATTCTTTGGATCGCCATGCCCGAAGAAAATTTATAAGCTCGCCACCCGGTCGGCCAGCATCTCAATCATTTCTTTGGAATGTGTGGGAAAGTTGGCAAAGCTAATGACCACCTCATCTCCCTCAGGCTTTTCGCCAAATATATATCCCATCGATCGCAATTTATCAGCCGTCTCTAAGCTACAGCGGGCAGCGACAATGGTTTTAGGAGGCGTTTCCTTTTCGCTTATCCCATTCAGCAATGGACTTTGCGCTATCATCTGATACAATACCGCAGCTTTATAGTTTGTCTCCCGCACCAGCATGTCCACTCCCTTTTGCTCATAATCGTCCATCACCATTTGCAAAAGATAAAACTCGTCATCTTTTGCAATGGTCAACACAGGCAAATTCGCCCAATTTTTAGGATCATAAAACAAAATAAAAAAACCTACCGGCACGCCCATGCTGGCATGGGGACGCAACATAACCGCCTCCGCCTCCGAAAAGTTATATCTTCCTTGCGGAAATAAATAGGAAATATCAAGCACATGGCGATGCTGAAGGAGCAAATCACTATAGATGAAATCAAAAAATCCTATGGCAAAATTGGCCGGAACCACAAAAAGCCTCCTGAGCGAATTTTTAATCGATTCCAGCCCGATAGCAGGCTTCTTGCTCAGCTTGTCATAAGCCTTGCGGTGCCCATCAACGGTAAAATAACGGGCACCGGGGTACGGTCGGAGATCGATCGTATATTTCATCGTTACCAGCCTAAAAACTCACCGTGCGACACTTCCATATCAATGGATTCCTTTCATCATCTTGCTGAGCAAAGGAGCCAGCGCCAGCAAAACAAGGGAAGAAATGATGGCTTCGGTGGCAATGAAAGGATACAATTGAAAATCATAATTTTTAAGAATGCCTTCCAGCGTGCCCGCCAGATAGTTGCCCAAGGCTATGCTGCCCATCCAAAGTCCCATCATGGCAGAGACGATTTTGGGTGGTGAAAGCTTCGTGATCATCGATAAACCTACAGGGGAAATGCACAACTCGCCTGCCGTATGCAGAAAATATACGCCAACCAGCCACAGGGGACTAACCAACAGTCCGGTATCGGCATTGTTTTGCGCTCCTGTCATCACCACAAAACCGAGCCCCATTAGCAGCAAGCCGAAAGCAAATTTGTAAGGTGTCCTGGGGTTTTTGCCCATTTCGGCCAGTCGCATCCAAAGCATGGAAAACAATGGCGCCAGCATTACGATAAATATGGCATTGATGGCCTGAAACCACGATGCCGGTACATCCCAACCCATTACCAGTCGGTCGGTATTCGCCTCGGCAAATAAATTGAATGTGCCTCCGGCCTGCTCAAAACCCGACCAAAAGATCACGTTGAAAACAGCCAGCACAATAATCACAAATACCCTGCTCCACTGATCCTTGCCAGATGTGCCCTGGAATATGGCCCATAGCAAATATGCCCCGCCCATTATAGCCGCAACCAATTTGACTACATCAAGTGTATTGTTGCTGACCAGATCGATGAGCTTGATGATACCCAGAACCACCAGCACACAAGCCAGCGAAAAATAGATAATATGCAACCAATCTTTTAAGATCAGCGAAAAGCGGTTTTGGTCGCGGTTTGGCGGCATGCCAACATCATTTAGCGAAAACCTTCTAAAATAAAACCAAACCAAACCGATGATCATGCCCACACCTGCTGAAATATATCCATAATGCCAGCCTACCTTCTCGCCCAATCCTCCAGCAACAAATGGCGACAGGAAGGCTCCCAGATTGATGCCCATGTAAAAAATGGTGAAAGCCGAGTCTTTGCGCGGGTCATTGGGTTCGTACAAGCCACCAACCATGGTGGAAATATTGGGTTTGAAAAACCCGTTGCCAAGTATCAACAAGCCCAAACCGCAGAATAGCAGATACTTGCGCATCTCCATATCGCCGCCAAGGTCATAAGACACACTGGCCGCCAAGGCAAACTGCCCGAGGGCCATCACAATGCCTCCTATATAAATCGCCTTGCGCTGCCCGAGCAATTTGTCGGCAAACAGTCCGCCGAGTATGGGCGTGAGGTAAACCAAACCAGTGAAAATAGCATAGATCTCCAGGGCGGCGGTACGCTCCATGCCAAAACCGCCTTCGGTAAATGAAGCCGTGAGATAAAGCACCAACAAGGCACGCATGCCGTAATAGCTAAATCTTTCCCAAAATTCGGTGGCAAAAAGGGTGTATAACCCTACGGGGTGTTTAGTAGTCTTTACTTCCATAAATTTGTTGCAGTTAAATTAAAGGCAGACAGTAGTGCAGCGGCCTTCGCCAAAAAACGACTTGATGTGTAATGATCAAATAATAAAAATCCTTGCATATAAACGAGCCAATAGCAAGAGCCTGTCCTCTCCAATGGCGTAAATATTGCAATTTGAAAGCAAAGGAGCAAACAAAATGAGACATAGTGGATCGAGACCAAAAGCCGCGATGTTAATCATGGACACCGATTTCGGATTCATTTTTTAGTTACGGAATTATAAAAAAGAGACCGGGGAAAAAGGGTCCTTTTCACTATCTTTGGCCGTTTAATTTACTTTTTTATCCAAACACAACACATATGGCCCTCAGCACATTCGTTTACTTAAGAAATGTCAACAACCTGAGTGATGCCCGCTATGCCGCCGGCATGGGTGTGGACTTGATCGGTTTCAAGCTCAGCCCCCTGAATAGCGAATCGCTAAACCCTGAGCAATTTAAGGAAATAGCTGCCTGGATATCCGGAGTTAAAATAGTTGGTGAATTTGACGATATGCACGCTGAGGCTGTTGCCGGCCAGTTGAAACACTACGAGCTGGATTATCTGCTCATACACGATGTCTCTCAACTACATGCCTTTGCCCAATTGGGCATTTCCCTTATCCTGAATGTGCCAATGGACGGCCAAAGCGAAGACCAACTGCGATCGACGATCAACTATGCTTCAGGAACGGTCGATTACTTTTTGTTGGAGTCTGCCCAGACAATTTTTGAGGCAGAAGACCTGGCATCAATCAAAGCCATAGCCCACAGTTACCCGGTAATTCTCGGCACCGGCATCACCGGTCACAATGCCACATCGATCGTCGAAGATTTAGGCCTTGAGGGCATATCGTTGCAGGGCGCGTCTGAAATAAGGCCCGGATACAAAGAATTTGACGAGATCGCCACTATTCTTGAATTGCTGGAGGTGGATTGAAGATTGTTAATGGCTAAATGTCTCGTTTCTAATTTCAGAAGATGTTTCATGTGACGGATTAAAGGATCAATTCATTGCCTGTCTTGAAAGTCAGCGCCATTAAAATAAGTGCATTCAAAAACGGGTTTGTCGCGACACCACTTGCAAAACGAACCAAAAGGTAGTCGTTTGAGCTAACTGCGCTTTCGCTGTATGCCCCTGACCCTTTTTCTTTATGCCGAAAAAATTAAGCCCCGTATTACCCAATCAAACGCATTGTAAGTAGCCGGGCAATTCACCAATGACCGGAAGAATAAAAAGCCATTGAAGGCTAAAAACAGCCCACCCCCAGCGACAGACACATTTCACCACAAATCTGAGACAGATATGACAAACGAAAGCTGCTTTTTGGCCTTCGCATGCGGACTATGATGAATTTCGCTCACTGGCAGTTTGAATTTACGTACTGACATATTTGAAATTTAACATATGATATTTTATTTATTTAGATATCTAAAATATTTATTTAACTTATGTAAAAATACTATTTAACATATGTTTAAAACTGAAATCATGGTAAAGAATGGTCATGATGATAAGCACATGATTTCTATCACAAGCGCTTGATATTTCATTGCAATAAGAACCAAATAAAAAAGACATGCTTAGATACAAGATCGTCAAACAGCGAAATGCCCTCGATAAGGACAAGAAAGAGATGTACTATCCAAGATTAACCAATCGACGGAAATGCAATTTATATGATCTGGCAGAGGATATAGCCAGGCGATCCACCCTGAGCAAGGCAGATATTATTGCCACACTTGTATCTTTAGAAGATATCATTCCCGAGTATTTAAGTAATGGCAGATCAGTCGATTTGGGTCACCTGGGCACATTTTCGTTGCAGGCCCATACGGAAATATCTCAGACTGCCGAGGAAGTGACCTGGAGGAGCTTTCAAAGCTTGAAAGCTAAATTCAGGCCTGGCAAAGCGCTAAAGGTTAATCTGAGGGAAGTGAAATTCAAAAGGGTGTAGACAGATTTTATTGACAGAGATTGCCACGTCGCTATGCTGCGCAAGCGCTCCTCGCAAGGCGGCTGCCTTACGCCGTCATTGCGAACGGAGCTTTTCGCGGAGTGTGGCTAATCGTGCCAGCGG
>JAAUQL010000141.1 GCA_012033595.1 Cyclobacteriaceae bacterium | reverse complement strand
TGTGGAAAACTGCCGATAAGCTGCGTAAAAATATTGATGCTGCCGAATATAAGCATATTGTCCTCGGTTTGATATTTCTCAAATACATCTCCGATGCATTTGAAGAGATGTATGCTCGGCTGAAAGCCGAGGAGGATCAGGGTGCAGATCCTGAGGATAAGGACGAATACAAAGCGGAGAACGTGTTCTTCGTGCCCCAGGAGGCACGATGGAACAATCTGCTTTCCAAAGCCAAACAACCGGATATCGGCAAGTTTGTGGATGATGCCATGGATGCCATCGAGAAGGAAAATGCTTCGCTGAAGGGTGTACTGCCCAAAGTGTATGCACGACAAAATTTAGATCCCACCAGCCTGGGCGAACTGATTGACCTGGTAGGGAATATCGCCCTGGGTACCGCAAAAGCCCGAAGTGCTGATATTCTCGGGCATGTGTTTGAATATTTCCTCGGAGAGTTTGCCCTTGCAGAAGGGAAAAAGGGAGGGCAATTCTATACCCCGAGAAGTGTTGTCGAATTATTGGTGGAAATGCTTGAACCCTACCAGGGCAGGGTGTTTGACCCATGCTGTGGTTCCGGTGGTATGTTTGTGCACTCTGAAAAATTCGTCACCGAACACCAGGGAAAAGTAAATGATATTTCCATCTACGGACAGGAAAGCAACCAAACCACCTGGCGTTTGTGCAAAATGAACCTGGCTATCCGTGGCATTGACAGCTCCCAGGTGAAATGGAACAATGAAGGCTCATTTCTGAATGATGCCCACAAAGACCTGAAAGCAGATTACATCATTGCGAATCCTCCATTCAATGTAAGTGATTGGGGAGGTGATCTGATGCGGAAAGATGGCAGATGGCAATACGGTGTTCCACCGACCGGCAATGCGAACTTCGCCTGGATGCAACATTTTATCTATCACCTTTCGCCTACCGGTACTGCTGGCGTGGTACTCGCCAAAGGTGCGCTGACATCCAAAACTTCCGGCGAGGGAGATATACGGAAGGCATTGGTAGAATACGGATTGATTGACTGTATTGTAAACCTACCCGCCAAGTTGTTTTTAAATACACAGATCCCTGCTGCTTTATGGTTTTTGAGCCGTAACCGCACCGGAAAGTTCCCCTCCAGCGGAGGGGTGCCCGAAGGGCGGGGTGTTTCAGAGACCGCAGCAACGAGATATTGTTTATAGATGCCCGAAACCTGGGACACTTAATAAACCGCAGAACCCGCGAACTTTCACAGGCAGACATAAATAAAATTACCGGTACCTACCACAATTGGCGAAACCTCTCTAACCGTCATTCTGAACTTGATTCAGAATCTGCTGAAACCTACCACGACATCCCGGGCTTTTGTGCCTCTGCCCCCATTAGCAGGGTAGCCGAACTCGATTATGTGCTTACACCAGGTCGATATGTCGGTTTGCCCGATGATGAAGATGACTTCAATTTCAATGAGCGGTTTACAGCCCTGAAAGAAGAATTGATAGAACAATTGAAGCAGGAGGATCAATTAAATAAACTGATACTGGAGCATCTGGCGCGAATAAAACAAAACGAAGGAAAGTAACATAAGGGTTTTGTTATTTTACTTTTGGAGCTAAAGATAAAATAGCAGTATCTTTATTTTACTTTCTGTACAGCACGATGATAGAACTGGAGATATATAAAGCAGGACATTATGAGAAAGGATTTGGGTACAAATACTTTGTGCCTACACCTGTCAATGATGAGTGGACGTGGAGGACTCCTATCATTAATCGCTTGCTTGAAAAAGCTGCCGTGAAGCTTGGCGAACTGAATTCATTTGCGCGGCTTGTGCCAAGCATCGACTTGTTCATCCAGCTACATGTGGCAAAGGAAGCAGTGGTATCGAGTCGTATCGAAGGCACTAAAACCAATATTGATGAAGCTCTAATGCCCCTGGAAGAAATAAAGCCGGAACGGCGCGATGATTGGCTGGAAGTAAAAAATTATATCAGAGCCATTAACGAGGCAATCGGCAACCTGGAGAAATTGCCTATTTCTTCCCGACTTATCAAGCAAACGCATTATACGCTGCTCCAAAGTGTACGCGGAGAAAACAAGCAACCCGGAGAATACAGGACCAGCCAGAACTGGATAGGCGGAAATTCACTGGCCGATGCGGTTTTCATTCCACCACAGCATTTGTTGGTAAACGAACTGATGGGGGATCTTGAGAAATTTCTTAATAACGATGAGATCAATTTGCCTGCACTGATCCGGATTGCCATAGCGCATTATCAATTTGAAACAATCCACCCCTTTTTGGATGGAAATGGCAGGATCGGGCGTCTTATGATTAGCTTGTTTATGGTGAATGAAGGAATACTCGATAAACCCTTGCTATACCTATCGCAGTATTTCGAAAAAAATAAGGGATTGTATTATGACAATCTGAGTGTGGTGCGGACAAAGAATGACATGGTGCAGTGGATCAAATACTTCCTGGTGGGAATAGAACAAACTGCTACCTTGGCCGTGGATAAACTATCTAAAATACTGGCATTGAAAGAAGCGCTGGAAAGAGATATAAACAACGGATTCGGGCGTAGAAGCCATTCGGGCATTACCTTGTTGCATGCACTTTTTCGGGATCCGTTTGTAACCATCGATAAGGCGGCGTTGGTGTGTGACTTATCCTATAAGGCTGCGAACAACCTGGTAGCGCTGATGCAAAGCAAAGATTACCTAGAGGAGGTGACAGGGCAAAGCCGCAACC
Organism: Cyclobacteriaceae bacterium; assembly: GCA_012033595.1. Lineage (GTDB taxonomy): Bacteria > Bacteroidota > Bacteroidia > Cytophagales > Cyclobacteriaceae > JAAUQL01. The sequence continues at coordinate 7,023 of JAAUQL010000141.1, read as the reverse complement.
GGATATTTATGTTTAAACCATATCTCACCGTATTCGAAAATGAATAATAGCATCTCTTACGTTAACCTTTTAAAGACTAAAGTCGATGCGTGATAAAAACACATACTTCTTTACCGTGGGCGAGTTGATAAAAATACTGCAGCAATACCCCGAAGATATGCCGGTGGTGGTAAGCGGGTATGAAAACGGCTACGAAAATTTTTATCAGCCCTATGTGAAAAAAGTAAAGGACCAGCCCGAAAATACATTTTACGATGGCCGGTTTCAGATCGACGACGATGGGACAGAAGCCCTGCTTTTAGAAAGAGAGGTGAGGCATGACTGAGTGGAAGGAAATAAAAACTTGGGGACATTTTAAATTTAATCACCAAAGGGACAACTCCACCTAAAGGAGTTGGATTTGTTGATAAAGGAATCAATTATATAAAATCAGATGCTATTGGTTATGACAGAAAATTGGACAGAACAAAAATCGTTCAGATCATCAAAAGTTCAAAAGGTCTCAATTAGCAGAAAATGATATTCTATTTTCGATGGCAGGAATTTACCTTGGCAAAAATGCAATTTTAGCAAAAGATATTTTGCCTGCAAATACAAATCAAGCTCTTGCTATTCTTAGGTTAAATCAAGAATTAGCAAACCCAAATTATGTGAGTTTGTATTTGAGTCAACAAAGCATGATTGATTATATCAATAACATGTCAGGTCAATCTGCACAACCCAATGTAAATTTCGAAGAAATTAAAAGTATTGAAATTATACTCCCCCCTCTCCCCGAACAGACCACCATTGCCTCCGTCATCAGCAGCTTAGACGACAAAATAGACCTGCTGCACCGCCAAAACGCCACCCTCGAAAAAATGGCAGAAACGCTCTTCAGGCAGTGGTTTGTAGAGGAGGCGAAGGAGGAGTGGGGGGAAACGATATTAGCAAATCACACTGAGGTTTTTCGAGGACTTAGTTATAAAGGAAACGGGTTAACTGAAATTGGATTAGGATTACCTATGCACAATCTAAACTCAGTTTATGAAGGTGGTGGCTACAAATATGAAGGGATTAAGTTTTATAATGGAGAATTTAGAGAAAGGCATTTAGTAAATCCAGGAGATATCATCGTTACGAACACGGAGCAAGGACATGATGGCTTTGACGTGCCTATGTATAATGGAAACATTTCAGGTGTTAAGTGGAAAAGCTCGATTGACGATGATAGGATGGCGTTTGGCTATACCTATGATAAACTCAATAGAATAGTAACCACTGATTACGTAAAGGGGACTGATCCGGATAACTGGCAAGACGAAGGATACTACAATATGCAAATACGTGGTGCCAAAATTGGAAATGATACATATGAGCCCGGATACGATCTGAATGGTAATATACTGACGCTCAAACGCTGGGGTGTCGTTGATGAACATGAATCCATGATCGATGATTTAACTTACGATTATTCTGGTACCGGCAATCAGGTAAAAAGAGTTGATGATGCCATAGATGTTACCGAAAACGATGCAGTAAACAACCCAGGTAACGGATTTAAAGATGGCAAAGATCTAAATGGCGATGGCAAAGATTATGTTTACGATGCCAATGGCAATATGCTATCAGACGATAACAAGGAGATTGAAGAAATTAAATACAATTTCCTGAATCTGCCCATGGTAGTAGATATGACGAATGGCCGTAAAATCAAGTATATCTATGATGCATCCGGTATAAAACGGTCTCAACACGTTTTTGAGGATGAGACACTACCTGCCACCAGGACTACTGACTATGTGGGGGAAATGGTTTATGAAACCAAAGTCAATGATGCCAGAGAATTGAAATATATACAACATGAAGAAGGCCGTGTCTTACCCGGGCCAGAAAAAGTAGATCCGGATTGGACGCAGGATGGACAAAACTGGGAATACCAGTATTACTTGAAGGATCATCTCGGCAATACGCGTGTCACTCTTGGCAGGCCAAAGACTTTTACTTATCTGGCTACCATGGAGGCGGATGATAATCGCATAATTGAAGAAAGTGAAGACCAAATGGGATTCACAAATATTACTGCAACAGAAAGAAACTTTGTACAACTGGATCATACACATCTGATACTGAATGAAAATGGAGACCAGATTATGCCGGACGCGAGCTATGTTTCTTTTTTGTATCGAGATGAAGTCGATTGGACAAGTAAAATAGTAATCGGACCTGCCAAAAGTATGAAGGTACTTCCAGGCGATGTGGTGGAGATCGAAGCCTGGTCCAAGTATCTGCATGTGGAGAGCTATGATGAGTCTGTCCCCGCTAATCTATTGCTTACTGGATTTGTGGAAGCGTTTGGAGCTTCAGGCGAATTTCTTAAACGACTTGGCTATGTGGACGAAGGTCTACTTGCAGGACTTGAAAATATCAATGGTTTGGACCTTGATGGCGTACCGAGGGCATATATCAACTACATCCTGTATGACAAGTTCCACAATGTGCTGGAGGGCAAAAAGCTGCAAATCAATGAGGATGGTAAAATTGTGGATGCGGATGGGGAATTAGATCCTGTTTATCTGGGACCGCACCAGCATATGCTGATCGATCCGATCAGTATTGCTGAGGAGGGATATATCTATATTTACCTGAGCAATGAAACACCTAATAGCGAAGTATTCTTTGATGACCTGACGATCACCCATACACAGACCAATGTCATACAGAGAAATGACTACTACCCCTTTGGCTTGAGTATCGATGCCTTGACCACCTCAAGAGATAATAGCCTGAAGAATAAGTGGACTTTCCAGGGGCAGGAAGTGCAGGGTGATTTTGACCTTGGATGGTACGCCTTTAAATGGCGGAACCACCAACCCGAAACCGGTCGATTTTTTAACATCGATCCTTTGGCTTCTGATTATTATTATAATAGTACCTATGCGTTTAGCGAAAATAGGGTGATTGATGGATTTGAATTAGAAGGTGCAGAAAGACTTGAAGCAAATACCTATAAGTCACAGAAGTTTTTAAATGAGTATTTACGAGTAATGACAAAGGATGATGTGTTATTCAATACTGGGGTGAAACCATTTATGTCAGGAATTAATGACCGGCACTATATATATGTGGTTAATAATAATGGTAAAGGATGGATATCTGGTGCTGATGGAGCGACTCATTTTAATAAAAGTCTAATAAACTATGCAGAGAGATTTATTTATATTCGAAATATTAAAACTCAATTGGAACAGAATGGACAAATTTTGGACGAAATTCAAGAGGATGAAATTAAATGGTTTACAAAAGTATTTGGTGAATTGGGAATAAGTCCTTATGAAGTAATGAGAAGACATGCTGCTGGATATATCCAAGATGTAGTTGAAGCTGACGATTTGTATACTCTCAGTCATGAATTAATACTGCATGAGTCTGATATTGTTGACAACGGTAAAGAAGATACTTCAACAGGAGAGGAACATATTATTGGGTTTGGTAAAGATTTTTATCAAAAGAATGGGGGGAATGTTATTGTATCTCCTGAAAGAGAGGAAGTAGATCCAGCAAGTAAAATGGGAACAATTTATAATAAAATGGATAAAGTTATCAATAGTATAAACGATGAAAATTAACACAATTGCGATATGTCTAATAGTTATTCTTATATCATGTAAAAAAGATAATGAAGATTGTAAGGTTATTTATAATGAAAAAACTTTAATTGATTCATTTTCTATAGATTCACTAAATCTGAAATATGATATTTCTCAAGAATCAATTTATCTAATTAATGACCACTACTGCAATCATTATGGTGTTGTTTTTAAATACCCATTATTGGATTTAAAATTGGATAAAATGGAATATAAGTTAGTGTATTCACCGGACTGTGTGGGTGATAAATGTGATTCTTTGTCTCGAATGTTTGCTGGAAGAGGCTATATTTTGGTCGTATTAGATAAAAATCCTGAATATGTATATTTTAAACACATAGTAATAGATACCATTGTAAATTCGATGAGCTATTTGGATTCAACACAAATTCATAGTATAAATGAGAATCCAAGTTTGCCAGAGAGGTATTTCAAAATGGGATTTCGTAAGGATACTTCATTTTATTATTTTCGAAATGTACAGGGGAAATATCAATTCAGGTTTAGCTATTAGATCCTCCCCCACTCGTCCTCGTTTGAGCGATAGCGGAAACCCCCACTCGCACACGGTTGTAACGCGTGCCTAAGAGTACGATAAAGGTAGAATTGGTATGATGAAAAGGTAAAATGTGCATAAAAAAGGAAATAGAGTAAACATACAACATAAGATAAGGTACACGTCTTAGACGTGTACCACAAACAATTTTTAAGAATAAATTATAACAAGAATTATAAACTTTTTAGCAATATGGAATTTCTACCAGCGACATTTTTGAAAAAGGCACTTTCCATTTGCCTTGTAGTATTCAGCTATCAAATCCATGCCCAGGATGATCTGGAAGACTTGTACATACCAGCTTCTCCTTCTCCCAAGCTGGCAGAGCTAAGTAAATATGCAGATTTTGAAACTATAGGACAAAATGGTGTGGTACCCATAGATATTCCTCTTTTTAGCATTAGTGCAGGGCAATACACCCACCCTATAAGTTTGTCATATCATTCAGGAGGTATTAAGGTAAATCAGGATGCCACCTGGGTAGGCCTTGGCTGGAGCATCACCATGGGTGGCAGCATCACCCGCTCAGTACGCGATGTGCCTGATGATGTGCAAAATGGGTATGAAATTATATTTGAAGGAACAGGTTATCACAATAGGACACATATCACAGAGTATGGTTGGCTTAATGATCCAAATAGAATCCAAAATTTCCCTGAAATCACCAATGAAGATTACAAAACTGCTTCTGATCAAGTATATGGTGTTTCTGACGAGATTGATGCAGCAATAGCTCTCAGGACTTTGAAAGGGGATCGCCCAGCCTTCATAGATCGGGTATATACGGAATATCATCCTGCTTATAATCAACCTAAGCGAATATATGACACAGAACCAGATATCTATTATTTAAACATTGGGAATAAAAGTGTAAAATTTATTTTTGGATCTGATGGCATACCGAAATTGCTTAACAGTGCTGAATACTATGATATTGAACCAGTTTTAGGCGGCGAGCATAATATCACACTTGAAGAATTTATTGTTACTGATATGCTTGGTGTAAAATACTTTTTTGGAACTGGTGGAAAGTTGGAAACAACCACAGTTAATACAAATTACTATTCAACTAATGCTAGAGATATTGGAAGTGATCCTTATATGCTTTCAAATGAATTTGAAAAAGTTCAGGCACCGGTTGAAAAAACATTCACTACCGGATGGTTTTTGACCAAGGTAGAATTATTAACCGGGGCTGAGATGATTTTTGAATATTTTGCTCCTGCAAATCCACTATTGCTTGATATGGAAGTTGGTCAATTACGTACCAAGCAGATCGACCAAAATTTACCTTTGGTTAGTTATAATGCAAATCACTGGAACAAGGCCAAAACAATATCTCATTCCATTTTAACCCAGTATCTTAAAAGAATCACGTTTCCTTCAGGTAAAGTAGAGATGCAATTGAGTCCACGATCAGATATATCGGGAGCATACAAACTATCTAGTATAGTGCTGAAAAATAAAAGCGGCAATCTAATCAATAACCTACATTTTGCTTATTCTTATCGAGATAATAGGATGTTTTTAGACTGGATGATGAATAATGATAAACGTACCTCCTTTGAATATAATGATACAGCTTTGCCTCCAAAAAATTCAGCACAACAGGACTATTGGGGATATGCATGTGCTCATTCCAACGACCTGATACCTCAGGTTTACGTATATCCGAATGATACTGAAAAAGCACCTAATTACTACCGTTTTCACCCACTTCCAGAAGGTACATTTGCACTACCTGAAATTATCTTGCCAGGCAGCGACCGAAGGGTGGATTCAAGTTCTATCAGGGCTGGTGTTTTGGAGATCTTGCATCATGCTACCGGAGGTACAACGACTTACACCTATGAGCCTAATGAATTTTATGACGCTGCCTCAGGAGAGAATATACATGGCGGTGGATTGAGGATTGCAAATATTGTAAAAAAAGAAAGTGATGGAACGCCTTTGCTTCAAAGGGAGTACCATTATAATAATGAAAACAATGAATCATCAGGTGTATTGATCAATCAAATTGCTTTTGCTACTCCTACTACATATTCATTTGACTTAGATATAGATATTAGGTACAATTTTGATGGAATTTCACTCTCTGAGTTTGAGCAATGGGACCACTTTACTTTAAGATCTTCCAATACTTATTTCCCACTTACTAATTTGGAAGGTAATCAAGTAGGTTATTCAAGAGTAGAAATAGTAGATGTAGGAAATGGAAGCATTGTAAGTCACTATCATAGGCCACAAAATTTTACTGATCATTCAACTCCTGTTGTAACTGCACCAATGATTGGATTCTATGCATTTGACAATATTCACTATAAGCCACTATTCCATTTTGAGGAATTCACTACAAAACATTTTTTATCACACACTTGTGACGGAGTAGAGGCTGATGTTCATCCTATATTTAATATATATTCACGAGCAAAAGGAATGTATTCTTCATCTGGCTTTAGTGACTTTAATAATCCTTTTATAAATCAAGAAATGTCTCATTTAATATCTGAAGGTACAATTTATGAAAGGTGTTGGCGTGATAGTGGGTATAAATACACAGATGATTTTGGACAATCCATTTATGCATTAAAAAAGAATAATATTGATTATGATACAAAATATGATGTACGCTACAATGATATTTATTACGGAAAAGTAAAGCAAGTTGGGAATACGATATTCCCATACCTCCCATTAAGTGATGATGGTCAATTGGTCTGGCCCCCTATTAATCGAACAATTTAAATTTGACTATTGTATAACTGCATTTTATCAATATACCTTTGTGTTAGCAGGGGACGACTGAAGGTGATTATTATACCGATGTTGTCCATTTAC
>JAAUQL010000030.1 GCA_012033595.1 Cyclobacteriaceae bacterium | reverse complement strand
CATTCTAATAGAAACCCTAAGTCGAATCTGTTATAATGGATGTACTCTGGATTGGTACAAGAGACTTTCAGAAAAAAAAACGGTATTGAAAAAAATTCCTGATATTAAATAGGAAACAAAAACAGATGGTCAAAAAATCCTTGAAGCCTGTTTATTTTGAAAAGAAATGGATTGAAAGATTTTTATCTCCTATTTAACCTGCTCGTGGTATAGCCACCTTAAAAAACCCCGGCATTCTGTCACTTTTTTCCGTGTGCCAATCGCCTCTCACGGCTTTTGTCGCGCCCAATAGGACACAAAATTTGGTGTGTGGTGCAAAATTAGCCGGGTTGTCTGCTCATAGTTTTCCTCCACAGTATTTGCAAAAAGCAGCATCGGCATCATGGCCTTCCATGCTACAGACCGGGCAAGCCTGGGTCGTTATTTCTTTGTGTTTGTTCAAGTTTATCTCCGAAGTGACGATGCCCGTTGGCACAGCGATGATACCATAGCCTAAAATCATGATGAGTGAAGCGAGGGTTTGCCCCAATACCGTAGATGGCGCAATATCGCCATAGCCAACTGTTGTCATGGTAACGATCGCCCAGTATATACTTTTTGGTATGCTGGTAAAGCCATTTTCCCTGCCTTCGATGATATACATGGCCGTTCCGACAATCAGCAGAATGCAAATTACACTAAGTAAAAAAACCGTGATTTTGGGCAAACTCGACTGCAAGGCGCTGAACAACCTGGTGGCTTCGGAAAAAAAACGCACCAGCTTGAGCACCCGAAAAATCCGTAAAAGCCGCATAACGCGCATTACAATAAGGGCATGGGCGCCTACAAACAACAGACTCAAAAAGGTGGGCAGGATCGAAAGCAGGTCTATGACGCCATAAAAACTTTTGACATAGTTGAGAGGCTTCCTGAGCGAGATTATGCGCGCAATGTATTCGACAGTAAAAACGATGGTAAATACCCACTCTATGGTTTTGAAATACTTGCCATATATTGCGTTGAGTTCGCTCACGCTTTCGAGCATAACTACCAGCACGCTGGCAATGATAGAAATGATGAGCACCACGTCGAAAAACTTACCCCAAAAGGTATCGGCCTCAAAAATCACCTCATGAAATTTTTGCCTTGCAGATTCTTTTAAAATACTCATTTTTTAGCCTGTTTAGTCCTTTGTCCCATTTACCAACATGAATGTAGCACTATTTTAAAGGTCTCGATTGACAATGTTTAAAAACTGCCATTCGGACTTTAAAACCTTTGCTAAGCTTGTTTATTATTATATTTTTGCCTTTAAACTAAAAAATAAATGAGCGTATTAGTCAATAAGGATTCAAAAATAATGGTTCAGGGTTTTACCGGATCGGAGGGCACCTTTCATGCGCAGCAAATGATAGACTATGGTACCAATGTGGTAGGTGGGGTGACTCCGGGAAAAGGTGGCCAGACACATTTGGGCAAACCAGTTTTTAATTCGGTAAGCGAAGGGGTGGAAAAGACCGGTGCAGATGTGAGTATTATTTTTGTACCGCCGCCATTTGCCGCTGATGCAATTTTGGAAGCTGTGGATGCGGGTATCAAATTGGTGATCACCATTACTGAAGGAATTCCGGTGCGTGATATGCTTATTGTCAAAGACCTGATCAAACATAAGAATGTGACCCTGATAGGCCCCAATTGTCCGGGCGTCATCACCCCGGGAGAAGCCAAAGTGGGCATTATGCCGGGTTTTATCCACAAAAAAGGCACCATTGGTATTGTATCGCGATCGGGCACCCTCACATATGAAGCTGTAGATCAAATCACCAAAGCCGGACTTGGTCAGTCAACTTGTATCGGTATTGGTGGCGACCCGATCATTGGCACTACTACCAAAGAAGCGGTGAAATTGCTGATGGAAGATCCGGAGACCGAGGGCATTATAATGATCGGCGAAATTGGTGGCAGTATGGAGTCTGAAGCAGCTCATTGGATCAAAGAAAATGGCACCAAGCCCGTGGTAGGTTTCATCGCCGGACAAACTGCCCCTCCGGGACGAAGGATGGGACACGCCGGGGCGATAATTGGTGGGGAGGCAGACACTGCCGAAGCCAAAATGAAAATCATGAAAGATTGCGGACTGTTTGTAGTAGAATCGCCGGCAGACCTGGGCAATACCATGGTAAAAGCGCTAGCCAGCAGATAGTACGGGTGTAGCTGCCGGACGAGGCTCCTTATCATATGCCTTCAGTTTTCAGCCAAATATCTATTGCTGATTTGTTCGCTGTGCTGAATGGTACGCAAACACCATTTTATTTTCAAGTCCTGAATTTCTTCGCGACTCAGGTGCCAGTCTATATCCCGGCTTTGATGCAACCTTCCGGTGACACTTTGTAACAATAGCGCCACAGAAACCGAAATATTAAAGCTTTCGGTAAAACCAAACAACGGTATTTTCATTCTATAATCTGCCTGCTCCAGCACTTTGTCCGAAAGCCCCAGTCGCTCCTTGCCAAAGAAAAAGGCTGACTTGCAATGGATGTCGAAGTCAGCCGGCTGGCAATCGGCTCCGTGGGGCGTGGTGGCTACGATGGCATAGCCTTTTTGGCGCAGGGTGTCTATACAACTTTGCGTATTGTCTTTGAATGCACTGTAAAAATAGGTATCGACCCACTTTTCGGCCCCCTGGGTCATTCCCTTTGCCAGGCGATAGCGATTGATCTCTTCTATGATGTGTACGTCCTGAATACCAAAACAATCACAACTGCGCACCATCGCGCTGGCGTTATGATCCTGGTAGGTGTCTTCGGCCACGATGGTAAAGTGGCGTGTACGCATAGTGCATACACGGTCAAATAGTGACTTTCTGTTGGGGGAAAGATAGCTTTCAAGGTATTCGAGGTATTTAGTCTTGTCCATTGGAGCCTCTGGTTAGGTTTTTATCTTGCCTTATGCATTGCTTTTCAACTCGTCTGCTGCCGCAAGCGGGCGGGTGGTGTACAAACTATAAATAGCTAAACCAAAAAGAGATGATCGTTTTATGATTTATATCATTTGAATTCTTTGAATATCCATTTAATTTAAATCCAATTTAGCGAGTGAAGGGCATATTTCCTTCATTTCGTTGTAACAATACCATTCACCTAAACCCTCCGGATATGTGTGCTACTTGCGGTTGCGGACAGCCTGATGATGCAGTTAAGATCGAAAAACATGGCGGGCTCAAATTTTCGCTTCGCCAAGAGATTGACCATAGGCATAATGCAAATCATCATCACCACGATGTTGGCCAAATTCAGATAGACATCGAAAAAATGTGCTTCTCGAGAACAACCTCCTTGCCGAGCGCAACCGTGGATTTTTAGAAGCATTGAACGTTTATTGCCTCAACCTGGTGAGCTCGCCGGGTTCTGGAAAAACCACCTTACTGGAGCAAACCATTAAATTGCTAAAGCCAAAAGTTGGTTTGGCAGTGATAGAAGGAGACCAGCAGAGTATGAACGATGCCGACCGCATAGCTGCCATGGAAGTACCTGTAGTACAGGTAAATACCGGAAAAGGTTGTCATCTGGATGCGCACATGGTGTCACATGCGATCAAAAAAATGGAGCTAATAAAAGATTCTATCTTATTTATAGAAAATGTGGGCAATCTGGTTTGCCCCGCCATGTTTGACCTGGGCGAAAACAAACGGGTAGTGGTTGTCAGCGTGACTGAAGGAGATGACAAAGCCATGAAATATCCTTACATGTTTGAGTCTTCACACGTTTGTATTATCAATAAAATAGACCTGTTGCCCTATGTTAATTTTGATGTGGAAACCGCCAAAAAGCATGCGTTGAGGATCAACCACAGGTTGGAATTTTTCGAACTTTCGGCCACAAGCACTCAGGGCATGGATGCCTGGGTGCATTGGCTTACAGACCAGTGCCGCTAACACCATCACTTGTGAAGAGCTATCACATTCATATCAGAGGGAGGGTGCAAGGGTTGGGTTTTAGACCATTTGTTTATCGGCTGGCATCAGCGCACGGATTGCAGGGCACAGTTGCCAACACCTCTGACGGGGTGCACATAGTAGTGAATGCCTCAGAGGAAAAGCTCAGCCAATATATTAAGGACATAGGCGGCTCGGTACCAGAGGCCGCAATGATCACCGACCTTTATTTCGAGGAGGTTCCCTATAGAGAATTTACTGAATTTTCTATTCGCGAAAGCGAATTATCCCTAAGTCCCGATTTACTTGTGTCACCCGATTATGCAATTTGCTCCAGATGCAAATCCGAACTTTATGACCCTGAAAACCGGAGGTACCAATATGCCTTTATCACCTGCACGACTTGTGGGCCGCGGTTTTCGGTAGAAGAAAGCCTTCCATACGATCGCCAGCGAACCAGCATGAAGTCCTTTGCCATGTGCGCTGATTGTCTCGCTGAATACCAAAACCCCCACGACAGCAGGTTTTACGCGCAGACCAATTCATGCCCCAACTGTAAAATAAGCCAATGGGTGGTGGATGACAGGGGGATGCAAATAAGCCTGGAGGAACATGAAGTGGTAGATTTTATTTGCCAAAAGATAGCGGAAGGGCACATTGTCGGTGCCAAAGGTATAGGGGGATTTCTTTTGCTTTGCGATGCAAAAAACCAAAAAGCCATTGCCAGGCTGAGGCATAAAAAGCATCGCCCTGCCAAGCCTTTTGCCCTGATGTATCCCAATCTTGATCTTGTATTGGCGAAGCATGTGATTTCGCAAAAAGAAAAGGCAGCTTTAAGGAGTACCGCCGCGCCGATCGTATTGATAAAAATGGCACATCCGGCAGATGAACTCCAAAAAGATATTGCCCCCGGGCTGGATAGCCTCGGTATCATGCTGCCCTATTCTCCCATTTTTATGATGATAGCCGAAAAACTTTCGCGGCCATTATTGGCTACAAGTGCCAATTACCGTGGGGCGCCGGTCATACACAAAAATGAAGACGCGGTACATATTCTTGGGGAATTTGCGGATTTTATCCTTCTCAACAATCGCGACATTCAAATACCCCAGGATGATTCTGTAGTGAAATTTACCCCGGTACACCAGCAAAGAATTATTATAAGAAGGGCTCGCGGTTTGGCACCTGGTTTCTACGCCAAGTGCCTTCGGGACGGGTTTCAGCAGCCGGTGCTCGCCATGGGTGCGCTGATGAAGAGTACCTTCTGTATTTGGCAAAATGGGAGCTGCCACATTTCGCAATACCTTGGCGATACCTCTACCTTCGACGCTCAGCTAAGCTATGATTTCACATTGAATCATTTTCAAAACTTATTGCAATTCAAACCCGAAATGGTGCTGGTTGATAAGCATCCTACCTACTTCGCCACTCAGGGGGGCAAAGCGATGGCGGCGTCTCTGGGCGTGCCATTCAGGGAGATTCAGCACCATGAAGCGCATTTATGGGCGGTACTGGGTGAGCATGGGCTTTTGGAGGCCACAGAAAAGATATTGGGGGTGGTGTTTGATGGTATGGGTATGGGCCATGATGGCGCGGTCTGGGGTGGGGAGTTTTACTGTGTGCACCACTGTGCGATAGTGCATGTCGGGCAGATGAAATACTTTACCCATATACTGGGCGATAAAATGGCGCGCGAACCACGGCTGTCGGCGTTGTCGTTGTTGCACACGGTGCACCAGGAATGCCAACAGGTAAGGGAGGCCTTTACTGCTGAGGAGTTTGACTTTTACAACAAAGTACTCGATCGATCATCCTTACAGTCTTCCAGTGTTGGGCGGCTTTGCGATGCCATAGCCAGTCTGCTAGGGCTTTGTCAGATAAACACCTACGAAGGTGAAGCGGCCACTTATCTCGAAAATGAAGCCCAAAAATACTGCGATCGCCGGGGCAGCTATCCCCCGCCCTACCCCATACCGGATATCCAATTTGCCATAGATCATCAGCAAATGATGGTCTCCATCCTCGAAGATATGGAACAAGGCAAAAACGCCGGGGAAATTGCAGCCAGATATCACCGCACCCTGGTAGAAATAATATTGCGGGTGGCAGTAAAACAAAAAACCAAAGCCCTGGCATTTAGCGGAGGGGTATTTCAGAATAGCCTGTTGGTAGACATGCTCACAGAAGTAATGGGCAAAAGTTACACGCTGTATTTCCACCAGGAACTATCGCCCAACGATGAGTGTATTAGCTTTGGGCAATTGGTCTCGTATTATGCTAGTCAAAAATCGGGGGCGATAAAGCAAGATGTGTCGTCAGTAAATATAGAAAAACCATGTGCTTAGCAATTCCAGGTAAAATCGTCGCAATCGAGTATGCAGAAGATCCGGTTTTTTCTAAGGCCAGGGTTTCTTTTGATGGAATAATGAGAGAAATAAGCATTGCCGCAGTACCATCGGCACAGGTTGGCCAATACGTGCTCGTGCATGTAGGCATGGCGATCAGCATTATAGATGAAGAAGAAGCCCTCATTACCCTCGGCTATTTCAAACGGCTAAACAAATAAAAACAAATCTACTTCCCATCCATGAAGCACCTTGAGGAATATCGCAATGCAGACATCGCAGCACGCTACCTCGATGATATTCACAAGGTAGTGACCAGGCCATGGTCGATCATGGAAATTTGCGGCGGACAGACCCATAGTCTGGTACGCAACGGGATCATAGAATTGCTGCCACAATCCATCAATATGGTGCACGGCCCCGGATGCCCCGTCTGTGTGACTCCTGTGGCCATCATCGATAAAGCCATCCATTTGTCCAGAATGTCCAGAGTGGTTTTATGCTCATTTGGTGACATGTTGCGCGTACCGGGCACGCGCGAGAGTCTTTTGTCAGCCAAAGCAGCTGGTGCCGATGTCCGTCTTGTATATTCTCCATTGGATGTGGTGCAGTTGGCAAAAAAGTCCCCGGGCAGCAAATTTGTTTTTCTGGCAGCAGGATTTGAGACTACCGCCCCCGCCAATGCCCTGGCCCTGATTCAGGCAGAAAAACTCGGGTTGGACAATTTTTATGTGCTGAGTGCCCAGGTATTGGTGCCGCCGGCCATGGAGCTGCTACTGAGCGATGCCGATACCCAAGTAGATGGTTTTTTGGCCGCCGGCCATGTCTGTGCCATCACTGGATACATGGCCTATTTGCCATTAGCCCGTCAACATCAGGTACCCATAGTGATTACCGGTTTTGAAGTGCTCGATTTATTGTTGGGTATTTTACATTGCGTCCGGCAATTGGAACATGGGGAAGCTGAGGTAGCTAATCAGTATGCCCGGGTAGTAAAACCCAATGGAAATTCCCAGGCTCGGGAATGGATGGCAAGGGTATTTGAGGTATCCGATCGTGAATGGCGGGGAATTGGCACCATACCTCAAAGTGGCCTGGAACCCAGCATCAAATACCGTCGATTCGATGCCAATTTTGCTTTTGCTATGGCCAATGTCCCTGCAGAAACCTCGCACAGTTGCATTGCCGGCCAAATACTGAAAGGCATGAAAAAACCTGGAGATTGTGCAAGTTTTAGAAAGGAATGCACACCACTACACCCACTTGGGGCACCAATGGTTTCGTCGGAAGGAGCCTGTGCCGCTTATTTCAATTATGCAAAAATATCATCCTAAGCGCTGATGAAAGAACCCGGACAACCCTTTTCATGCCCCTTGCCCAAAGTAGATTTCGATAGCATTACCCTTGGTCACGGAAGCGGGGGACAGCTCACCGATGCTTTGTTGGAAAAACGATCCGTCCATTGTTTGCCAATGAGCATATCGACAAGCAACACGACGGCGCGGTCTTTAGTGCCCGGGGCCACTATGCCTTTTCGACTGACAGCTTTGTGGTTTCGCCTATTTTTTTCCGGGAGGCAATATTGGTGAGTTGGCAATAAATGGCACGCTGAACGATCTGGCCATGTGTGGTGCCACACCCAAATACCTTTCGCTAGCCCTCATCATCGAAGAAGGATTGAAATTTGATGCCTTGTGGAAGATTCTTGTTTCTATCAGCGAGATAGCCAGGGAAAATATGGTAGAGGTGGTAACCGGCGATACCAAAGTAGTAGATCGCGGCAAAGGAGATCAACTCTTCATCAATACCTCCGGTATTGGTGAACTACATGCGAAGGCATGCATTGGCATTGGCCACATACAAGCTGGCGATCATATATTGGTCAGTGGGCAGGTAGCCACACATGGTATGGCCATTATGTCGGTGCGAGAAGGCTTGGAATTTGAAACAAGCCTGTGCAGCGATACCTGCTATGTGGGTGATATTACCGTCCGCCTGATCAATAGTTTCGGACATAAGATCCACTTTTTACGAGACCCAACCCGCGGTGGACTAGCGACCACACTATGCGAAATTGCCTCCAAATCCCTGCTTTCGGTCAGGCTGGAGGAAGCCTCCATTCCGGTTCATCCTCAGGCCCGGAGCGCATGCGAAATGCTTGGGCTCGATCCCTTGTATGTGGCCAATGAAGGCGTTTTTGTGGCGGTGGTAGCCCCTGAAGTTTCTGCGGAAGCGCTGGAAATCATTCGAAGTTTCAAGATCGGTAGAGATGCTGCCATGGTGGGTATGGTCACAGACGAATATCCTGGCAAGGTAGTTCTCAGGTCGGGGATTGGGGGTAAGCGGATATTGCCCATGTTGCCGGGCGAACAGTTGCCGCGGATTTGTTGAACATTCAGGGAATACTTTCATGCTCCAGCATTCCCGTAAGGGTACCTTTTTCACTATCCTATTTTTGCAGCCTATTATCAGTGTTGAAATTTGAAAAAGAGCTGGTTCTGTTGAAGTTATGTTCAGTTGCCTAATTTAAAAATCTGCTTACCGGTTTTTAATTTCAAGAATTATATAAATTTGAGATTGCGCCTTTTAATAATTCCTGAAACATGACATCAAGTATTGTATTTACAAGCAAAATATTGCTGCCGGTATTTGCCCTCGCCATCTGCATGCAAGCCATAGGGCAAGACGCACACTATTGGAGCGAACAATATGGCAATAAATCCATGCTTCTGAGCGGCACAGTCAATGCCAGTGTAGAAGATTTGGGATTGGTGTTTTATAACCCCGGAAGGCTGGCGCAGATTGCCAACCCCTCTTTTGTGATCAGTGCAAAAGTATATGAACTTACTAAAACAAGTATTAAAGATGGCCTGGGCAAAGGTAAAGACCTCAATAAATCGAGTTTCGGCGGGGCACCCAACCTGGTGGCGGGAACCTTCAAAATTCCGAAATTAAAAAATCATCATTTTGCATATTCATTTTTGACCCGGTTTAGAAGCCAGGCCGACTTCAATTCGAAGGCTTCATCGCCCAATGGACAAACCGTAAACGAAGAGTACTATACCGAACTTTCCGGACAATTGAAATCGATCAATTCCCTCAATGAAGAATGGTACGGTCTCACCTGGTCACACGCCCTCAACTCAAAGGTAAGTGTGGGGGTGACCACCTTTGGTTTCCAACGACGGAGCAATGCCTTGCTCAACCTGCAATTGCAGGGACTGAAAACCAACAGGGAACTCAGTATTTATATTCAGGAAAGGGACATCAACTACAACGCGCTGGGCATACTGTGGAAAGGTGGAATCGCCGCACAGTTGGGCTTTATAGATCTCGGACTGACCGTCACCACACCAAAAATAAAAATCAGTGGAAAGGGCAATACCTCCTACGAAAATTACCAAAGTGGCCTCGATAGCCTCGCACAAGGCACCCTGCCAGATGTTTACATCAGAAATAGCCAGGACGATCTAAAGCTAACATACAAATCGGCATGGGCCATTGGCACAGGCATCAGCTTTCATTTTAAAAAGTCCATTTTGCACGTCACCAACGAGTTCTACAGCAAAATAGCTGAATATACCATGATGGACGCATCGACCTTTGCAGGTCAGCAACCCAGAGATACCATAAATTTTCACATGACCGACAAATTGAGAGCGGCCTTTAATTTTGGGATAGGATACGAGCACCACTTCAGTGATAAGTTGATCGTCTATGGCAGCTTTGCTACCGATTATAGTACGGTGGACAATGAGTCAGGCTATTTATTTCAACTGAGCGACCAGGTTTCACACTCCAAATTCGATGGCGATTTATATCATTTCGGCGGTGGGATTTCCTGGGATATGCCCTGGGCCGAAATTACCCTGGGCGCCACCTATGCTTTTTCAGAGCGTACCATACCCCGGCCTTTGAATATCGGCGATGAAAACGTACTCAACTCTAATGAGCCTTCCAGTCTTTTGTACAACAGGTGGCAGTTTTTGATAGGCTTTTCGTTTCACTTTGCCGACAAATTGGTGGACAAGCTCAATCTGAATGGCATTTTAGAATAAATAGGATCTGCTAAACACCTCCAATTAGCTTCCGGGTAATTCGCCAGGATTTTGCTTTTTGCTTGTGCCGGCCACATCATTTCCAAACTCGCCACATTTACAAAAGCATTGCAACATCAGACCACCGGGCTACTGGCCTACTTGCTGAAGATGTGTTTTTCTGCTCTTTTGACCTCGTTGAATTTTTACCTTTTCTACACTAAATCCATGTACTGCTTGCGGCAAAAATTTATGCGGAAATTGCTCCATGCCGGGAAAACCAAGCTTTTCGTCACGACCGTTGTAGGGTATGGCCGCGGTGCCAAACAAGTAATCCCAAGTGCTGAGCGAAAGGCCAAAATTGATCCCATACTTATGCCCCTTGGGCAAATGATAGGCATGGTGCCAAATGTGCATATCGGGGTTGTTGAAGATATATTTGAGTGGCCCCAGGTTGATCGAAATGTTGGAATGGTTGAAATGACCAATCGCAAGGCCAATGATATGGACAACAAAAAAATCGTCGATACCAAAGCCGATCATGGCCAGAGGCAGGTATTCGATAACGCGGTAAACTACTGTCTCCATCCAATGAAAACGCAAATGTGCCGCGAAACCCATCTGCTCTACGCTATGGTGTACTTTGTGAAATTCCCACAATCTGGGATGGTAATGCAGCAAGCGGTGTACCCACCATTGAATAAAATCGCGCAGCACGAACATAAGCAGCAATTGCGCCCAAATGGCCCAGCTTGCTATCTCTATGGCCACCAGATTGGTGAAGCCAAAAACACCCAGCAGGTCATTAAACAAGCCAACAAAGACATTGGAGGCAGCATTGTATATGATCAGAGAAAACAGAAAGAAATTAAAAAACATATAAAACAAATCGAGCCAAAAGTCTTTGCGGAACTTAGGCTGATCTTTGCGCCATGGTCTCACCAACTCCAAGGCAAAAAAGAAAATGCTGACCCCAATGAGCCAATAAAAATAGTTGTGGAAGCCCGGTTGGGTGATTTCCTGCCAAAGGTACCTGGCATAGCCATAATATGCATCAGCAACAATGTTGAAATATTTTTCCATCCTTCATTTTTGCCTGCAATTTCACCAACTATTCACATTGCAATTGTAAGAATGGTTACTAAAGCGAAATCATTTGATCGATGAGGGGCGTACGACAAAGCAACAAGACCATCGAAAAGGGCACCAAACCCAAATAGATCTGACACATATTCCGGGTTTACTATTTTTAAACTCCCTGTCCATGCCGGGCTTGCGGTATAATAGCCTGAGCAATTGGGATATTCAACAGCAATGAAAGTAGATAGACCAAATGCACACTAAAAAAGCATATACCCGAAGGATATATGCTTTTTTGTAAATAGACGTGAAGACGCCTTAGATGGCTTTCACTTCAAAATTATATCATAATTGCCAGGCTGGTAAGCGATCCTGAAACCACCAGGCGACGCTTCGAGGCCTGCGATTCATTTAGTTCAAATTTTATTTTACCATCCTGCTCCACAAAATTGATCACCGCACCTTTGGTGGCCATACCCGGCGAATCGGAGACAATCAAAATGGGTTTAGACGCGGTCAGGCTTTCTATTTGTTCCAGGTTACCTACTACGTTTTCTGACACAAAGAGAATGTTGCATTCGCCGATATCGGATACTGAGGCATATTTCTTTACTTCCAAATCTTGTCCCGTACCCGTTTTTTTCTTCGATTCTGCCATGGTTGATAAAGCGCCCATTACTTCAGAATTGCCAATAACTCCAATCACAAATTTACCTGCGTTGTAGTTGTCTGGCCATTTGATGTATTTGGTGAAATTGTAAATAAATAAGCTTTGGTATTTCTCCTTTTGCGCATAGGAGGCATTACCCAGAACGACGGTGAGGATGACAAGTAAAAATAATTTTTTCATGCGAAAATGCTTCATTTTAGTCCTGATAGGCTTTTGTTTAAAAAAAGTCCGAATGTTCATAATTTTTCATTTATTCATTGATTTGTACAATTGTAACCTATACCGATGTAATAAAAATTAAAAAGTTGGCGTTTTTTTGCCATCACCAAAAATAACCAAATATCATGTAGGTCTGTGTACATGGTACTCCTTGGTCGTAACCCCTGCCGGTACCGGCCAATTACATGGAAGTCTAAGTCTGAGCCCTGTTTTAGGGAAGTTTAGACCCTTTGGCAGCCCACCACGGATGTATTTCGGCCATTAATCGTTTTTGGCTGATTGCCGGATCAGTCTGAACCAGGGAATCTGCTTCGGCCTGACTTCGACAATCCATCACAAATATACCACGTAAATTTCCATTATCGCCCATTGGACCCGCCATTACAATTTTGCCTTCTTTGGCCAGGCGAGAAATGTTGTCGAGGTGAGCCTGTTGTATTTGGGCAACCATCGCCGAATCGAGCCTTTCTTTGTCGGGGTTGGCCAACAACAATACCATATAGTACTTTTTCATGATGTACGTTGTATCACCTTCCTTATATTCAAATTCATCCTGAGCCGAAACACTCGCGATGGAGGCCATCAGCAACACCGCAATGGTGAATATTTTTTTCATGGCTTAATAATTAATGATTGCCCAATTTACTGCTTTTCTTTCCCTTACGGCAATGTAAAAACACGAAATCAAAACTTCCTCCTCAATTTATATGATAATGCCTAAAATTAAAAAGTTCTATATTTGCCCTGGATTCAGACAGTGGCAGGTTGAGGAGTATATTGAAATCAACTTGACAAACCGGAGTGATGTCAAGTGATCATTGCGGTATTTGAGAGATGTAGTGAAACAAAATATGAGCAATGAGTAGATTTCTTTATTTTCTGGTGATCAAGCCTTTGTCATTGATGCCCCTATCCCTTCTTTATCTGCTGTCCGACTTTCTTTTTTTTGTCATGTTTCATGCCACGAGCTATCGAAAAGCGGTCGTTTACACCAACCTCAAAAACTCCTTTCCGGACAAGTCTGAATCTGAAATTTTAAAAATCCAGAAAGATTTTTTCGTGCATCTCTGCGATGTAATTGTAGAAAGCGTCAAACTGTTCAGTATTTCCAAAGATGAACTTATGAGGCGTTTTAAAATTACCAATACCGATGTGTTGAACAAATATTACCACCAGGGCCGCAGCGTAATATTGGTAGGGGGTCATTACAACAACTGGGAAATTGCGGCAATGAGTTTCAATTTATACACAAAACATCAGGCTATAGGCATTTATACTCCACTCAACAATAAATTTTTTGATAGGAAATTTGGTGAATCGCGCACCAGGTACGGTATGGAAATCATACCAAAAAGTCTGGTTCCGCGATCATTTGTCGGCAACCAGAGCCGACTCACCGTTACTGTTTTTGGCGCTGACCAATCGCCAACTTACAGCAAGCAGGTACATTGGCTCACTTTTCTCAACCAGGAGACGGCTGTACATTCCGGCACTGAGCGTTTTTCGGTCAAATACAATTACCCTGTGGTGTTTTTCAGGCTTAACAAGGTGAAGAGGGGTTACTACGAAGGCGTGTATGAGGTATTGCACGAGCAGCCAGGTAGCACCGGGCATGGAGAGATCACTGCGTTGCACACCCGCCGGCTCGAAGAAGTAATCAAGGAAAACCCGGCCTATTGGCTCTGGTCGCACAAGCGATGGAAACGCAAAAAAACCGAAGCTGAGCGGCAAGAAGAATTGGCCATGAACACAGTTCAGAAATTAGCCGGACTCTGATGCCTCAATCAAGTATAACCTGGCAACTGAAGAATCGTAATAGCATAATATGTTATACCAGTAAGGTGCATGGTTTTAATGTAATTTTCGAAAATAGTTGAGCCGCATATTCTTTTACCTCATCCTTAAGCCCGTTTCCTATCTGCCATACGGGGTGTTGTACGCACTTTCTAACCTTATGTATTTTTTTTATACCATGTATTCGGTTATAGAAAGAAGACCGTAAGGCAAAATCTACTACGCTCCTTTCCGGAAAAATCATCCGGTGAAATAAAAACCATTGAGAAAGCATTTTATGTCCACCTTTGCGATATCACTCTGGAAAACATCAAACTCTTCAGTATGTCCAGGGAAGAGGCTAAAAAGCGGTTTCAGCTCAAAAACCCCGAGCTGATGCATGCATATTTTCAGCAAAACCAAAGCATTATTGCGGTTTCGGGTCATTACAGCAATTGGGAGATGGCAGCCATAGGTTTCGACCAGTATGTGCCTCACCAAAGCATCTGTATTTACACTCCGCTTAAGGACAAGTTTTTTGATCGGAAAATGCGCGATTCGCGATCGAAATACGGCATGCAGATGTTACCAAAAGGGCTGGTGCCCAGATCGTTTATCAGCAATAAAGACAAGCGCACCATCACCATATTTGCCGCCGACCAGTCGCCTACCTACAGTAAGCAGGTGCATTGGATGCGATTTCTGAACCAGGAAACTGCCGTTTTTCTGGGCACCGAGGTATTTGCGCGCAAGTACAACTACCCGGTTGTTTTTCTCAAAATCACCAAAACCCGGAGAGGCTATTATCAAGGAGAATTGCTGATGCTGGAAGAAAACCCCTCCGCTACCGGCGACGGCCAGCTCACCGAAGCGCACACTTACATGCTTGAAAAAATTATTAGGGAAAACCCGGCTTTCTGGCTATGGTCGCACAAACGGTGGAAGCGCAAAATGACTGAAGCAGAAAAGACTGAAGCAGAAAAAAACCCTTCAGCCGTTGCCTGACCGAGCCATGACTGCATGAAGGGTTAGTGGTCTTGTGTTGAATTCGAAAGCTAAACTACCTCCACGAGATAGTAATTTTTTTTACCTTTCTGCACCAGCAGATATTTCCCCTGCAAAAGTGTATAATTCGGCATTTCGTCCAATGCTTCAATTTTAGCTTTGTTCAGCGACACCCCGCCACCCTGAATCATACGCCTTGCTTCTCCCTTTGAAGGAAAAATCACTCCTTTGGTAATTTCCGAAAGGAAATCGATGCTGTTGCCTGCGCTCTCCAATGCAGATTTCGTTATTTCTATTCTGGGTATGCCCTCAAACACCGATAAAAGTGTTTCCTCATCAATACTGTTGATTTCGTCGGTAGCCGATTTGCCAAAAAGTATTTCTGAGGCATGAATGGCCTTGTTTAGTTCCTCCACCGAGTGTACCCGCGCGGTGATATCATCTGCCAAAGACTTCTGCAGCAAGCGTAAGTGGGGTGCCTGGTCATGCTCTTTTTCCAGCGCTTCGATCTCTTCCCGGCTTTTGAGGGTAAAAATTCTGATATAATTCTTAGCATCCTCATCTGATGAGTTGATCCAGTATTGATAAAATTTGTATGGCGATGTTCGTTTCTTGTCCAACCAGACATTGCCGCCTTCGGTCTTGCCAAATTTGGTTCCATCGGCCTTTTTGATGAGCGGCGTGGTGATGGCATACGCCTCGCCACCTTCCATTCGGCGGATAAGCTCGGTGCCTGTCACTATGTTGCCCCACTGGTCGGAGCCACCAAGTTGTAGCTTACAGTTTTTATTTTTATATAAATAATAAAAATCGTAGCCTTGAACGAGCTGGTAGCTGAATTCGGTAAAGGAGAGCCCGGTCTCAAGTCTCGACTTTACCG
This sequence comes from Cyclobacteriaceae bacterium, assembly GCA_012033595.1. Classification (GTDB taxonomy): domain Bacteria; phylum Bacteroidota; class Bacteroidia; order Cytophagales; family Cyclobacteriaceae; genus JAAUQL01. The sequence goes on along the minus strand of JAAUQL010000030.1, from coordinate 39,577 downwards.
AGTCTTTGGACATCATGTAGTTGACGGTGATGTGCTTGCCAACATCCCTGATAAAATCCAGAAAATTGAAATCTTTGAACCAATCATAATTATTCACCATTTCGGCAGCATTTTCACCGCAGTCAAAATCGAGGAATTGCGCCAACTGTGCTTTGACACCGGCCAGGTTTTTTTCCAATACTTCCTTTGTCAGCAGGTTGCGCTCGGCAGATTTTCCTGATGGGTCGCCTACCATACCAGTGGCTCCCCCTACCAGAGCCATGGGCTTGTGGCCAGCCTGCTGAAGGTGCACCAGTATCATGATTTGCACCAGGCTGCCAATATGCAACGAATCGGCCGTGGGGTCAAAACCAATATATGCGGTAGTAAGTTCTTTTTTTAACTGTTCTTCGGCTCCGGGCATCACATCGTGGATCATGCCACGCCACTTCATTTCCTCAAAAAAATCTTTCATTATGATTTAAATATCTGGTAAAGCTAAAACGAGGCGCAAATATAAAAAATTTAGCCTTTTGCAGGCGATGACTTTTGAATTGTGATACCAAAAAGGATATGAATAACAAAAAAAGCCCGACACTTGCCGGGCTTTTTTTGATTTTAGCAAAAGCTAAATTAGAAAATATATCGGATACCTATCTGCATATTCCAGGTGGTGTTGAACCCGCTTGCATTAACAAAAGGCGTAGTTGGCAATTGATTTGACACCTGTACCATATTGAAGTTTGGATTGGCACTCACAGCCCCCGATCGTGACAGCAAACTTTGTGCTCCGTTCAGGTTTTCACGTATTCCCCAGTCGCTGCTTAGCAGGTTACCCACATTTACGATGTCCAGGCTAAGCTGTAGTGTGTTTCTTCTTTTGCCGATGTCGGTAAATAAGTCTTGCAGTACCCTTACGTCAAATCTATTGAGCCAGGGCAAGAGAAATGCATTGCGCGGTGCATAGTCGCCTCTGTATTCTTCCAAATCATTATCAGCTATAAATTTATCAAACGCTGCTCTTTGTTCAGCCGCAGTGAAATTACTGTTATCGACAAAATTATACTCTGATGAGTTGGCCGGAATATATAGCAAATCGGCGTTTATCCCGTCACCATTCAGGTCGTTGCTGGTCACATACGAGAATCGACCCTGATGCGAACCTGTGTAATACACCCCAATGGTAGTGGCGAGATGGTTGGCATACTCCACACGATAAGATACATTGGCAACCACTCTGTGCGGTATGGCATAATCTGAGAGGTGCAATTGTTGATCGTTCGGATTGTTGATGTTGGGACTTCCGCCCCAGGCAGAGTTGGCACTTGATCCGGCGTTGGCAGTGACCTCCTTGGCGGTAGAATAGGTATAATAAATGCTACCGGAAAGCCTGTTCCACTCTGGTACGGAAATTCCCGCGGTGGCGCTAAATGAATACCCCTTTTTATCTGTGTTGGCCAGGATGGTAGCATTGTTGGCGCCCATGTTCGTATTGTAAGTGATATCACTTGAACTTGTTACCAGTTCCCTGTCGTCACCGGCTGCATTCATTGTATTTGGAGAAGTCTTTCGGTTTGCTCCAAATTGGTACACAGCATTTATATCTCTGGTGTACAACAGCTCGCCACTCAATACAAATGGGGAATTGCCTAACTGATATTCGGCTGCCAGGCTAGACCGCCACACCATTGGCATTCTGAAATCATCATCGACCAATGAAAATGAACCAGGGGCTCCTCCGGCCGGTGTTGAAATAAATACGTTTTCTGCACCAGCAGGAACATTTTTAACATAGTAATAAGGATCTTGCGGCTGAAAGGTGATATTACCTATCCATGGAGCCACCTGATTGTAACTTCCCGGCTCTACATTGTTTTGAATGACACCTGAGTTGGTGGGCTGATTGGTCAACCAGACAAAGGGTACCCTGCCCGAAAATGCTCCGGTTCCACCACGCACCACCAGGCTATTATCACCATAAACATCATAATTAAACCCAACTCTTGGAGACAACATCAGACGTGACTTTGGCCAGCTTCCAGAGCTGTAGTTCTTTGGTTCTCCATCCGTATCTTGCAATTCAATGGCATCGATGGCTTCATTTGCCGTGAGGTCATTGAGATAAAGGGGCAATTCGGCTCTCAAACCGAAAGTGAGGTTCAGTTGGTCGCTAACTGTAAACTTATCCTGTGCATAGAGCGATGCCAGCCCAAAACTTACCCGAGCATAAGAATCCTGCCCTTCGTATGGGTAGGTAAGGCCAAACATGATTGGTGCTACTTCATTAGATGTACCCGTGGTCAAAAAGTCTTCGACTGATGCATAGCGGTAGTACGAAGTACCCATTCTAACAAAACTATTTCCAAATTTTTGAATTTCAAAAGCTGCTCCGAAGGTCATGGTATGCTTGCCTTTGGTCAAAGTTGTGTTGTTGATGAAAGAATAGTTGTCATTGATCACGTCATTTTTATAGCTGAATAGCTCTGTACCAAATGACATGTAATTCCAATCGCCATTGCCGATGCCACCATCCCAAATATCGACAAAGGGGAAAAGCTGACTACTTGGGGTAGTTCGTGTATCTTGAATTTTGGAGTAAGTGGCCAAAAACTGGTTGGATACACTGGGAGAGAAAAAACTGCTCAATTCAGCGGTAATTGATTTCACTGAATTTTCAAATCCGTAATTACCATTTTCGAACGTGATTGAATTTTGCGATACACGACTGGCTGATGAAGGAGTCCTGGGTCTGGGGCCTGATGTGCCGTTAGCCACCTGTGCAGAAACACCTACCACCTGATTGTACCTGATGGCAAGCTTATGTTTGGGACTTATATTCCAGTCGATTCTGGCAAGAAATTTTGTGTCAAATTGTTCTCCTTCACTGGCATATCCTTCATAGCGACCCGGATCATAATCCCACTGGTCGATCAGGTGATTTTTAACTGCTTCAAGATCGGCTCTGGTGGTTCGTGCAACGTTGTTTGCTGCATCTGCCACACCATCTGTAGATGGTTTCCATAAGTTGGTACCGGAGGCATTGGCCCCTGTTTGTATTTCTCTTTCGGCATTTACAAAAAAGAAAAGTTTGTTTTTGATAATCGGACCACCAAGTCTGAACCCGTAGTTTTGAGTGCCTGCATCAATTTTTTCAAGTTCAAAATCTTCTATTTTTCTGCCCTGAAGATTTTGATTCTTCATAAAATAATATGCAGAACCGGTAAAATCATTTGTTCCGCTGCGGGTGACCGCATTGATGCCAGCACCGGTAAAGCCACTTTGTGTCACATCAAAGGGAGCGATATTTACAACAATTTCCTCGATGGCATCGAGCGAAATCGGTTGTGAGCCACCACCGGGTAAGGGGTTGCTACTCAAGCCAAAACCGTTGTTGAAGTTAGCGCCATCGATCTGGAGATTGTTATACCTGGCATCGCGACCTGCAAAAGAGTTGCCTGAAGCCTGTGGGGTAAGGCCGGTAAAATCGAGAATACTGCGATTGATTTGTGGAAGGTTGGTAATTTGCTCATTGCTGATGCCAGTGGCAGTTCCAGTTCGGGCAGAGCCAAAATCTGATGATGTCTTTGAACTCTTAACTACCAGCTCATCCAGCACTTGCTCAGAGGTTTGGAGTTCAGCATTCAAAGTATATGGAATACCAAGTTTTAAGAACAAATTTTCATACTGCACTGTCTGATAACCGACAAACGAAATGCTAACCGTATAGGGACCTCCAACCCGCATGTTGGCAAGGGTAAATTTACCTCCAAGGTTACTCACATTGCCGTAGCTTGTACCTGAAGGCTCATGAATTGCAACTATAGAAGCTCCGGGTAAAGTTTCACCATCACCATCCTTCACCACTCCGGTTATACTACTGGTAGTAACCTGCGAAAAAGCCCCTACATAGGCTCCCAGCATCAATAATGCAATAAGTAAGATTTGTTTCATGTTGACCGTATTTAGTTAGAAATAAATAATGTGCGAATATAATTATATTCAGCGCAAAGCTAAAGTTGAACTATGAGCCGGAGAAGAATGCGACATTAAGACTTTGCTATCAATATTTTATGATTTGTTAATGCACTTTATTTTGGATAACTAAAATTATTTTATTCGTAAAAAAGCACCCGCTTTATGTTAAATATCGAAATGTTAGTTTTTTTTTGGTGATTTTACACATTGGAGCAACTCGTTATCGTGATCCTCGGTAAAGGTGGCGCGTATCGCTTTTGACTTATCCAATAACCTGGCGCATCCTGGCCAGAACTTTGGACTTGAGGCACTAAGATACCCGCACCGGAAGTTTGAAATTTGGCCATCCTCACTGGCGTATATCACACAGAGGAGGTCACAGCACATTGTTGTGACAATCGAATTATCCCCATATTTGAGGATTGTAACTCTTGGACTTTATGCAGAAATTACATGGTTGAATAATTTTCACTTCCAATCCACTCATCATATGAACTGCCACAATCCCCTCCATTGTTTTCTACCGCCACACATGGTGGATAACATCATCGAAAATGGCTCTAAGGAGCAAATTAAAAATGCGGTAAAAACGCTTACCGTTTCCGACCAGATGCGAAGCGCAAGGATGGCTTTTCCGGAATCGGTAAAAAATCGCAGATCGCACCGGGACAAAAGCACCGGATGATCTATGATGCAGAAAATGGTTCGGCCATGCCAGGCAGGCTGGCTCGGGCTGAGGGAGATGCCGCTACTGGCGATGCGGCCACTGACGAGGCATATGATGGCGCAGGTGCCACCTTTGACCTGTACTATGAAATTTTTGAGCGCAACTCCATCGACAACCAGGGCATGGATCTCATCTCCATCGTACACTATCTGCAAGGGTATGACAACGCCTTTTGGAATGGCGAAAGAATGGTATATGGCGATGGTGACGAAGACCTCCCCGAAGACCAACGCTTGTTCAACAGATTTACCATCGCCATCGACATTATAGGGCATGAACTTACCCATGGCGTAACCCAGTACGAGGCCGGACTGGTGTACAAAGACCAACCTGGCGCGCTCAATGAATCTTTTTCGGATGTTTTTGGCTCGCTGGTGAAGCAAAGAGCCAAAATGCAAACCGCCGACGAGGCAGACTGGCTCATCGGCGAAGGTCTTTTTACCTCCAATGTACATGGCGCCGGCATCAGATCGATGAAAAACCCGGGAACGGCCTACAATGACCCGATATTGGGCAAAGACCCTCAGCCGGCACACATGCGCGACTATGTTCAAACCACCAGCGACAACGGCGGTGTGCACATCAACTCCGGCATTCCCAACAGGGCATTTTTTGGTGTGGCAAAGGCACTTGGCGGATATGCCTGGCAAAAAGCCGGAAAAATTTGGTACATCGCCCTACGCGACAAACTTGCCGCCAATGACGATTTTCACACTGCCGCCAACAAGACTTTTGAAGTAGCAGCAGCACTGTATGGGAAAAACAGTCCGGCGCAACTGGCCGTTCAGAAAGGTTGGGACGAAGTAGGTATTACATTGCACCTCGACAAAAAACAAGGATGTGGAAAAAATTTTCGGCAGTTTTTGGGCTGGCCTTAGCCTGTAACCTGATCAATATGCAAGATCAATTTCAACTTCATTTCGAACGATCCGGAGGTTTTGCTGCCATCATGGTACAGGTAGCAGTGCGTAGTGACAGCCTCGACGCCAAAGAAGCCCACAAGGTGGCTTCCATGATAGAAAATTGCCAATTCTTTGATGGTGAAATACCGGAAAGCAAGCCTTCTCCAGACCAGTTTTACTATGTGATACGGGTACTGTACCGTGGGCAAGAGCAGGAAGTCTCCTTTACTGATGCTGCTATGCCCGAGCGATACAGGCCGCTTGTACACTACCTTTCACTAAAAGCACGAGAAAAAAAATGAGTTGATTGTATGCTGCTCGCAACTATGGCTTCGGGTTTACCAGTTAATTTCAATGATCATGAAAGCTGGAAAATACCCTCCGCATTACCTCATCCTTGTAGCTACGGCCAATAGGGATAAACTTGTCGCCGATTTGCACCTGGTTGCCATCCAGGGTTTTTATTTTGTCTATTGGGACGATATAGGAGCGGTGCACCCGGATAAAACGGTCTGAAGGCAAGGTTTCTTCTATAGTTTTCAGCGATTGCAACACGATGATCCGCTTGTCTCTGGTAAAATACGACACATATTCTTTGAGCCCTTCGATATAGTTGATATCATCTAGTCTGATTTTGTAGATTTTATGATCGGCATGTAGCAATATGGTTTCTGAAGCCTTGCCTTTATTTAGGTCGTGTGTTTTCGCGGCATTTTTCAGGTCTATCACCTCTATAGCTTTGTTTACGGCTTTTGCAAATCGCTCAAAGGGGAAGGGTTTCACCAGATAGTCTGTGACATCGAGCTGATATCCCTCGAGGGCGTATTCAGAATAAGCAGTAGTGAAAATAATGGCAGGTTTAGTTTTTAAGGTTCTTAAAAACTCCACACCGGTGAGTTCGGGCATTTGGATATCCAGAAACATGATATCAATGGTTTCGCTTTGCAAAACAGCCATGGCCTCCAAGGGATTTTTGCACAATCCGCGCAACTCAAGATGAGGCACTTTCGATACGTAGTCTTGCATCAACAGGCGTGCAAGTTGCTCGTCATCCACAATCAGGCAGCTATATTTCATATAATCTCAATTAGTACATTATTGCTCATTTTCCAGGAAAATTTTCAGCTCCACAGCAAATTTTTCTTCCGTGCTTTCGATGTGCAATTGGTGTCTTCCGGGGTAGATCAATTCGAGCCTCCGTTTAACGTTTTCCAAACCCACTCCGCCAACTTTGTCCTTGGTATAGGAGGAATTATCGAGACTATTGGCGATAGAGAAATGAAGTTGATGTTGCTGGTTTTCAATCCGCATAATGATCCACCCGCGATTAAAATCCTCGATTTTGCTGTGTTTAAAACTGTTTTCAATAAATGGGATAAAGAGCATGGGAGCGATCATACAGTCTGGGTCGGCATGGTTAAAGTCTACTTCAATATTGGTAATACGATCATCTTTGAGTTTTTGCAGGTCGATATAGTTAAGTATATAATTGATCTCCTTTGCAAGTGGTACCCGTTCTGCATTGCAATCGTAAATGATATAGCGCAGCATGTCCGAAAGTTTCAGGATATTGTCCGGTGTTTTTTCAGATTTTATCACCGCAAGGGCATAAATATTATTGAGGGCATTAAATAAAAAGTGGGGGTTGATCTGAGACCGCAAAAATTTCAACTCCGAATTTAAGTTCTCGCCTTTGAGCACTGCGGCTTCTTTTTCTCTCTTCAGTGCGATTTGTGATGTTTTGAAGGCGGTTGATAAAAAATAGATGGCAATTACCTGGGTAAAAATGTAATAAATCCTCATGCGTCTGAATGGATTGGGTGATGGCCTGCCCGGGCCATGGCCTTCGCCACGCATAAGCCGAACCTGATCTGGCCTTGTGCCCATCATGTTGAAAATTTCGGGCAACACATATTCATAAAAAAGATAAAACCCAAAAAAGCACAGCAGCACCATCAGCACATAATTCAGGTACTCCTTTTTGATAAAATACCGGGGTATGAGCCACTCCATATTGATATAGGCAATGGCTATTTGCGGTACCATAAGTACAGAGCTGATCAGCAAAGCCCGGTCAATGTTTTCCCTCCCACTGAATACAAATACCGAAAGCGCCAAATACCCACCCCAGAAGAGCATGTGCATGACCAGAACATATTTGTTGGGAAGTTTTTTAGTATTCATAAGACATGAAATTAGCAGAATAAAAAACCACCACCAATTTTATTCAATGAGTGTAGGCGCCGCTTCAATCACAGGCTGTTTGTACTCAACCAAAGCACTTTACCTTCTACCCATACCCTATTGCCCTTTTTTGATCGATCTTATGATCCTGAGGTGGTGCCGGGTATGGATTTTGATCATTTTCATGCTATCCTTAAAATTGAGCTGCCCAAAAATATAATGCGTGAAAAAACTGCTCGATGGCAATCGCTCTACGCTGTCAAGCAGTTTCGATGCTTTTTGTAATTTATCGATCAGCGCTTCCTGACTTATACTGTCCTGAGGGATTGTGGCTTTGGGGGCACGAGCGGTACCCCGAGGAATGTATTGAAAGGTGAATACTAAAAATTTGGATAGGCTAAAACGATACCGAAAGGCACTGGGGTCGGCATCTTCCAAAGCCTTACAAATGCCGATGATCGCTCTGAGCAAATGATCTATATGCCAATAAACACTAACCTGTGAAACCGATAAATCCAATCTGTCCGCTCCCAATGCCTGAATGCGTACTTCCTCCAACTCTTTTTTCAAAAACATAGGTTTTACATTATACAGTTCAACGATTCCAATTAGAAAAATGGCCCTCCTAAAGTATCTGGAGAGCCATGGAATTATTTACGATTCATGTCAGAATGAATTTTAAAATCCGGACCTTATTCAGACATTTCATTTATGATCATACCTTTGATTTTGAGCAGGTGCTTTTGATATCCGCAATTTAAGCGTATGCCATCATCAGAAATTAATCTCTATGGGCTCTTGCGGTTGGTTGCTCGGATATATGCCTTCCAAAACTTTAACCTGCCCAATTTCCGGTTCCCCGACTATGATTTTATAATCTCCCTGATCGAAAACTTTCACTGCTACTTCATTTCCTATCGCCCTGACGGTATAGACTGTATTGCCCTTTTCATCGAGCACCTTCACTACCGGAGGTTTGGCGAGACCTCTGACGCGGATATCTGGCATGTATCCGTATGCCTCTCGGGCATAGTTGTCCATCTGGTTAAAGGTCAATGGCCATCCATCGTATGGTTTAGACTGTGGACTGGTTGGGTCGCCATCTCTGGGCCATAAGGCAATGGTGATGTCCCTGCTTTTTTTATTGAAGGTTACTATGCCATAGCCTGCTGCGCGATCGTGTAGTATAGAAGGCTTTTTGCCGGTGAACAACGGATTTGATACAGCATACACCGTGAGTAAGTTATTGAAGCCATCCACGAAATCGCCGGTATATTTTGGGGCTCCCTCCTCCCGGTTTTTGCCCCCGGATTCAGGGTACCAGCGTCTCGGCCAAATGTTAGAAACGGAAGGCACGCAGGCGGCTATTCCTCCATCGCGCCAATCGTCTATTCCGTAGTGGATGGTACTGCCCAGGTGCTGGTCGCCGGCCAAATGAAACGCATAGCATTTGCGTAGCAGATCGACGGCCTTGTCTCTTGGGGTGCGTGGCCAGCCATTGGAATCCATGTCGGAAACAGGTACATCATCTGGTGGATAGGCGCCTTTTTCGAGAATACGAAGGGTAGGAACCACTACATCGCTGATGGCTTCACGCGGCAGGGTGGCCACATTATTGAAAATCGTCTGAGAAAGCAAAACTTTCATATCCGTTTCGGCGCTCCAGTTTGCCCCCCAATTTTTCAAAAACTCTTCCTGCCTTTCGCCCAGCAAGATGGCTCCCGGCACATCTGACTCATTTTTCACATCAAAGTCTTTGTTTTCTGCCCATCCGTTTATCGTGTTCGATTCTTTAGGCAGCACATTGCTTGGCGAAGATTTGAATTTGCGGTCTTCGATAATGGCAAAGCTTAGCCCGCCATAGTTCATTTCGGTATAATACACGCCAATACCCTGCTCAACAGGAGTGGGGTCAAACGGGTCTGGCAGGTTGCTCGTTTGTGTTCGTTCCACCATATTCACAAAATCAGCAGGCATCTTAAAGCCACCACTGTCTTGCCGCTCTTTTGCATCGCCTTCTTCTATGGCTTTTTTCCTCCTTCGCCCCACAGGTTGCCATGATATACGTCATGGTCGTCGGGTATGCTCACGGTGGGGATGTTGCGGAGCATTTCGCGATATTCCCAGCCGTACAATATCCACTTTCTCAGATAGTCGATCATGGCTTTATCGAGTGGTTTTTCGATATTCCCAAAACCGCCTACTGCTTCATAAATCTGATCGCCCGAAAAAAACAACAGGTCGGGATTATGTTTCAACACATTAGCGACCATATCCTGATTTGGAAAGCCAAGATCATTGTTGCCCGTGAATCCGGCCACGGTTATGTTGGTTTTATCGACAGGATTTTTGCGTACGGTTCCTTCGAAATAATCTTCCATTGCTTCATTGCCCGCACCGGTGTAGGCGTAGGCAATGCGGTAGTTGTGATCTATGCTATCTTTCCAATCGTCCACTTTGAAGGTGGCCGTACGGGCATGAGCGTCTATAGGGCTTTGGGCTATTCGTATCCAATTTTCGCCTTCTTTCACTTCGAGATAAGCCTCCTTGCCGTCTGCCTCGCCGACAGGGGGCAGTTGGGCGGTCATTTTCAATACCTTTTCCGACAAGGTGTGTTGTGCAAAAAGTATGGGGCCAAAGGCATATTCTTTGTGAATGTCCAGACTGTCCCCTTCGAGTTTCCAATGTTGAAACCAGGCCGAATTTTCGAGTTTTACCGCATTGTCGTTTGGCATACCGGGATCAAAAAAGCTGACGATGGCCACGTCGCCCATAAGCTGTGCTACCGGATAGCTGCGCTCTGTTTTAGCCACCAAATCATCATCGCCATCCAGCAGTTCCAGTACAATAGCATATTCGTCCCCCGATCGGGTGCCTGTGGTTCGCAATGAAAAACGATCTAATACGTCGAGACCATCGCCTGTTTTCTCTTGCTCCTCAGCATTCAATTCACCTATAAAAAGATTGCCGGAAGCAGTGACGCCCGCATTGATCCCTTCGCCAAACACCGCATCGCTGCGATAGTCGTCAAATTCGCCCCTGGCACCGAGTTTAAATCCTATCCAGTCATTACCTTGACCCGGCTTGCCTACAAAGCCGGCATTTACACTCATTTTAAAATTGCCTGTTTGCGCACCAACCTTGTGGGTGAGCAAATGGACATTGCGATTTCGGCCATGTACCGTGCAGAGTAGTTTTCCATCTTCCAACTTCCAGTCCTGCATTGGGTTTGCCCAATATTCGGGACCGATCCAGATGCGGCTGACAGAGGCCGGAAAGTCACTTGCAAAAGCGTTTGGGTCTGGAGTTTTCTTACAAGAAATCATGATAATGCCCAAAAAAAGGCGAGGGCAATCGTTTTTAGCATATTCATTGGAGTATGGGTTCTCAGTGTTAAAAATGAAAAGTCAAAAATATCAATTAATCCTTTTTTACTTAGCTGTCCGTCTGTTTTTTAAAGCATAGAAAGAAAAGCTGACTAGCTGCTCTTGCATGTCTCAGCGATCAGGGTAAAGAATCCGGTGTGCTTCTATTTGTGATCTGCTGAATTACTCACATTATCTTTTCCTTAATGAACAGAAAATCCCATATGGGAGCTGCCATTTACCCATTTTTCGATACAGATCAGCGAAATGTGAGATCATAAAAAATCCCGACTTAAATATTATTTAATAAATTTGCCGGGAGATGATGAATTTATTCAACCCATTTTCATCGCAACAATAAAACCAAGAATTAACCAGTTAACTTATCTATGGACAAAATCACACGAATTGCCACCGTGCTATCGTTGCTGTGCTCCTTTTTACCAATATATGCCCAGGCACAAAAATCATCCATTTCCGGACATATCTTTGATGAACGTGCTCAATTGGCCATCCCATATGTTTCTGTCGGCTTGTTCGACACCAAATTCGAAAAGAATATAAATGCAACGGTTTCTGATGAAAACGGATTTTTCAGCATGGAAAAAATACCCTTTGGCCAATACCACCTTGTGATGTCGTTTATGGGCTATGTACCGGATACTATTTTTAATATAACCTTAAGCCAGACCGCCCTGCAAGCCACACTGGGCAAATTGCCACTTTATCAGTCCACTATTCAAATGGAGGGAGTGGAGATCATAGGTCAGGCAGCTACCGTACAGACGGCCCTGGACAGAAAGAAATATAATGCCTCTGACTTCGAAACGGCCAAAGGCGGCACTGCCGCAGATATCCTCAATAAGCTTCCTGCGGTTTCTGTAGGCCCTGATGGCAACATTTCCGTAAGGGGCACTTCTGATTTTGTGGTTTACCTCAATGGCAAACCTACCCAACTGGAGCCGTCGGTATTTTTGGCGCAATTGTCTGCCGATGCCATTGAAAATATTGAAGTGATCACGGTGCCAACAGCAAGCTACGATGCCCAGGGCAAAGGAGGAATTGTGAATGTGATCACCAAAAGTCAGCCTCACAGGGCTTGTCCGTATTAGCCAACGGCCTGCTGGGTGGCGCACCATGGGGAAACCTGAGCGACCCACTCAGTGGGTATCACAACACTGACTCACGCTTTGGCGGTGGTATAAATGCTACTTACAATCTGAAAAAAACTTCGCTGTACGCAGGCTTGTACTACAACAAAAAGAATGTGAATGGCGACCGGATGGGCGATGCCAGCGTATTGCAGCCCGATGGCTCCTATTTTCACATGGTGGCCCGGGGCGAAAGACCGGAATGGTACGAAAACTATTCGGCCAATGTTGGAGGCGACTTTACACTTTCAGCTCATAGCACCCTCTCCGCTTCCTATTATGTTGGCAATAGAACAGAAGGCAGGTCAGCATTTTATGTGTATGACAATTTTTTTGGAGATATATACAAAGCCCCCATCAATGATGTACCCGTAGATGACGAGCTGATCTACAATCCCAACACCGATAGCAAATACGGCAAGTTTCAATCGGCCAATGTCGACTTGAACATTGCTTTTGACAACAACTCCAGCCTGGGTACTTCGCTGCTTTATGAGCACTCTTCGCTGCGCAGGAAGCTGGACAACAGAAATTATGACTACAATACTCTGAACATTGGCGAGCTGGAAGAACATTTCATGCAGCAGGATGCTTTGCCGCTTGACGGATACCGTTTATCACTTGATTATGAAAAGGTTTTCGACAATGGTGAAAGCCTGGCAGTAGGCATTCAGCCATACATACTTACACAGCAAGGTGCCTTTAGTTACGATACACTTAATGCCGCTCAAAATTCATGGGGCAGCTACACTGCACTGGAAAACGATATAGAGCTTTACCGAGGGGTGTATGCTTTTTATACCTCCTATAAAGGGAGTGTGAAAAAGTTGTCTTACCAGGTGGGTCTGAGGTTGGAGCAGACTGATCAAAAGCTTGAAATGTCCAACCCCAATTATTTCAATATTTTTGACCGGCCAGCCGAATCTACTTACCTGGTAAATCAGTTGGACTGGTTTCCTTCCTTGCATCTGAGTTATGATTTTAGTGATACCGACCAGCTCATAGCAGCAGCGAGCCGGCGGATCAATCGGCCACCTACCAAAAACATGGCTCCATTCTTATATAGAAGGCATTTTGAGGTGTATGAAGTCGGTGATCCTGCGCTTGAACCCGAATACATATCGAATGCAGAAATTACTTATAATAAAGATATCGGAAATCAAAATTTTGCCCTTACGGGATTTTTTCGCAATACCAACAATGCGGTCTTCAGGGTCAATACCGTGTATCAGGAAGAAAACGTGCTGATCAGGAGCTATACCAATGCCGGAAATACCGAATCACTTGGAGCCGAGTTGAACGCCAATCTTGCACTGGGAGCTAAAATAAAGCTATTTGCCGGGGGTTCGCTATACCATTTTATGGTAACGGGTGATATCTTTGGCTATCGTGAAAATAATCAAAGCACCAACTATACACTGAAAGGAAACCTGAATTGGCAACTACTGAAATCAGTGAAATTGAGCGCTGACCTCAATTACAAATCGGCCACAGTGACCCCACAAGGGGAAAATGAGCGTTTTTATCTAGCGAACGCCGCCATTACCTATACCCCGGCCATGCTGGAGGGCTGGAGCTTTGCCTTGAGGGGCATCGATTTGCTTGTTTCGAACCTGGAAGGATTGCACACCCGGGCATACAACAATGAAGGGGTGCAGATATTCTACCAGGAAGTGCTCTACGACAGGTATGGTCCTATTCTGGAGTTTGGCGTCACCTATGGATTTAATTCAAAATCAAACGTGAAAAAAAATGCCAAAAGCACCTTTGGAGATGAGCAGTTTTAGTGGAATATTTATGTATCTGCGCGTAGCGAAGACAGTACATGGTTATTTTTTGTTAGCCGGGTGATGTAATCTCAGGCCAATAGCTACGGTACTTTTAGCATCACTATTTGCTCATGGCCACAGGTTCAGGCAGGCTTCCCTCGTGTAGTGCGGGTTGAACACCCATTAATTCACGCATCCAGCTTGGCTCCAGTGGAGCTTGTTTACTCAGCAACATCGACTTCCATTCATCAAGGCCAAAAGACCCCTCGGGCAGCGTTGTGGGTTCGTAATAACTAAACACCGCCCCCCGGGTAAGGTAAATAAAGCCATCGATTTCTACCATGGCCAGGATAATATTGGCTGCACCGGTAGCGCTTACCAGATTATTTGCCCGGCAGGTGTTGGTGGCAAAAGCCATATCGGTCTCCAGCCGCTTATCGGACATATCGAATTTGGGATCGATGAGCTGCAAGGTCATTTGCTCAAAGGTAGTGCCTATTTTCGCCATCCGTTCGTACGCTGCCGCACTTATTGCTCCACCTTTAATTTCCTTTATGCTTACCTCATGCAAAAAGTTGACGGTCTCCAGCAAGGCGTTCAGCCTGGTGTTTGTCGCTTCCGTAAGGATTTTATTTTCCGTAAGGTACCCTTTGGTGTCTTCCAGCAATGCAGCAGCCGATTGCCAAAAAGCCAAATTGGGTTCGACATAGCCCTTGAGTATCGAATTGGGATAGCGATCAGGTTGCTGTGATTTCTCCGCATTTTTGGTTTGAAGATTGGTTCGCTGACCCATGATGGTCCAGCCTGCGAGGGCAGTATTGAGTTCCTTTCGTTTCCAGGCACTTTTTTGCATATATTCCTGACCGCCCGAGCTATTGTTGAAACTGGTGAGCAAGGTAGATATCCAATCCATGCCGATGGCATCAGGATGATCTGATATATCGGCCAGATTGTTATTGATGGTTTGCCGCTCATTGGCTGCTTCGGCAGAGCCAGTCACTAACTCCAAAGCGGCCGGATTGCCCAGTGCTGCAAAGAGTTTTACTGCCGAGGGCTCTTTTGTATTTAGGGCAATTACACCCAGGTCGGTGTATAAATTCTGATATTCCCTCGGCATGAGGCTCACACTGAGCGCACAAGAGCTGCTACCTTCTGCCGGCAATTTATCCATCATTTCTTTACGTAATTGCTCGTTGAACAGCTTTTCCAAACCAGGCTTAGCTGGGTGTTTTTCCAGTATGGCCGCCAAATCCCAAAGCGTGAATTGTGTTTTGTAGCTGGAAAAATAAGATTTGTAGGTATTGAACCGGGCGTATTGTGTTTTGAGATCGGAATTTTTGTTGATCAGATACGCCATAAGGATGGCCCTGTTGAAATCATGTGTATCGGAAAGGCACAGGTCGACGTTTTGCAGCCAGCTCAGGGCTTTGTAGTATTGCCGGGTACGCTCATTTTTGAGATAGTGCCCGGCAGGATCAAAAATTTTGTATTCCAGGTGTTCATTGCCCATCATTTTAGAGCCACTTCCTTTGCCGGCGAGCACTTTGCCCAGTTCTTTAAAATATATTTCGTTGTAATCGCCCAGCAAACGGTTTTTTTTGTTGGTGATCACCGCATAGGGAATGGAATAGTACAGCAGATTTTCTTCTATCAGTTTTTCTATTTCGGGATCAAGTGTTTTTTCATAAGAAGCATATAGTGCCTTATTCAGCGTTTCGAGTATCGATTGAAGTATCACAATGAGGTATTGCTCTTCGATCTCATTTTCCAGCTCTCCATAAAAAAGATGTAATTGATTGAGCACCAAATCTGTAGTAATAAATGAGGGAATGCACTCCATGGCATTTTGTTGATATAGCTCAAAAAGCTGGTCATAATCGGCCTTTGCGATCACAAATCCATTGCCCGCCAGTTTCGATTTTGTGTCCCCGCCCGGTTTTTGCCATTGAAACCAATTGACAATATTTTCCGGCTGGGGAATTCTCGATCCATGAGCGGTGTAGTTTTCTTTTTGCAAATCGGCAATTCGGGCATCTATCCTTTCAAAGAATTTTGTTTCAGCTTCATTGAGCACCACACTGAATTCCTTGTCCCAAAATGGAGGCTGGTACCACTGGAATTGTTTGAAATGTGCGGCAAGGATGGCATCTTCAAAAGTATTTCCTTTCATAGCCAACACGGTATTTTTCAGGATAGCCAATTCCGAAATCGTCTTGTCTTCCAACGAAACGTCAAGGTCGATAGACGGCGGCAATACCCGGGTATCATAGTGATTTTTGAATTCTGCGGTATCAACACCCTTCATTATTACATGATAATTGTTGTATCCGGGTTCTTCGATCGCCTCTGTTATCGTTTTTTTTTCGGGAATATCTCTTTCCTGCTTCACTTTGCCCTCACCACAGGCAGTGTAGAGCGCAATGGAAATGATAAAAAAATAGGAAGATAATTTGCTCATAGCCGGTTATTCAAAACTTAATGATCGCCATGGAGATGCCACGCATCGCAAGAGAAGCCTGCGCCTCCCAAGGCGTTTTTTCATTTTTTGAAATTAAAACATGATCTTCGTCCACTCACATGGATTATTAGTCCATTTATTACAAGAATAATAAATGAAAGGATTTAAGTGCAATAATGAATAAAATGCCGGCCACAAACGGGTGCCTCAGAGACCAAAGAAGAAATCCTTCAATACCTGAAAAAAAATTGCTGGCATTGCAAACATTTTTATTCAATTTTGGTTGGGCATAGTGATTCACAAAACCTTATCAAACGCAAATAACTTTCTATCCCTATGCCTACTGTCCATGCCTCATTATGTCTTAAAAAGGTAATAATAGAGCCGCATGACCAGCCCTGGCATATTATTTATTTTTCCTAAAAGACAACGTAACCATGAGTAAAAATTCAGGCAAAAACCCTTTTAGCCATCTGGCAAACGATTTTCCGGCCAGTGTGGTCGTCTTCCTTGTAGCCGTACCGTTGTGCCTCGGCATAGCCCTGGCATCTGGGGCTCCACTGTTTTCCGGTATTATTTCTGGTGTGGTTGGTGGTATAGTGGTTTCCGCGATCAGCAAATCTTCGCTGGGGGTCAGCGGTCCGGCAGCAGGCCTCGCTGTTATTGTACTCAGCGCACTCACTGAGCTCGGTAGCTTTGAGGTATTTTTATTGGCGGTGGTCTTCGCCGGAGTCATTCAGATTTTGCTTGGTATAGCCAAAGCTGGTATCATAGGATACTATTTCCCTAGTTCAGTCATCAAAGGCATGCTTACTGGCATAGGCATTATCATCATCCTCAAGCAGATTCCCCATGCATTTGGCTACGATGCCATCCCTCCGGGTGATTTGGAGTTTCAACAGTCCGACGGGCACACTACCTTTTCGGAATTGTACTACATGCTCCAAAGTATCCAGCCAAATATCGTTATTATCAGTCTGATCTCCCTGGGCATACTCATTTTGTGGGAACAAAGCTTCATGAAGAAGCTTCCGGTAGCCAAGATAGTGCAGGGGCCGCTGGTGGTGGTAATTTTAGGTATTTTGTTCAATCTGGCATTTAAGAACATCCCCGGTTTTCAACTCAATGCAGATCATTTGGTCAGCATTCCTGTGGCCGGATCAATCAGTGAATTTTGGTCGCAGTTCACCTTCCCTGATTTTTCTCAAATCACCAATAAAGATGTTTACATCGTAGCCATTACCCTTGCCGTGGTAGCAAGTCTGGAAACCCTGCTCAGCGTGGAAGCCACTGACAAACTCGATCCTCAAAAGAGGATAACCCCGACCAATCGGGAGCTTATTGCTCAGGGCGTTGGCAACATCACCGCCGGTATGATTGGCGGCTTGCCCGTTACCCAGGTGATCGTAAGGAGCTCAGCCAATATACAGTCAGGCGGCAAGACCAGGCTTTCTTCATTTATGCATGGCATCATGATTTTGTTATCGGCTATGTTTATTCCGGCCATCCTCAATATGATTCCTTTGGCCAGTCTCGCGGCCATACTCATCGTGGTTGGTTTTAAATTGGCCAAACCGGCCACATTCAGGCAAATGTACAAACAGGG
Source organism: Cyclobacteriaceae bacterium (assembly GCA_012033595.1). Classification (GTDB taxonomy): domain Bacteria; phylum Bacteroidota; class Bacteroidia; order Cytophagales; family Cyclobacteriaceae; genus JAAUQL01. The sequence continues at coordinate 21,461 of JAAUQL010000030.1, read as the reverse complement.
TAAATCAGAATTTTTGCCTTTTATCATCACCGTATTGGGCATCATCTTCACAGACCTGTTGGTGGGTATATCACTTGGCCTGGTCAGCGGTATCATGTACATATTATGGAACAATTACCGGGTGCCATACCACTTCGATTATCACGATTACGTGGTGGGTCAACCGATTAAAATACAACTATCAGAAGATGTGAGTTTCCTCAATAAGGCAGGAATCATGAACACGCTCAATCATTTGCCAGAAAATTCTGAAGTAATAATAGATGCATCACGTGCCAATAACATACATGTAGATATACTGGAAATCATTCATGACTTCGGAAAAACCGCAGTATCGAGGAATATAAAAATGGAACTGATCGGATTTAACGGAGATAAAAAGAAAAATCCGGTAGATAATTTCAGAAAGGTGGTCAAAAAGCACTGACGTGGTATCATAGCCGCATGCCCTTGCTGGGGTTTGCGGCTATTGTTTTATAATCTTTTCTTCCATTCTTCCACATTTCAACATTTTGTCTCCGAAGTAGGGGTTGTATATTTCTTCTTCCTTGCTCAGCCAAAAAGCCCCTTCGTCATTGAAAGCCATGGGGCAGTATAGCCGGTAGATCACCGAATCGCTGAATATTGATTTTTTGCCATGGCATATATTTCCCTCGACAATTTTTCGAAGGCAACACGCTGGTCTTTGAGCTCTTGGGCACCGGCGATAGCCTGCGACATCAGGAGTACTTCACCGGAATTACCGTGCTCCTTTAGTGCTGTCGAAAGCTCTTCAGCCTTTCCCTGCGCTAGTTTAAGGTCAGAAGCGACGAGCGCATCCTTTAGTTCATAATATTTGTGTAAAATCTGATCTTTCTCTTCGATTAAGGCTTTTTCTACCAAAGCCGTGCTGTCTGGTTGGGTAGTTTCGTCGCTGTTTCCCTGCTTGTCTGTTGGTTTACTATTGCATGAGAAAGCAAGAATGGTGACCAGTATTATGTAAAATGGAGCCTTTTTCATATGATTTGTGTTGGTTTTGTCTGGTACAAAAATAATTTTTTTTTGCAAGAATGCTAAAACACATCATTCCCGCAAGACGCTGTCGGTTGTTGTAGGGTCTTTCACCCATAAATGTGGTGAAGGCGTGGCACGAGAACGCTCATTTCATCAAATGTCCACTATTGGCTCCCAACGCCTTTCACGTTCATTTTCAGTCTGTAAAAGCCTGCTTTGGCCGTGATAAAGAGGCTTTTCATGTCGCTACCGCCAAAGCATACATTGGCCGTCCAGGGTTCATCAATTTTTATATGTTTGATTTGCCTGCCCGAAGCATCAAATACGGTAACTCCTGCTGCATTGGTGAGATAAAGATTGCCCCTTTCGTCGAGGGTCATTCCATCCGAGCCCATTTCGCAAAAGAGTTGCTTATTGCTCAAAGCACCTTGCTCACCTATAGCATACGAATACGTCTTGCCCTCTTTGATGTCGGTGACATAAAGCATTTTGCCATCTGGCGTACCAATGACGCCATTGGGCTGTACAAGATCATCGATAACTCGTACCGGCTCGCTTTCTTTGGAAGAAAGGAAGTAAACGCACTGCCCATCTTGTTGGGTGGTGTCTCTGGGCCACCAGGGTCGTTTGTAAAATGGGTCAGAAAAGTATGCGCTGCCATCCGGAGCCACCCACACATCGTTGGGTCCGTTTAACTTGCCAGTGCCATAGCGATCAAAAAGAACAGTTACATTTTTTTCTTTGTCGATGATCCAAAGCTCATTTTGCTCATCTGCGCAAGCCCACAAATCACCAGTCTGATCGAAGCAGAGTCCATTGGCCCTTCCGGCAGGCTGCATCCAGATGCTTAGTTCACCATCTGTACTCCATTTCATTATGCGGTCGTTGGGTTGGTCTGTAAAAAAGACATTGCCTTCGGCATCGCTTGCAGGTCCTTCGGTAAAGGCAAATTCACCAGACAGTTTTTCCGGCACGGCGCCTTCGCTGACAATATCCTGATGATGGGCTGGATGGCAGCCGGCTAAAGCCAGACAAATGGATAAAATGACTATATTTTTCATCATACAATTCGATTAGTAATGCTCGAAAATTTGCTGCCCTTCACAGAGCACGCTTTGACAGAAGGTATATGCGAACCGGAAAGCCCCTTTCTATTCATAATATTTTTCCTTATTGGCCATCAAATGCTGCTGCCATTTCCAGGAAGAAAGCATCATAGATTCCAGATCGAGGCCGGCCTTCCAGCCCAATTCCCTATTGGCAAAGCTGGTGTCTGCCCAGACTTTTTCGATGTCGCCGGCTCTTCTGCCTACTATTTTATAATTGAGCTTTTCGCCTGTGGATTTTTCGAATGCTTCAATCACTTCCAGTACCGAATAACCATTGCCTGTGCCAAGGTTAAACACTTCGTATGCAGCTTTTTGCTTTTCTTTTACCATGCGTTCTACGGCAATCACATGTGCTTTGGCCAGATCGACCACATGTATGTAGTCGCGCACGGCCGAACCGTCTTTGGTGTTGTAGTCGCTGCCAAACACGCTAATTTCTTTTCTCATGCCAGCGGCAGTTTGGGTAATGAAAGGCACCAGGTTGGCGGGTACACCTAATGGCAACTCGCCGATTTTTATAGAATCGTGGGCTCCCACCGGATTGAAATAGCGTAAGGAAATAGCCTTAACGGTATCATTGGCTTTTACGGTATCCCTGATTATCTCCTCTCCTATTTGTTTGGTATTTCCATAAGGCGATTCTGCGGGTAGTATAGGCGACTGTTCGGTGACGGGGAGCTTTTCTGGTTGGCCATACACCGTACAGGAAGATGAAAACACCAGGTTTTCGATTTGGAACCGGATCATTGAATCGAGCATGTTCATCAACGACTGTAGATTGTTGCGGTAGTATTTCAGAGGCTTATCTACAGATTCTCCTACTGCCTTGGAAGCAGCGAAATGGATAATGGCCTTGATATCTTGGTGCGTTGAAAAAAAATCTGATACTTTACTGGTATCGCAAAGATCGAAATTTTCGAACCTTGGGCGGATGCCGGTTATGCTTTCTATCCCGTCGATCACATCTTCCCGCGAATTGGAAAGGTTGTCAACGATGACGACCTGGTAGCCGCTATTTATCAATTCTACCGCGGTATGCGAACCGATATAGCCCGTTCCACCTGTCACAAGTATTTTATCTTTCATGGTGTTGTGTAAAAAATTTGCTGCAAATTAAGCGTTCTTGCACCACTAATGCCAATGATTCGGACAAAACAAGCCTGCCCTGTTATGCGATGTTTGCGCATGGCACTTAACATTACCTTAAAGGTATTTTTTTTACAGGGCGATGGATTACGTTTTATTGATTACTTTTATCTTAAAATTATCCATTTGTAAAACACTAAAATACACATAACATCAACTACATGAGATTTTTCAAGGTATTCCTGGTAGGCTGCTTGCCTTGCTTTTTTTCCATTTGTTTTGCCCAAAAAATTCAATTGGTTACGCCCGAACTGAAGCTGGTAACACCATGGACAGCACAGGTGAATCCTGACGATCCCTTGCCGGAATACCCACGGCCCACGATGGAGCGTCAGGAATGGAAAAGCCTGAATGGAAGGTGGCACTTCGTGAAAACGGTAAAGGATGAAAGCATGCCAAAGGTCTTTGATCGCGAAATCATTGTGCCCTTCCCGGTAGAATCTGCCCTTTCGGGCATAGGCCAGTCGGTCAGCCCCTACGAAATGATGTGGTACAAACGCACCTTTTTTATACCTGAAGATTGGTCGGGTCGGTATATCTTGTTGCATTTTGGCGCCAGCGATTGGGAAACAACCGTGTACATCAACGGCAAAGAAATTGGCAAACATCGCGGCGGTTTCGATCCGTTTTCATTCGATATTTCGGCCTTCCTCGATGAGCGCGGCGTTCAGGAAATTGTGGTATCGGTGTGGGATCCTACTGACAGCTACCACCAGCCTCGGGGAAAGCAAAAAATCGAGCGGGGAAAAATCTGGTACACTCCGGTATCGGGCATTTGGCAAAGTGTATGGTTAGAACCGGTAAATCTGTCGTCGCTCGCATCCATAAAGCTCACACCGGACATTGACAGGTCGAGTCTGGGCATACAGGCCAACATCTACAATGCCTTACCTGGTGATTCGGTGCGCGCTGTTGCCGTGCTAGACGGAATGACGGTGAATAATACCCTTTTTGCTGCCGACGGCACAGGGTTGCTTCCCATCAAAAATCAAAAACTGTGGTCGCCGGAGCATCCGACCCTGTACCAGCTCAAGCTGGAATTGATAAGAAAAGGAAAAAGTATCGACGCAGTCAATTCCTACTTTGGTATGCGCAAAATCAGTGTACAAGAGCATAAAAATGGACACAAATTGCTCTATCTCAACAATAAACCACAGTTTCAATATGGTCTGCTCGACCAGGGCTGGTGGCCCGACGGGCTATATACCGCCCCCACAGATGAGGCTTTGAAGTCGGACATAATCCGCACCAAAAATCTGGGGTACAACCTGATCAGAAAACACGTGAAGGTGGAGCCAGAGCGATGGTACATGCACTGCGACCAGGTGGGCATCGTAGTATGGCAAGATATGCCCAACAGCGACAAAAATGCCCCCTGGAAAGGCCCAAGCGGAATAGACGGACAAGAGATAGAACGTGAATTTATATCAGAAGCCCAGTACAAATTGGAGTTTGAAGCCTTAGTGGAGTCCTTGTACAATCACCCGAGCATTGTAAAATGGATCCCCTTCAATGAAGGGTGGGGTCAGTTTAAGACTCACGAAATTTATGAATGGGTAGCGACGCTTGATAGCACACGCCTCATTGGAGGTCCCAGTGGGGGCAATTATTTTCCTGTCGGCGATACCCGCGACTACCATCGATATCCCGGGCCGGAAATGCCGCCTAAAGACCAGGATCGGGCCTTGATTCTTGGGGAATTTGGCGGACTTGGACTCCCACTGGAAGGGCATCTGTGGCAATCTGAAAAAAACTGGGGTTACGAAACCCTCCAAAAACCAAGTGAACTAATAAAAAAATACATCAACCTGACCACAGCGCTACCACCACTGATCCGCCAGGGACTCGCCGGTGCCATCTACACCCAAACTACAGATGTAGAAGGAGAAGTCAATGGTGTAATGACCTACGACCGCAAGGTGATAAAGCTGAAAAGTAAAAAAGTAAAAAAAGCCCATGAAGCGCTTTTCGAGGTCTTTACTGAAACTCTGGATGTAAAATAGGGTGAGCTTAACAATGCAAAATGTGTGTATGAATTAAACTAATAGAAACGAGCGCAGAACCGGAAAAACCACCGGGGTGCAGCGCAAAGTACCTGAGCATCGCTTTGCCTTGATTTTTTTTTGTTTACTATATTCTCATCAAATAAAAAAAAGTAAGAACCAGGGAGCTGTTCAATGATGTAAATGCGACGTCTGAACCCGTGTATCCGTCACCCAAAAACCGTAGCGTATGTAAGCACCAACAGGAGTCAGCTACCTGTCAACCATTTGCCGTGCCGTATGGCAGGTAACTACTTTCCGGCAGGTCTAAAGATAATAGGCAAGCCATACACTGAACTTACGATATTGCCTTTGTGCATACCCGGATCCCACTTGGGCATGTTGCGTATAAGCCTTAGCGCTTCTTTGTCACAACTTTCATTTATGCCCTTTACAATGCGTATATCACGAATATTCCCTTCTTTAGTTACCACAAAGGCCACATATACATTTCCTTTGACCACATCTTCGGGATAGGTGATATTGCTGTTGATGTATTCGAACAATGCTTCTTTGCCACCAACAAATTCTGGAGGAACCTCGGTTTTTTTGTAAATGGTTTCCCCATCGGCATCGACCCAGGAATTGGAAAGTGCTGAACCTTCCGATTCATCAGAAAATGCATCTTCTGCCCAGGTATTGCTCAATTCCCCTTTGTCTTCCTCATCCACCCAGGTGCTGTTCAAATTTGAAGCCTCCGAGCTGTCGATCCATTCATTGGAGGCTCCGGCTGGAGTGCCCGATTGCGGCTTGCTTTCCTTCTCTACCAATGGTTCTGTTTTCGATTCGGTTTTTTTTGCATTGTCGCAGGCGCACCAAAGCATTGGCAGCACCACTATAAGACTGAGTAAGCGCATGGAATTTTTATTCATCGTTGGATAGGAAAAAGAAATACATCATAAATTTAAGCAAATCCGGTAAAAGCCATTAAAAAACCGGCATTTTTATACATAAACTATCCTGTACAATGCAAAACTATCTTTGTATCAAGTCCTGCGCTTTCCCAATCATGACCACCACTGATCTCAAACAAACGCCTATCTCAAAAAAAATAAACTCCAACGGGCTTTTGGGCAAGTGGTTTTTGGTTTCGATCATCGTGTGTTTATGGAGCTTTAGGGTACTTTGCGGGCAAACGCTGATTATTTCTGGTTTTCAGCCGCATTCATTTCGTCAGGCGAAAGCCATCCCCCTCCCAGGGCTTTGTAAAGCTCAACATAGCCATTGAACAATTTTTGTGTCGTTTCCGACATGCTCAATTCTGCTTCGAAAGCCTGCCGCTGGCTTTCTATCAATTCCAAAAAGCTGGTTACGCCTCTATCATACCGTGCTTGCGAAAGATATTGCGCATTTTTGGCAGCCTCCAAATGTGCCGTTCTGGCTTCGAGTTCCTGCTTAAGGGTATTAATTTCTATAAGTGCATCTTCTACCTCTCCAAATGCCGTGATCACCGTCAGTTCATAGGCATGGATGGTCTGCTCGGCGACGGCCCGCTCCACTTCCACACGTCTTTTGTTTTTTCCAAATTCAAACAAAGGACCAAATATTCCAGCTCCGGCATTCCAGGCCATGCCGCCTGAAGTCAGCTCGGCGATATCGCTGCTGGCCACACCCATCAATCCTGTGAGGCTTATGGAAGGGAAGCGCAATGCCTGGGCCACCCCTATGCGCGCCGTCTGCGCGTGGGCGATACTTTCGGCCTGCCTGATGTCCGGGCGTCGACCGATCAGTTCCGACGGCAAGCCAACAGGAATATCAGGTGGCATCGCCTGATCCATCAGCTCGCTGCCCACCATCATCGCACCAGGGCTTCTGCCCAACAAAACCGACAAGGCAATTTCGGTTTGACCTACCTTCCTTTGGTAAAAAGGTACCGCAGCGGCGGCTATGGCGCGCTGTATCTGCGCCTGATTTACGTCTATCTCCGGAATGATCCCTCTTTGGTAGCGGGCAAGTATAATATTCAATGATTCATCGCGCAGTGCCAATGTTTTTTTAGAAATATCTTCCCGCATACGGTAGTCGAGTAACTGAAAGTAGGCAACGGCAATTTGCGCTATCAAGCCAATCTGAATGGTTCTTTTGCCATATTCAGATGCTGCCAACTCAGCCCTGGCAGATTCATTGGCCCGTCGGAATTTCCCCCAAAAATCAATTTCCCAATTCAATGACCCAAATGCCGTAAAGTAGTTCATAACATCGCCTGAGGCATTGCCCTGAAAAAAACTGCCTCTAATCGCTTCCGCGCTGTAACCAATAGATGGCCACATCTCGGCTTTGGTGTAGCCTAGCATGGCCTGCGATTGTTGTACCCTGCCGGATGCAATCAAAATTTCTTTGTTTTCTTCAAGCCCGGTGCGGATCAATTCCGCAAGCACGGGATCATCAAACAATTCCCACCATTTCAGATTTAGGGCTGCTGCGGTTTGTTCCACTTGCATGCTGTCGAATCGGAATATGGCCGTAGAGTCGATTGAGCTTTCTGGCGTTTTGAAGTTTGGTCCTACTTTGCATGCCTGAAAAAGCAGTGTGGCAAGTAAGACCGTCACGAGCGCTATAATCCTGTTATTCATTTGAAATCTCTTTTTCCGGGTGGTTGGATGGGGTCTGTTCCAAAAGCTTGGCTCGCTTTTTTTCATAAGACCCTATTTTACCAATTAACACATAAAGCATAGGATAAATGAACACACCCAAAAATGTGGCTAGGGTCATGCCGCCAAAGAGAGCCATCCCCATCACTTTGCGTGCTTCCGCTCCCGATCCGGTGGCTATGATCAATGGAAAATGCCAAATATAAACGAAAAGACCGTCATAAGAATAGGTCTGAACCGCTCTCTGGCCGCCATTATGGCCGCATCAAAAAGCGATGCTCCTTTTTTAAATTCGTCATGGGCAAACTCTACTATCAAGATGGCATTTTTGGCAGCCATACCAATAAGCATGACAAAAGAAACCTGGGCGAATATATTGTTTTCGAACGTCGGACTAACCAGTCGGGCCGCCCACAAGGCAAACAACGCCCCAAAAATGGCAAACGGGGTACCGAGCAAGATGGCAAAAGGCAGCGACCAACTCTCATATTGAGCTGACAAGATCAGAAAAACAAACAGCAGTGAGAAACCCATCACAAATAGCAGCGATCCGGATGATTTCTTTTCCTGGTACGACATGGCATTCCAGGTGTAGCCCATATCGGCAGGAAGTACTTCGTTGGCTACTTCTTCCAGTGCATCCAAAGCCTGAGATGAGGTATAACCCGGTGCCGGACCACCTGTGACTTCGGCAGCCCGGTACAGATTGAACCTGTTGGTGTAATCGGGGCCAAACACAGGCTCTACGGTAGCAATGGTGGCCAGTGGCACCATATTGCCATCTTTGTTTTTCACAAAAAAATTATTGATTTGATTTTCATCCACACGATATTGCGGCTCTGCCTGCACATAGGTCTTGTACAATCGACCGAAACGCGTAAAATCATTGACATAGGCTCCTCCCATAAAAGCGCCAATTGTGGTATATAAATCGTTGAGGGGCACGCCCAGCTTTAGGGCTTTCTCGCGGTCTATGTCGAGAAATCGCTGAGGCACACCGGCTTGAAAAGTGGTGAAAGCGCCACTGATCTCCGGTCGTGCATTGGCCGCTTCGATCAGCCGCTGCGTGTTTTCGGCCAGGTATGCGGGTGTATTGCCACCCTGATCCTGTATCATGATGCTAAAACCCGACCCGTTGCCCAGACCGGGGATGGCCGGAGGACCAAAAGCAAAAGCATTGGCACCCTTGATTTTTAGTGCGAGTGCCCGGTTAATTTGTTGAATGAGTTCTTTGGAGGTAAACCCGCGTTCGTCCCATTCTTTTAGCGAAACAAACATAAATCCGTTGTTGGGCACCATGGATCCCGACAACATGCTGTAGCCTGTAGCTGTAGTCACAAACTCTATTTCAGAATAATTCAACAGGACTTCTTCTACCTGCCTGGCTATGACGTCGGTACGCTGGATCGAGGCTGCATTGGGCAACTGGATATTCACAAAAAAATAGCCCATGTCTTCTTCGGGAATAAAACCTGCCGGTACCAGCTTGCCAAACAGACCGACACCCAGCGAGAGCACAACTATAAACACCACACCGCGCTTCATTTTTCGGGTAACGATATTTGTGAAGTTCATGTATGTCTCTGTCGTGCGATCCATGCCCTGATTGAATTTTTCGAAAACCAACCCAGTGGACCTCTGTATGGCTGTGGTTTTTTGAGCAACAATGAGCACAGCGCCGGGCTGAGCGACAAGGCATTGACGGACGAGACCACCACGGAGATGGCAATGGTAATGGCAAACTGCTGGTACAAAATGCCTGTGATACCCACCATGCCGGCCACAGGAAGAAACACCGCGATGAGAATGAGGGTAGTGGCAATAACCGGGGCAGTCACCTTGCGCATGGCATCGAGCGTGGCTTCTTTGGCATTCATGCCTTTTGCAATGTTCACCTGTACTGCCTCTACCACCACTATAGCATCATCTACTACTATCCCAATAGCTAGCACCAACCCCAACAGTGACAGCACATTGATGGAAAAACCCAGCAACGGAAAGAAAATGAAAGTTCCTACCAGCGACACAGGAATGGCCAGGGTGGGGATGAGGGTAGCGCGCCAGTCCTGGATGAAGATAAAAACCACCAAAACTACCAGTATAAGAGCGATAATGAGCGTTTCTACAATATCATCGATGCCCGCAGTGATGGGTCGGGTAGAATCAAGAGAAACGCTATAATCAATACTTTCAGGAAAACTCCTTTTCAACACTTCCATTTCAGCCAGGATATTTGCGGCCAGTTCCACAGCATTAGAGCCCGGAGACTGGTACAATGCCACTATAGCGCAGGTTTCCTTGTTGATGCGTGGTATCATACTATAGCTTTCTACGCCCAGTTTTACGGAGGCAATGTCGCCGATACGCACTTGCGAGCCATCCGGATGCGTTCTGATGACGATTCCTTCGAAGGCTTCCACGGAATTGAACCTTTCGGGCAGGCGCACACTATAGGTAAATTCTGTGCCTGCAGGAGCCGGCTCTGCCCCAAATTTACCTCCGGGCACGATCACATTTTGTTCATTGATTGCAGCCAAAATTTCAGGTACGGTAATGCCCAATTGTGCGAGCCGGTCGGGTTTTACCCATATCCTCATTGAATAATCTGATGCTCCAAGGATATCTACCCGCCCAATTCCCTTGATCCGGGCGAGCTGGTCTTTGATGTTGATGAGGGCATAGTTGCCGAGAAAATCCGAATCATACCGGCCATCGGAGGTGAGCGTGAGCAACATCAGCGTGTTTGGAAGCGACTTTTGGGTGACCACCCCATACTTGGTGACCGACTGTGGCAATTTCGCGGAAGCGGCAGATACTTTGTTTTGGGTAAGAACCGTATTCATGTCTGGGTCGGTACCCACATCAAACGACACCTGAATGACCATAGAGCCATCGTTGGAATTGGTAGATTTCATGTAGATCATGTTATCTACTCCATTGATATTTTGTTCCAACGGGGTGGCGACCGATTCTTCTACGCTAATGGCATTGGCACCAGTGTAGCTGGCACGTACCTGCACGATGGGCGGAGCGAGGTTTGGATATTGCTCTATGGGCAGGCCCGTCATAGATACCGCACCTACAATGATAATGACAATGGCAATGACCATGGCTACAATAGGTCGATGAACGAAAAAATTACCTTTGTTTTCGTTCATGGCTACTCTTTTTGGTGCTTATACTTTCGAAATCCACCAATACAGGCTTCACTTCCAGGCCAGATGCCGCTTTTTGTAAATCGTCCATCACGATTTTGTCGCCTGCATTTAGTCCCTCGCTGATCAGCCAGAGATCATCGAGGCGCTCTGTGGCCACTACGGGTACAGCCTTTACCACATTATTGTCATCGACCACAAAAACCGATCGCTGCCCCTGCAGCTCCATAATGCAGCGCTGTGGCACCAGCAAGGCATCTTCTTCAATTTTTCCCTTCACTTTTACCTTGGCGAACATGCCGGGGCGCAGAATAAAAGCGGGATTGGGAAAGGTGGCCTGGATCAATATAGAACCTGTAGAGGCATCGACACTGCGATCGATAAAATCTACATGACCCGGTTGGTCATACAGTTGCCCATCGGCCAGTATCAACTGTAGCTCGACTGGTGCTTTGGGAGGTTCTTTACGTTGCTGTTCTTCCACGTTGATGTTGGCTGACTGCATGCGTGCCAGGTTGAGGTACTCGGTCTCTGTGATGAAAAACTGCACCCTTACCTCACGAATTTTAGAAACTACATTGAGAATAACCGGATTGGGTGCGCGCCCCACAAACTCACCTGTCTGGGCGTCTGATTTACCAATAAGACCATCAATGGGTGAGCTGATGGCACAATATCCAAGCTTGATCCGGGCGAGTTCGAGATTTGCCCGGGCTGCCTTCAGCGATGACTCCGCGGCCTCTTTGGTGGCTTTTGCTGCGTCCAGGTCGCTTTTGCTCACAGCATTGATCTCCGCCAAAGGTTCGTATCTGTCCAATTCATTGGCGGCATTCACCAGGTAGGTTTGTGCTTCGGCCACCTTGCTTTCGCTGGCAGCTACTTCGGCTCGAAATGGCTCCGAATCGATGGTGTAGAGCAATTGACCTTTTTTCACGGCTTTGCCTTCATCAAAATGAATGTGCTCCAGGAAACCTTCTACGCGAGCACGTATGGGGATGTCTAAGGCGCCATACACTTGTCCTACAAACTCCTGGTATATCGGCACATCGCGCTGGATGACCTCAATTACCTGAATTTCTCTAAGGGGGATTTCTTGCGGGGATTTTTCATTGCAAGTGGTCAGCAACAGGGCAACCAGCATCAGATTGGTGTAGCGGTAGTGATACATGAAAGAAATGTCTTGTGGTTTAGTTATAAGCTAATCCAATTATACTTCCTTTTTGTTTTAATTCAAAAGTTTTAAATAAATGGATTTATGTGACTATCTCCCCCGATGAACGCCTGTTCGTTGAGTTGTTCGCATAGTTGCAAAGCGGGGTTCTCGCTGCCTGTCGGACTGCAAAGTGCAAAAAACCAGTAATAATTTCCACTACTATGATCAGCCATTCAAGGTATTGGCACAATATGTTGGCGACTGGTTTTTACAAAACCACAAATGGGGAAGGATTTGAGATTTTTATTTACACCAATAAACCGGAAAAACAGAACAACAATGAGGGTGAGGGGTCAAGGCATGCAGTTGCCTATTTCAATCCTGAACCCTGGATAATTCTTATATATTTCCCTGCTGTTATATCCTTATATGTTTCTTTTTGTCCCTGAGGCCAGGCAATTTCCAATGTGTCGATCTTATCAAATTTGCCAAGCCCGACATGCATTCGCGGGTCGTTCCAACTGAGATAACTGTTGGCCGGGTGGTGTATAAGCACTTGTGTTATATCTGCCGTTTTTATGGTAACGATGGCACCTATCGCTGATGCCGGTCCAAATTTTCCTTCAAGTGAAATTCCCAACCAATAATTTCCATTGCCCTTATTTTGCAGCAAGGCTGGTGTGGCTTTCAAGTCTATATGTGACACCATCAGATCGAGGTCGCCATCATTGTCGTAGTCCAGGATCGCTGCGGCCCTGCCCGACCTTTTTTCGGTGAAATAAGGGCTAATCCGTGGCCCGATATTGGTAAAATGACCACGACCATCATTTTCGAGCAAGAGGGGCAATTGCAATTTCAGCTCTTCGGCGGTGCCATTGGCCACAAAAATATCAAGGTCTCCATCGTTATCGAAATCAAAAAACTGGGCGCCCCATTGACCTTTGCCCTGAAAAACATCGGCTATTCCGCTTTGGCGCGTGATATCTTCAAACAGACCATTGCCCCTGTTGCGGTACAGCGCTCCATATTTGAGGTCTGTCACCAGCAGATCGATAAGCCCGTCGTTATCAATATCTCCAATAGTGCCGTGCATCGATCCGGTCACCTGTCCCTGATCATTGACGGCCACCCCGGCAGCCATGGCTACTTCCGTAAATTTCAACGCTCCATCGTTGCGGAACAAAAAATTTGCCTGGTGATCATTGCCCTGAAAGAGATCGAGATCGCCATCCATGTCATAGTCAAATACCGTAAGTCCCATGCATTTGGATTCGGGATAGTACAACCCTGCCTGATTTGTGATTTCCTCAAATGTACCATCTGTTTTTTGCCGATACAGCAGTGAAGCCTGACCGCCATACTCCGAAGGATGCGGCATCATGGTGGGCATGGTTGGTGAAACATATTGTGGATCGAAAGCCAGAAAATTACCCACCATCAGATCTGCAAGGCCATCGGCATCGATATCCCATAGGGCGACGCCGACGCTCCATTTCTCCCATCCATTGAGGCGCGCTGGGCCCTCAAGACCTATTTGTGAAGCAATATCAGTGAACGTGCCATCGCCGTTGTTTCTATAGAAGACATTTGGCCCGTAGTTGAGCAGGTATAAATCCTGATCGCCATCACCATCATAATCAAACGCGCCGGCAGCCATGCTCCAATGCCTGTCATCGACTCCTGCTTTGTGCGCCATTTCACTAAATGTGCCATCGCCGTTGTTGCGATACAGTTCGTTTGGCGTATTTTCAAAAACCCTGCCCTCTTCATCGCTGATCCCCTTGAGCCAGGTGCCATTGAGCATGTAAATATCCATAAACCCATCGTTGTCGAAATCGAACACCGTAATGCCCGACCCACTGCTTTCGAGGATATTCTCATAGGTAAAATCTCCAAAATTGTATTTAAAGCTTATGCCCGCTTTTTTGGCGATATCGGTGAATGTAAGGGCTTTGCTCTGACCAAAGGCGAGCGAAGCACCAGCAAGCATGGCAATGGAGCACAAGGAGGATAAATGTTTGAACATGTTATTTAATAAGGAATTAAAAAGCAGCGCAAATGTAAAAACTTAGCCTCTCGATGTAAAATATGGTGGAGACAGAAATTGGTTTTTGAATAACTTATGCCGAAAAAATGTCGTTGGAGGGGATCCCGTACTTTTATTTTGTCAAAATTTCTTCATTTTCCAGCAATTGACTGGCTTTTTTGATTACATGATCCAGCTCGAATGTTGCCTCCATGAGCATGGCAAAAGACTCGTCGCCGAGCAGGATTTTATTTTCCAGACCCATCAGATACACCAGCCCCATCACCCTTGCCAAGGGCCCCCTGATTTCGTGTGAGTTGATAAATGCATATTCGACCAGCTTCTGGTTTTGAGCCTTTATTTTATCCGTGCGGTCTTCCACTGCTTTTTCCAGGTTGCTGTTTATCATTTTCACCTCTTCATTCATCAATCGCAGGGCTTCGGCTTTATCCTCTATTTCGCTATTGAGTTTTTGGATGCTTTTGGCCCAGGCATTATTTGATTTAAATAGCTTCAACACTAAAATCAAGATGCCAAACAGTAAAAAAAACATGGCGATACCACTGATTATGACCAGTCGTTGCTGGCTCAGCTTTCGTTCGGCCAGGTTTAAGTTCCTGGCATTTTCGGCCACTTCAAATTTGGTCTGCAATTCTGCCATTTTTTCATCGTAAGCCAGCCGGTTCAATTCATTGTTGAGCCGGTTTTGTTCCCTCTCGTACTCCAGGGCCTTTTTATAATCCCCTTTGCTTTCGCACAAATCTACCAGGTAGTTAAAATATTCCAATCTCAATCTTTTGAAACCGTTGGCCTCTATGGCCAGGTGCGCATCATGAAGGTAGCGTTCCGCACTGCCGAAGTCCTTTTTCAGAATATATACCTTGGCCATATTGAGCGTGTTGCGGGTAAGTTCCTCCAAAAAACCCTGTGTCCGGTTTATTTCCCTGGCCAATTCCAAATGCTCCAGAGCATTTTGCAGGTATCCCATATCCATATTTACCAAGCCGATATTGTTGAGGTTGTAGGCCTCCCATTTTTTATTACCCAACTGTCGGTTTATTTGCAGCGAACGCTCATAGATTCCCAGTGCCTTGTCATATTCTTTCTGGTTTCTATACACCGTGCCAAAATTATTGAGTATGGCCTGAACAAGATTGGGGTCATTGGTTTTTTCGGCGTAAGCCAGGGCTTTGTTGAAATATTCGATGGCCTCGTCAATGCGGTTCTGAACCTTGTAGTTCCAACCGAGGTTGTTTAACGAATTTGCTATTCCATGAATATATTGTAAAGAATCGAAGATGCTGAGCGCCTGGTAGTATAGTTCATTAGACAGTTCCAGTTCGTTCAGATAGTAGTAGTACACCCCTTGTGTATTCCATGATTTGGCCAACTGCAACCTATCGCCCATATTCAGGGCTACCTTTTCGGCGTTTTGGGCGTAAGCCAAAGCTGCTACCATATCGCGAGAAACCACAGCTCTGGACATTTCGATGTACAGTTCCACTTTGAGCGAATCGCTCGCGCCTTTCATTTCCTGTTGCAGGCTATCGAGCAATTGCTGTCCGGTGAGCTGGATGGGAACAATATAGATGAGCACGCTCAGAAACAAATAAATCTTCATGGTTCAAAAAAAAAAATAAATGCACTAAACCCAAGCCCAAGCCTTGCCACTCTACAGGCATAAATGTAAACCATAAAATCATTTTTTGAGTGTGTAGATATGAATAATGTAATTATTTTTGGTTTTAAAAATGAAAAAAGCATGCTGGTATACAAATTTGGAGGCGCCTCAATTAAAAGTGCCGAAGCAGTAAGAAACGTATCTGACATCATTAAAAACCATAGCGGCAAACTGGCGGTGGTGATATCGGCCATGGGCAAAACTACCGACAACCTGGAACGGATCATTGAAAGCTATGTGAACAGAGATGCCGAAAAACTTGCCTCTGAGATGGGCGTTTTGAAGAAATACCATTTTGATATAATCGAACATCTCTTTGAAGATAAAAATCATCCGGTTTATGCAGACATCACTGAGCAACTCGAAGAGCTGGGATGGATACTGGAAAAAGAACCATCCCTCAGCTTCGACCACGACTACGATCAGATCATTTGCTTTGGCGAGATCCTGAGTTCGAAGATTGTGGCGCACTTTCTGAAATCGCAGCACATGGAGGCCAAATGGATCGATATACGCTTTTCGATCAAGACCAACAATACCTACCGCGAAGCGCGCATCAATTGGGAACTTACCAACCGCCTGGTAAACGAGCATTTCACCTTTGCGAAAGACGACATTCTGGTCACACAGGGATTTATGGGCAGCACCATTGACAACATCACTACCACACTGGGTCGCGAAGGATCCGACTATACCGGAGCCATACTTTCCCATGCGTTGGGAGCAAAAAAACTGGTGATATGGAAAGACGTGCCCGGCGTGCTCAACGCTGACCCCAAATGGTTTGACGAAACCGTATTGCTGGAAGAACTCAGCTATCGTGATGCCATAGAACTGGCCTACTACGGCGCCAGCGTGATTCACCCCAAGACCATAAAGCCCCTTCAAAACAAAAACATAGACCTTCATGTAAAGTCCTTTATTCATCCGGAAGCCAAAGGAACCGTGATCAGCAATGTGGAATACGAAAAATTAGTGCCTTCTTTTATATTTAAAATGGATCAGGTCTTGATACGCATCTCGCCGGAAGATTTTTCATTTATTGCCGAAGACAACCTGCAAACCATCTTCGGCATACTTTCGGAAAACCGCGTTAAAATTAACCTGATGCAAAATACAGCCCTCAACTTTACCATTTGCATCAACAACGACAAGCGCAAGCTGCCCCGGATACTCGAGCAACTTAGTGAAGACTTTAAGGTGATTCATGAAAATAATCTGGAACTGATCACTATACGCTATTTTGATGAATCGACCGTGGAGCGGGTAATGAAAAACAAGGAACTGATACTGGAGCATCGCGATAAGAAAAACATCCAGTTGCTGGTGCGCGACCGGGGCTAGTAGCCCGGCGACCTCAGGGCTCGCAGCTTGCCACATCCCGAATGGTGACATTACATGAATGCTACAAGCAACGAGCACGACCTTAGCATGCCCGGCAGAAAGCCTGCCTTGGAGCGCAGGTGTTTTAGAACAACATATCCAAAACACTCCAGGCAAGAGCCAGCACCACCGACAACCAAAAGGAAGGCATAAATCCCCGGGTATCGAAACCGTCTAAAGCTTTGTCAACTATTTCAATCACAATGGCGTAGGCCAGGGTGCGTGTAATGATCCCTAAGCCAAAAATCCAGAAAACTCCTAATGTGGCAATGTTGAAAATGAGTGTGAGCAGCCAACCGATGAAAAAACCAATGACCAATATGGCGATGGAAGCCACCACCGCGGCTTTATTGTCGCGGATATGAATGGTATTGGTGAATCGGGACATCAATATGATGATAATCGGGGTAACAATTATTTTCAATAAAATTTCCATGTTTTGTTTTTTAATTTGATCACATATGGCCTACCAAAAAACAGGCCTCCACGAAACCATGGCAAATATCAGCAATCGGAAGCTTTGTTTGCGGATTTTTATAACCAACCACACGATCATTTGGGCAATTGGCTGCCCACACCCTGCAAATTTTCACCTCTTAAAGTCCCGACCATTCCCGAAAGGCCTTGCAGCGCCATCGGTATGGCCTGAAGAGCCTGCACACCCCCATTCACAGGCAAAAACTGTAGTGTGGGCGACCTCAGTATGTACTAAGTCTTAAGTGGGTTGGATATTTGTATTAAAGTTGCCAAACTTGAGTACTTTTAATTTTGATTTCGACCAGGTTCGGAAAAGTAAAAAATCCGTGTCATCTATCATTTTACCTCCTCTATGCGCCACATCATCATAATCGGAAATGGTATTTCGGGCATTACTGCCGCCAGACACATTCGCAAGCGCAGCAACGACACCATTTCGGTGATTTCTGCCGAAACCGACCATTTTTTTTCCCGCACGGCCCTTATGTACATGTACATGGGGCACATGAAGTACGAGCACACCAAACCATACGAAGACTGGTTCTGGGAAAAAACCGCATAAAGCTGCTCCGCGATTTGGTGACCACCATAGACACCGATGCCAAAACTTTGCTCTTGCATCACGGCGGCAAAATGTCGTACGATGTATTGATCGTGGCTACAGGTTCAGTGCCCAATAAGTTTGGCTGGCCCGGCCAGGATCTCAAAGGAGTACAGGGCATGTATAGCTATCAGGACCTGGAAAACATGGAGGTCTATACCAAAAACATCGATCGGGCGGTGATCGTAGGCGGTGGTTTGATTGGTATAGAAATGGCCGAAATGCTACATTCAAGGAAAATCCCTACTACCTTTTTGGTTCGTGAGCCCAGTTTTTGGAATAGCATATTGCCCAAAGAAGAGTCGGCCATGGTCAACCAACAAATTGTAAATAACAAGATTGACCTGATGTTGAAGACAGAATTGAAAGAAATATTGGCCAATGAACAAGGCAGGGTGAAGGCAGTGGTGCTGACAAATGGCGAAGAAATCCCATGCCAGTTTGTAGGCCTCACCGCCGGCGTACGTCCAAATATCGACTTCATAAAATCAAGTAAACTCCATACCATCCGCGGGTGGTGATCAACGAATATTTCGAAACAAATATTCCCGGTGTGTATGCCATTGGAGATTGTGCACAATTTGATCCGCCCATAGCGGGCCGCAAGCCTGTAGAACAGGTTTGGTACACCGGCAGAATGCATGGTGAAGCAGTTGCCAAAACCATTTGTGGCCAGCGAACCGCCTACCGACCCGGCCCCTGGTTTAATTCGGCCAAATTCTTCGACATGGAATATCAGGTTTATGGCGACATCAACGCCAAGCCGGACGATACGGTCGATTGCCTCTATTGGCAGCATGAAGACGGTCAAAAATCCATCAGGATAGCCTATGAAAAAGCAGGAGGAACAGTAGTGGGCTTTAACCTGATGGGCATTCGCTACCGCCATGAGGTATGCGACCAGTGGCTAAGGCAGGGCACCTCAATAAAGGAAGTGATCAAAAACCTGAAAAAAGCCAATTTTGATCCGGAATTTTTTGACAGACATGAAAAACAACTACTGGAACTATACCATGAGAAATTTTCACACGACCCGATCGAAAGCAAACATAATCACGGATTTTTAGCGCTTTTCAATTAAACAACGCAGATGAAACAGTACATGAAAATCGGAGGGCTGGGATTGTTTATTTTCGGATTTTCGGCCTTTATCATCTCACTCACCCTCAGTGATTATATCCTTACGGAAAAGGTGATCGAAAGCCAGGGGAAAGGTGAAAAATATGATGCACTGCGGATGGCCACCCGAAGTATGCAGAACAAGGAGTACACCTCCAATGTGTCCTTTGTCCACGACCTGAAATCGGCCATCGACAAGGCAAACAGCGCCATTGTCGACCGCTATGCCCTTGCTCCTGATTTGGCAGCCAAAATAGCCACCAGATCCGCAGTCAACGGTAAATATATTTTTGACCCGAAAACCATCGACGAGGAAATCTCAGCCTCAGACGAGGTAGCCACAGAAAAAATCAAGGCGCTGAAAGACTACACCGGATGGATCGAAGGCCTTTCCTTTGCCTCGCAAGAAGAACTCGAAAACAAGCTGGGCAACGCTATAAGCAGCTACAACAACAGCCTGTCCTATCAAAGAGCCTTTGACGACTATGCCAGCAAAAGCGTGCTTTTTCCATCACCAAGGCATCGAGCCAGGGGGTATTGCAGCGCCAACATGCATTATGGTTTTTTATGAGTTTCGGCCTCATGACCCTTGGTGCATTCCTCTACTTCTATGGTGCTTATGCCCGCGAAACCAGGGGCATCAAAAACAATCATATTTTTCACAGCTCCATGACCAGCCGTGGGTGGCTTGGCATCGTGCTGGGCAGCTTCATGATCGGATTTTACATCGTTTTGTATTTCTATCCGGAGTATCTAACCAACTGGGTGCTGCTGGTGGATCCGATCAGCTACCGGCTCAATGGCGGCCCGGCGAGCCACTGGTTTTTGTATGGAACCATGTACACACTAGTTATCGCCGTCATGGGCATCAGGATGTTGCTCAAATACCGGGGCAATCCCTACCAGACCATCCGCACCATTTCTGTCATTTTCTTTCAGACGGCACTGGCTTTTATCATTCCCGAGATACTTATAGCCCTCAACAAACCCGGCTACGACTTCAAAAACATCTGGCCGCTGGACTATGACTTTTTTTATGGGTATCATCTGAACACGCTCATGGAAAGCGGCATGCTGGGGTGGTTTATGCTGTTCTGGGGCATCGCCCTCATCATCATTGCCGTGCCCCTCATCACCTATTTCTATGGCAAACGATGGTATTGCTCATGGGTCTGTGGCTGTGGCGGACTGGCCGAAACGCTCGGCGATCCATACCGTCAGCTATCAGATAAGTCGCTCACCGCTTGGAAAATAGAGCGTTGGATGGTGCATTCCGTTTTGGTTTTTGCCGTTCTCAACACCGGGGCGGTACTCTATACTTTCTTTAGCGGAAGCTATTCCATACTGGGTATAGGCACGGAATCGATCAAGGCCAGCTATGGGTTTTTGATCAGTTCTATTTTTGCCGGTGTGGTGGGTACCGGTTTTTATCCCCTCATGGGCAACCGGGTCTGGTGCCGTTTTGGCTGTCCGCTCGCAGCCTATCTGGGCATTGTGCAGCGGTTCAAATCTAAATTTAGGATCACCACCAACGGAGGACAATGCATATCATGTGGCAATTGCAGCACCTATTGCGAAATGGGTATAGATGTGCGCTGGTATGCACAGCGGGGTCAAAACATAGTGCGCGCATCGTGTGTTGGATGTGGTATTTGCGCTGCCGTGTGCCCGCGAGGGGTTTTGAAACTGGAGAATGGAATAGAAGCAGGCAGGATAAATGGTTGATGGTTGTGAAGCCACAGACTACAGGATACTTGCAATAGCTTGCGACTAACAGCTTAAGGCTTCAAGCTTACGGCTTAAGCCAAAAACTGCCAATAACGAACCACTGCTCCCCAATTACCAATTTGAAATTAAATATTATTGTCATCCGACCAAATTCCAATTTAGGCAAAAAAGGGTCTAAAATTGAGTTCTAAGGTGATTTTTCGATATTTTGAAAAACACCCCCCTTTTTTAAGGCAAACAAATCCAATTGAACTATT
>JAAUQL010000140.1 GCA_012033595.1 Cyclobacteriaceae bacterium | reverse complement strand
TTTAGCCATGACGTTTGTTTGTGTGGTAACATCAAACATCATAAACTTTAGCGAGGTGTCAAAGCCTCGCTATTGTATTATTCCAATAACCAACTCAAGCTTAAAAACTTTCCTCGGATGACAGTAAATTTAAATAATAAAAAAATGCAGGAAGTGTAAATAGCAATATAGTTGTAAAAACCCAGTGATTCTAAAGGTTTCGCAGAAACGTTGTTGGATGGAGACTGGGGTTTCTTAGCCCATTCTTGCTATCGAAACATGCAGGATTTTTGTGCGGTAACACTAAAAAAAATCATAAAATCAAATACTATGAATATATCAAATTCACATTTCAAAAACCTAAGTAGGTTTGGCTTTCTTTTTTTGCAATTCTGTATTCGTTTTGGGTTAAAGCAGAAGAACTTGTTTCCCTTGATACTGATAAAACTTCCCTGATTTATGCTGTAAATGATTCCAATCAGCTTATTTTCAGGTACTATGGACAGAAAATAAATGACAAGGAGGATTTTGCCAAAGTCGAAAATTATAAAAAGGCTGATACAGACAGACAACTGGTATATGAAGCTTATCCTTCATATGGATTGGGATTTTCCAATGAACCCGCGTTAAGCATTGTCCATGCCAACGGCGCTTTGATCACAGAGCTTGAAGTGGTTCGAATTCAGCATGATTCACAGGACAGTTTGATTACCACGGTCGTCATTTCAATGAAAGATCGGGTTTATAATCTTCAAGTGGAACTGCACCTGCAAGCTTTTAAGAAGCACGATGTGATCAACCAATGGATTGTTGTCCATAACAAGGAGTCAGAATCAATTCGACTTGGCAACATATGTTCCTCATTTTTAAACTTTTATGCTGATAAATATTATCTCACACATTTTACAGGCTCATGGGCAGACGAAATGAATTTGGTTGAAGAAGAATTGAAAAGCGGAAAAAAATCATTGAATCGAAGAAGGGTGTCCGTACCACTCAAACAGATAATCCTTCTTTTATATTATCCTTGAACCGTCCCGCTGCTGAAGACGACGGAGAATGTTATGGCGGAGCTTTGGCGTGGTCTGGCAATTACCGGATTGTTTTTGAAAAGGATGAATGGGCTCATTTGAATGTGTTAAGTGGGGTAAACCCATTTTTGTCTGAATACAAATTACAACCTGGCGAATGGCTGGAAACGCCTAAAATGGCATTCACATATAGCAAACATGGCCTTGGTCAATTATCACGGAATTTCCATGATTGGGGACGAAAATACGCTTTGGTTGACGGATTCAACGTACGTCCTGTTGTTTTGAATAGTTGGGAAGGTGCATATTTCGATTTCGATGAAACGACATTAACGCAAATGATGGACAATGCTGCCAAAATTGGTGTGGAAATGTTTGTGCTCGACGATGGCTGGTTTGGCAATAAATATCCTCGTAATGCTGATAATGCTGGCTTGGGTGATTGGCAAACCAACGAGAAAAAGCTTCCTCATGGGATTGATTTTCTTATTGACCATGCCAAATCATTGGGGATTGGTTTTGGAATTTGGATGGAACCCGAAATGGTAAACCCCAAGAGCGTATTGGCTGAAACGCATCCGGAGTGGATAGTACAAAGCCCCGGGCGTGATAAAATAACCTTGAGGAACCAATTACTGTTGGACCTCAGCAATCCGGAGGTGTGCGAATTCATTTGGAATACCGTTGATAGTTTACTGACCCGTCACCCAGGGATTTCATACGTGAAGTGGGATGCCAACCGTCATGTGGAACAGGTGGGTTCTACCTTTTTGCCTGATGATAAACAGACTCATTTTTGGATAAGTTATACGAATGGCTTGTACGGTATTTACGAGAAGGTACGCGCCAAGTACCCAAAATTAATGATGCAGGTCTGTGCCTCCGGGGGCGGCCGTCTTGACTACGGATTGTTAAAGTACCATCAGGAGTTTTGGGCCTCCGATAATACTGATCCCTTGAAACGATTGTTTATTCAGTATAGTTCAAACCTACTTTACCCGCCTAACGCTACCGCGGCACATGTCTCCACAAGTCCGAACCATCAAACGGGACGCATCACTCCATTGAAATTTCGGTTCGATGTTGCCATGACTGGCCGTTTGGGATTGGAACTGCAACCATCGCAATTAACTTCGGACGAGTATGAATTTGCCCGCACGGCCATTGCCAATTACAAGAATTTTGTCAGGCCACTGATTGCCGGGGGCGATTTGTATCGTATTTATTCTCCCTACAACGAAGCGAATTGGGCATCACAGATGTACGTTGCTAAAGGCAGAGAGCAGGCTGTTCTTTTTGCATTTAGCACTGGAACTCACCAACGCAATGTATACCCAAAATTAGGTTTGAAAGGTCTTGATGCCGATAGAAAATACAAAATTGAAGAGATAAACTTAACTGGAGCATCGTCTTTCTGGGGGAACGGACAGGTTTTCTCGGGTGAATTTTTAATGAAATATGGAATAGAAGTGCAAATCTCACGGCCATTTGACAGTGCTGTTTTTAAGCTGACCGAGATACGTTAAATGCTTATGTTGCTTGCAGCGCATATCTGTGGCCGAATCGTCCGGTGTAGCTATTATGATTGCTATGAACGAGAGCTAGCGAAGCCTTTGGGTTTACCTCTTGGTTCAAATCTTTTGGTAATTCTTAATTCAGTAAAACGAAAGCACCGTTTTTTAAATCACATTTAATCTGAACAGATAGTATTTTAACCAACATCCTGACTCATGAAATTCACTAAATTAAAGAAAATAGGATTTTTTTACTTGGGAATGATCTTGGCAGTTGCAGCAAACTCACAATCCTCCAAATCATTCGAACTGCGCTATTTCAGCAACAACCCTGCGGCCAACGGCGAAACCGATTTTAAAGGGCCAACAACGGTTCTTACTACTGAGCAAAGAGTTGAATTTTTAAAGCATTACGCTGGTTTTGCATCAGAGTTTTTCAATGCGCCCAATTTCGATTACGAAGTGGTTTCAGACAAGGAAGCCGGCCAAACGGCCCTGAAAATAAAACCGCAGCCACTGCCAGAACACCGCGCCAGCATCCGGCTCAACGACTGGAAATGGCTGGGCTACCGGGAAGGGCAGGATAAGGAGCAGGCGGACAATCTGATTCAGTATAAATCGGGACAAACAGTTGAAGTAAAAAACGGCTTGCTGGAAACAACTGCTCCCAAAAGCGCTTACACCTGGAAATTCCCAGGCCAAAGCTGGCGATTCTCATTTTCGTGGAAAGTCAAAGTCCCCACAACCAGTTCAACCTGTGTTTTTGCTTTTTCTGAAAGCGGGAAAATTCCTGGCGCAAAAGTGGGTTTTGCCGCAAACGGCAAATTCTTTTATACCACAGCAAATAACCAGAGGGTTGAAAAAGACATTTACGAAGCCGGGAAATGGTACAACTTCAAAATTGAATTTGACATGGCGGCCACAGTTCGCGGGAAAGATGTGGTGCGGTACAACCTTTATATCGATGGGAAACTGGTGGCTGATTTTGTACCATTACAGCGGGTAATTACCGATGGAATTGGCTATGCCCAGAATTTTACGAGTATCGCCAAAATAAACCGCTTAACGCTCGAAGCCGCCGCCGGCGTGCAGGTCGACGATATATGGGGCGTGGGCTACCACCTCACGGGCCGCGAATCGTACCCCTATACCACCGAAACTTTTCTGGACGAATACTTCGAAGTTAAAGCCGACGCAAACGGATGGACCGCCGCCAATTACAACGACAGCCTTTGGCCAACAACCGATTTGCCCGCCGTTCATGGCGGCGAGCGTTTTGCAGGCGAGGATTTATTGTTGCGAAAAACAGTGAAGGTTGGCAGTTTCGATAAGGCCTATTTGAACATTGCCACCCTAGACCCCGGCGGCGAAGTGTGGGTGAACGGGCAGGTCGTGGCTGTTGTCGCGGAACGGTTCCCGCAAAAATCGACCTTTCGAAATTTCTGAACAAAAACGAAGAAAACCTGATTGCGGTAAAAGTCAACCATTTCTACCTGACCGACAAGGTCGGCGAAATCATGCCCCATTCTTCGCTCGATTTCAATATCGGGTGGTTTGCCGGGAAAATGTCGCTCGACCTGCTCAATTACACCTCCATTGACAATGCTTTTGTTTATACCAAATCGCTGGGCACGGGCAATGCTTCGCAAATGGCGCGAATCAGCATCGAAAACAAATTCTGGCTTGCCTTCCGGGGCACGGTTGAACTGAAAATGTACCCTTGGTTCCCGGTGGAATCAAATTCGGTGGCGAGCCAGGTCATCAAAGAAATAGAACTTCCTCACCTGACATCGGAAATGGAAATCCCGTTCGAAGTTTCCAATCCAAAATTATGGACTCCTGAAACGCCCAATTTGTATAAAGTTCAGGTTCTTTTAAAAGACAGGGATGGTAATATTGTTGACGATTTTGTAAGCACAACCGGAATCCGCACGGTTGACCAGGCGGGAGGCTCGTTCCGCCTGAACGGGGAAGTTTCCATGCTGAACGGTGCGCAGATTATGGGCTATCGTTCCCCCATCGAAGACATGATAAAGGAAAGCCGTTGTGCCCCCGATTACTGGGTGGCCAAGGAGATCCTTCAAATAAAAAAAATGAACGGGAATCTGTTGCGCCTGCATGTGCACAACTGGGAGTTCCCGGCGCGCGGGGTGAACGACCCACGTTATGCCGAATACGCCGATCAGCTTGGCATGATGCTGTTATGGTGCCCCACTTCGTGGATCCGCACTGGTCGCGGATGGGGCGATGTGGATTTTGAGAATTTCCCAAAATACATGAAACAGGTCATCAACCACCCCAGTATTGTAATGTGGGAAGCCGCCAACCACACGCAGAGTTTTAAGGAAAACCCGGTTTCAGAATCCAATATCTACTGTGAGCAGGTGCACAACACGCTCTACCCGGTGGACCCCAGCCGCATTATTTCCTACAATTCGTTTATTCAGCATTTTCATTACGGAAATGATGAGGGGACTGTTGACCAGCAAGGCAATCCCATCCAGCCTTCATGGGCCTGGACTGCCCTCAACATAACCCGGGGAAATCAAGATTCGCCCACTGGTTACGGGCGGGAGTGGAATGACTTGAGGAACTACCCTGGTGAGTACAGGACTTCTTTCCTGAACAGCAAAGACCGGGCATATTTCAATTTCGAGCACCAGGAATCGATGGCCCAGCCAAACTGGAACCTTGTGAAAGGGAAACCCTGGTACAGGATGCATTCTTATGAATGGGACTACGACATTGGCAGCATTGGCCGCAGGCTTAGCCTCGACGAATGGAAAGAAAGCCAGGCATGGCAGGCTTTTTCGGCCTGGGAGGCCATGAAAAAAATGCGCTTTTTGGATTACGATGGCTTTAGCTGGTGCTGCCTGCACGGCGGGGCCAACTCGGTAACCTACAAAAAACCACTTATCGATTTTACCGGGGCAGCCAAGCTCGCGTGGTTCGCCAATCAAATGGTATTCCAGAAAACCGTAGCAGGCTCGCACGACGTGGACGTGGTTTACGGCCCGGAAGACAAAATTAAACCTGTTGTGCTGAACTGGAACAAGGAACAAACCGCAAATGTGACCGTGAAAATTCTGGATATTGACAGAAAAGAGGTTTCCAAAAAGGAGTATAAAAATGTATTACTTAAAGCTGGCCGCACTGTAAACGAACTGGAGTCTTTTATGCCTGAAAACCTGAAAGAAGGATTTTACTTTGTGGTTTATGAATCCGAACAAAAAGAAATTATGCAAAGTGAAATCAAAGAAATTAGCAATAAATCAAATAACAGGTATTGGCCACGCCAAAAATGAGATGCAATCAAGCTATTTCCTATTCTCTGTAGCGGAATGTATAATCTACATTTTTTCCATAGACCAAAGGGTCACATGGATAATCTTGAAGTTTAAGACTTATAGCTTGCAGTGAGCGATACTATTTTTGGATATTTATTGGAAATGGCTTGGGTCTTCAGCAGAAGAAGCACAGAAATCAATGAAAGCCTCAAGTTGGTGTCAGCATGGTACCATGCTGAATTGACGGAGATATTGATCAATGGAGCGTCTGTCGGGGTACCACTATTCATCATAGCCGCTACTACAAAAATTCCCACAGGTGTTTTTAAGCCTGGGAAAAACAGCCTGACCACCAGGAAAACCGCCAGCAACCACTCCAGGGTGGAAATACAGTAGTCCGAGTTGTGGTTTTTATTAAACAAGGTAATTTAGACAAATGAATATTTTTGAAATGAACACTAGTGATTTTAAGAAAATAAAGGTATTGATGTTACTCATCATCGTGGTAAGCGCTTGCGAGCCACACAAAGAGCCTCAGTTGGATCAACCCAGTTATTCATTGTGGTACAGTTCTGCTGCTCAGGATTGGCAAGCCGAGGCACTGCCTATCGGCAATGGCCACATTGGTGCTATGGTTTTTGGCGGAGTGGCCAATGAGCGCATCCAGTTTACAGAAAAAACGCTGTGGTCTGGCGGGCCAGCCGAGGGCTCCGAATACCGAGGTGGCGTACGAGAAGGAGCGGGAGCAGTGTTGCCG
Organism: Cyclobacteriaceae bacterium; assembly: GCA_012033595.1. Classification (GTDB taxonomy): domain Bacteria; phylum Bacteroidota; class Bacteroidia; order Cytophagales; family Cyclobacteriaceae; genus JAAUQL01. Next base: position 3,330 of record JAAUQL010000140.1, on the reverse strand, counting down.
AAAATCAGGCAGCTCTATGCAGAGGGCAAAGAGTGTGAAGCTCAGCAATTGACGCTGGATCAATTCACAGGGCTGAAAGAAGGATTTGGTGCGAACCAGGGACTTGGCGATATTCTCATCCATTTCCCCGGACACGATAGCGTCAGTGTGGCTAACTACCGGCGTGAACTCGACCTGGAAAACGGCATAGCACGGGTACAATACACCAAAGATGGTGTAACACACCAGCGGGAGTATTTTTGCAGCTACCCCGATAAGCTGCTCGTGATGCACTTCAGCAACGACAAGCAACTTCAATTCGACCTGGAATTGAAGTTAAGCACCATCCACCAGAATTTTCAAATACAGTACGCTGAAGGCAGCATCATTCTTACCGGTAATTTGCAAGACAATAACAGGCCTTTTGCCGCCAAACTCAGAGTAAAAGCCAGTCAGGGCACCATATCTGCCACCGACAGTTCCCTGCAAATTGCCAGTGCAGAAGACATTACCATCGAGCTGACTGCTGCGACCGATTATGCCATCGACTACCCGGAATACAAAAGCGGTGAAGTGCCATTGGACATATGCCAAAATACATTGGCGAAAGCCCGCGAGAAGAACTTTGAAGACCTTAAGCAAGCCCACATTGCAGATTTTTCCGACATTATGAAGCGGGTCAGCATTAAGCTGGGCGAAGATACCCTGCAACAGCTGGCAACAGACCAAAGGCTGGCGGCCTATCAACATAGTCGCAACGATCCTTATTTGGAAGGACTACTGTTTCAGTTTGGCAGGTATTTGTTGCTAAGCGCTTCGCGCGAAAATAGCTTGCCAGCGCATCTGCAGGGCATTTGGAACCATTCCCTTCATCCACCATGGAATGCGGACTATCATCTCAATATTAACCTGCAAATGAACTATTGGCCAGTAGAGGTCGCCAACCTTGGCGAGGCCTATATGCCTCTGCACTACCTGGCCGAAAGCCTGAGCAAGGCAGGCCGTGAAACCGCCCGCGTGCATTACAATACCAAGCAGGGCTGGAGTGTAAACTGGGCCACCAATGCCTGGGGATTTACCGCTCCCGGATGGGGCGAATGGGGTCTTTTTCCCGCTGCCAATGCCTGGTTGTGTTTGCACCTATACGAGCATTTCCTTTTTACAGGCGATATGTCGTACCTCAAAAAGGCCTATCCGATCATGAAAGGAGCGGCGGAATTTTGGCTGCAAAATATGGTGGAAACTCCCGAAGGTGAACTGATCACCAGTCCGGCCAACTCACCTGAAAATGGCTATAAGGTTGATGACTGTGTAATACAAATAACCAATGGCACCAGCATGGATATTCAATTGATACACAATCTGTACAGCAATTGCATGGCGGCTGCCCGATTATTAGGTGTCGATCAGGAAATGATTGCTCAGATGGAAAGTCAGCTTAAAAAAATTAATCCTTTGCGCATTGGTCAACATGGGCAGTTGCAGGAGTGGATCAACGATCATGACCGGCCCGACGACCAGCACCGGCACGTGTCGCACCTGTTTGCACTACATCCCGGCAGTCAGATTTCGCCAATCTATACGCCCGAATATGCTGAAGCCGCCCGCACCACGCTTCAGCATCGCGGAGACCTGGGTACCGGCTGGGCGCGCGCTTGGAAAATCAATTTCTGGGCGCGCTTGCTCGATGGCAACCACGCTCATGAGCTGGTGGCCAACCATCTAAATATGGTCGATCCTTCTCAGGAAGCAAACTATGGGCCTGGTGGAGGAGGCACGTACAGCAACCTGCTGTGCGCTCATCCGCCATTTCAGATCGACGGAAACCTCGGCTACACTGCCGGGTTATGCGAAATGCTTTTGCAATCGCATCTGGGTGAAATCCATGTTTTGCCCGCCCTGCCCGATGCCTGGGCTTCAGGACATGTCTCGGGTCTGAAAGCACGGGGAGGTTTTGAAGTGGATATCGCCTGGAAAAATGGCACTTTGACCCAGCTTAGGGTGAAGTCCTTGCTGGGCAAACCGCTGAAAATAAGGTATGGCGAGGTGCTGGTGGAAATGAATTCAGATCAGGATGTAAATTATTTATTTGATGAAGCCCTTGAGTCGCTTTGAATGATGGTGGGGTAATGGGAAGGGTTGCTAAGCAACAAAAAATCCTTTCGCTGGTGCTGGCGCAAAAATTAGATGTACGCTTAGCCATTCGTACAGCGGCTGGCTATTTTCTCAATGCAGAATTGCGGTCGATGTCCGGCTTATTATAAATCACAGGCATTTGACCCTTCCACTTTTCCCATAGCTCATTTCGGGTGAGCAGTTCCGCCATAAAGTTCGCCACATTGATCCGGCTGGTGGTGCCTGCATCAAAAATAGGGTTCCGGGTGGGGGAGGGATGCACTTCGTATGCTGACACAACGGATGCATTGATCAGAGAATCTGGTCGAACAGCTACCCACGCTATACTGCGGTCGTTTTGGCCAAGCTCCACTCTTAAATATTCAGCCGCCTTTTCATTGTCGACATGAGGGGGAAGTAGTAGCCTAATCAAGGCAATCGCCATTTTGTGAGCTGGGGAAATGGGTTCCTGCAGATTTTTATTTCTATTTCCCGTGGTATTCATCAATACAAATTTTACAGGCTTACTAATGGCTTTGCGCTTCTTTATGGCCTCGCAAAGGTTGCGGACAACATTGGTTACCAGCCGGCGCGGCTTGCCGTAAATGCCCTTGAAACTTAAATTATGACCCAGACACGAAACTACCGCATCGCAATCCTCGACGTATTTGGCCATGTCATCCGCTCCGATTTCTGAAATGCTCGCATAAATGATATGTACCATGTCACTGTTTTTCCATGTATCCGGTATTTTATCAGGTGAACGAACTATCACCCTGACGTTCACTCCTTTATCGAGTAGTTGATTTACTACTAGCGATCCGGTTGCTCCGCTTGCGCCTACTATCAGTGTGGTCATATTGCTGCTGGCTAGTTTTATAAACATCGGCACCTAACTACATACTGCCTTTCAATATGTATCGCGATATTTGTTTATTTACTTTTAACAGACAAATTTTTTTAGCTAAAAGTACAATCGAATGAAATATTTGCTGATTTTCTTTTGTCATACAATTATTCCTGCATCCTTAACCGAGCTTCGAAACCTGGCAGCAACCTGAAGCTAGAAGTAACTGCTACCGGATTAGACATAAAACAATCATGAATAGAGGGAATTCACCCACAGGCATGAAAGTCGTTTAAATATAGAAACCAAACTATATAACGCAATGTCTTTAGTAGAATTCCCTCAGATTATTGAACGAGGTTGCGGCCTTGATGTTCACAAAGAAACCG
>JAAUQL010000139.1 GCA_012033595.1 Cyclobacteriaceae bacterium | reverse complement strand
TGGCCTCTGCGCAACTGATCCAGTGCTTTGGCCTGCATTGTTTTAAATTCTTCTGATTCCATTCTCTCTGTTTTCTAATACAAGTTTAAACTATTTTTGCAATAGACAGAGTTCAGTTTACAGTCTCCTATCAGCAATTGTTAGCGGTCAGCTAGCGATATTTCCCCGAAACATTTGCATTATATAACAGTTCAGTTCCAGAAAAAGATTGTTTGAATAGCGTTACTATGCTTTATTAAGCGGAGGAATCAATTTGATCATATATTTTGCTTTTAGAAAAGAAAATTCTACAGAAAATTACCATATATTAGGATAGTTGTGCATAACACTAACCATCGACAAACACTAAAAAACAAAAAGTATGAAAAAAGGCGCATTTACCTTCATCTTGATGCTGGGCTTTATTTCTATGCTGATAGCACAGGAAAAAGACCAGTTCAATCGAGCCATTTTACCTATACCTGCCAAGAGCTTTACAGGTAAAATCGGTTTGACCCCCGCTGACTCTGAAAAAGACTTTCCTGCCATGATAACACCGCCGGAAGGTGCGCCCAACATCGTTATTATTATGACTGATGACGTTGGGTTTGCTGCCTCGGAAGTATTTGGCGGGCCGGTTCCTACACCTGCTTTCAATCGTGTCGCCACATCAGGGATTATTTATAACCGGTTTCACACTACCGCGCAATGTTCCCCTACCAGGGCTGCCCTATTGACCGGGCGCAATCACCATACGGCTGGCACCGGCTCTATTATGGAAATGGGCGTGGGCTACCCCGGGTATAATACTTTAGTCTCAAAATCGTTGGCCGGGATGGGGACTATCCTCAAAGAAAATGGCTATAATACGGCTTGGTTTGGTAAAAACCACAATGTGCCTGATTGGCAAAACAGTCAGGCAGGCCCTTTTGATCTTTGGCCTACCGGTTTGGGCTTTGAATATTTTTATGGCTTTATCGGTGGAGATGCTCATCAGTTTTCTCCGGCACTTTTTGAAGGAACCACCGCCATAGAGCCTCCCTACGAAGAAGATTATCATTTGGACAAAGATCTTGCTGATCAGGCCATCAAAAGAATCCAAATGCTACATGCCGTGGCGCCAAATAAACCTTTTCTGGTTTATTATACGCCCGGAACTTCCCATGCTCCGCACCATGCTCCAAAGGAGTGGATTGAGAAATTTAAAGGTAAATTTGACATGGGATGGGATGAGTTGAGAAAGCAGATTCATCAACGACAAATAGAATCGGGCGTAATTCCGGAAGGGACACAATTGACCAAACGACCCGATGCTGTTCCGGCCTGGAGCACACTTGATAAAGAACATCAGGAGGTATTTGCCCACATGATGGAAATTTATGCCGCTGCCTTGGCACATTGTGACTATCAAATAAACAGAGTATTGGACGCTGTGGAAGAAACTGGTCGAATGGACAACACACTGGTGATTTATATTCAGGGTGACAATGGCCCTAGTGGTGAAGGCGGGGCGCAAGGCATGCTAAACGAAATTTCCTTTTTCAATGGCGCTACCGAAAATTGGGCGGATATAAAAGCAGCGTACGACGCAGGAACCCTGGGTGGCCCAATGCATTTTAACCATAAGCCTGCCGGATGGGCTCATGCCATGGCCACACCGTTTCAGTGGACTAAATTGCAGGCCTCGCATTTTGGCGGAACACGAAACGGTTTGGCTATTTCCTGGCCGGCTAAAATAAAGCATGACGGGCAGGTCCGTGACCAATTTCACCACGTGATTGACATACTGCCGACCCTGCTTGAAGCGACCAACATTCCGGCACCTATCGAAGTATATGGTGTCGCACAAAAACCAGTGGAAGGAACCAGCATGTTGTACACCTTTAATGAGCCAAAAGCTGAAGGGCACCGCACTACCCAGTATTTTGAAATTTACGCACGCAGAGGAGTGTACCACGATGGTTGGGTAGCTTCTACCACGCCCAAAACCGCTCCGTGGGTGCCTAACGATCCCTCTAAGAATGCGATGTATGAATATGACTGGGAACTGTATAACGTCGAAGAGGACTTTAGCCAGGCCAACGATCTTGCAAAAAAATACCCCGAAAAACTCAGGGAAATGAAAGATATCTTTTGGTAGAGGCTACGAAATATAACGTCTTGCCACTTGATGACAGCAATATTCCGCGCTTTGCTGTCTCTAACCGGCCAAGCTATGGCACAGGTAGAACTTCATTTATTTATTACCCCGGCATGGTGAGAATCCCGGAAGGAAGTGCCCCCGATGTTAAAAACAAATCATTTAAAATAGAGGCCGACATTGACCTAAGCCAGGAAAATACCAGTGGCGTATTGGTAACGATGGGAGGCAGATCAGCAGGCTATGGATTGTATATGCTTGATGGGAAGCTGGTCTTTCATTACAATTTTGTGGGAAAGGATCGCTATGAAGTAATCAGCAACGAGAAATTGCCCCTGGGCGAAACAACCATTACCTGTCAGTTTATCTATGAGGGTGGAGAGGCAGTTGGTGGTGCCGGTACTGTAAGCCTGATGGCTAATGGTAAAGAAATTGGCAAAGGACGGGTAGAGAAAACCATTCCTATCCGTTTTTCATTGGACGAAACATTTGATGTAGGAGAAGACACGGGTACTCCGGTGAGTGAGGACTATAAAACTCCTGGTAAGTTTGAAGGCAAACTGAAAAAAGTTCGTGTACTATTAAACTAAAAATTATTTGCCCGGAATAAGGTCTTTGAGCAGCACGGTTTGCAGGTTCTTTGTGCCCGGGGAATAACCTGATCCTTGTCTGAACTATTTTGGAACGCTCAGTGGTTTTGCGATAGCAATAAAGTGACAAAAAGTGTCGTGCTGGCAATCGCCGCCCTGGGAATTTCTCTAAAAAATTAGACTTCGACCCGGAGCCATGCGATTGCAAATTTGCAAATGCGATATCAGATTTAGCGACTTCACGAATCATATATCTCATATTAACTAAAGAGAAAGGTGAAGTAATGGGCATACTTTGGAACCAATAGCTGAGGGAAGTGGAGAGGATTTTTAAAGTGAATTTTGTGGATTAAATCCAAATAACACAATTAAGCATCGATATTGGCGCTAGCCAAAAATGTGCTTGATGGTGGGTAAAAGGCCAGAAAATTTTCTGTTGGCGCATCAGTCGCAATGAAATCCGGAAGGCTTTTTAACGGGCAAGTGACGAAATTTTTTTTAATAACCCAACTACGATGATTGACTCAAAAACCAAAGAAATCCGCGCCTTTTGCAAGCTCAACGCCAATCCTGACATCGTTAAAAAGTATTCCCGGTATTTCAAAGAAGGGTACGATGGCTATGGAATTGATGACAAAATTTTCAAAGAACAGATCGATAAATGGACGGTGCAGTGGCAAGATGAAATGACGCTGGAGCATTACCTGACTTTGGGGGATGAGCTAATGAAAAATGGAAGATTCGATGAAAAGCACATTGCTATTAGCCTTTTAAAATCACATAGACAAAATTTCACAAAGGATACTTTTTACCGGATCGGCAATTGGTTTGACCATGGAATAAATAATTGGGCGACGACCGATGTACTATGCATGCTCGTGTTATCAAGCGTATTGTTTGATGAGGTCATTGGCGTCAATGATTTAAAATCATGGATATCCTCGGAGTCTGAATGGAAACGCAGAGCAGTGCCAGTTGCATTAGTTGAACTGGACAAGCTAACCAAGGATTTGAAGGTGATCGAAGCTATTGCATTGGTCGAACCATTAATGCTCGATGAATCTGAATATGTTCAAAAAGGAATAGGTACTTTACTTCGGGGACTGTGGAAAAAGCATCCTGCACAGGTGGAAGAATTCTTATCGAAATGGAAAGACAACTGCGGAAGATTAATTGTTCAGTATGCTACGGAAAAAATGGATAAGGAATATAGAAAAAGGTTCAGGAGAAGTTAGAAAAGGCATAGTACACTGGCAGCGTCCTGTAGGGCTCAGTGATTGTTTTTCGCGGTTGAGCTACATTCGCTGCCAGAATATATACACTTTTTAGTCATTCGTATGGGCTGATGCTCATTTCTGAGCCAGGCCTAAAATATGTAATGCTTACATGCGATTCAAGAAACCTTCTATTTCCGCCCTTGTTGGTGCAGAAGGTTGGGCGCCCATGCGTGTGACGCTGATGGCGGCTGCTGCACTGGCAAACTGCAGGCATTCCTTTGGCGACTTGCCCTCAACCAACGCCACAGCAAAAGCCCCACAAAAGGTATCTCCGGCGGCGGTGGTATCAACCGCTTCTACCAGGTAGGCCGGCACGCGGACTTTTTCCGTTCGGGTCATCGCAAATGCTCCCTGCGAGCCAAGCGTGATAATCACCTTTTCTACACCACGCCCAATCAGTACATTGGCGGCTTGTTCTGCGTCAGCTTCGTTTTTCACTTCCATTTTGGCCAGGAAACCAGCTTCCACCTCATTTAGTACCAATATCTTCACTTTGGGAATGTAGGACGAATCGAAAGATCGGGCGGGTGCGAAATTCCAAAGCACAGATATACCATTTTCATTGGCCAGGTCAATGACGTATTTGATCGTTTCCTGAGGTATTTCGTATTGCATCACTATGATGGCCGCCTCATTGATCGCCGAGCGGGCTTCATCGATTTTTGCTGGTGTCAGATTGTAGTTGGCACCGGGAGCTACAGACAGGTAATTGTTGCCCGCATCTCCGATCATGATGAGCGCATGTCCACTGGCCATTCCCTTTTCATGAAAACCCAGGAAGTATCGATACCATCATCTCTATAGTTTTGCACCATTTGCGGCGTATAGGCATCTTCGCCGACACAATTCACAAAAGCCACGTTTCCGCCAGCCCGTGCAGCAGCTACTGCCTGGTTGGCGCCTTTGCCACCATATACCTGGTAAAACTCGGCATCAGTTACGGTTTCGCCCTTTTCGGGTAAATGATCCATTTTCATGAGCAGATCCACATTGGAACTGCCAATCACTACTATTTTATTTTTTTTCATTTTTTAAGAAAGTCAATTTAATCTTGCTATTACCAACAGCGCCAACCCGATGATGAACAGGATAAACATGGCTGTGAGCAGTTTATTCGTACCTTTTGGAGCTCCTGCAAATTCTTTCCAGACAAATACACCCCATGCAGCAGAAATCATGGTGGCTCCCTGACCCAATCCGTACGAAATGGCAAACCCGGCCTTTTCTGAAGCCATCAGGTTAAACTCCATGGCCGCGCACCAGATCAGGCCACCCAGTAGTCCGATCATGTGCATTTTTGGCGTACCCAATTTGAAATAATCTCCATATCCAACCGGTTTGCCGGACACAGGTTTATACATAAACCAGGTGTTGAACACAAAATTGGACAGGAAAATACCTATGGTAAACACAAACATAGCCGAGTAGGGTGTGAGCAGGCCCACATCGGGTGTGGCAAAGTTGGTCGTCATAGAGGCAGCAACAAAGCGGTAAAAGAATCCCATCAAAATGCCTGAAATAATTGATATGATTATCCCTTTCTTCTGATCGCCCTTATTTTCCTGAGGCAGTTTTTTATATGCCGCTGCATCCACCAGGATGGCCGCTACCACCAGCGCCAGACCCAAAAACAACAGGTAGGGATTGCCTACCGGCGTGGCAATATAGTTGACGACCACCCCTATGGCCAACGCCAGGCCTACTGCAATCGGAAATGCCACCGACATACCTGCGATGGCAGTAGCAGCAACGATGAGCAGGTTGGACAGGTTGAAGATCACCCCCCCGACAAAGGCAGAGGTGAGCGCAGACGTTTCGGCTTGCGATAGATCATTAACAAAACTCCGCCCTTCGTCGCCATTGCTGCCAAAGGTAAAACCGAAAATAAGGGTGGTGAGTACCAGGCCTATGGAATAATCCCAATAGTATAATGGGAATTCCCAACTTTTGGAGGTCATCTTTAGCGTATTGGCCCAGGAGCCCCAGCCGAGCATGGTAATGATGCAAAAATCACGGCTAAGCCGTAAGAATCGACGATATACATAATTTTGGGTAGTTTATATGTTAAAAGTATAGGGTGAATTAAATGCGGATGAAGGTATATATTTTTACTTTGGTGAATAGGTAAAACCCTTAAAGGTTTTCATAAACTTGAAGGGTTTGTCATTCTCCCTTATTTTCCAAAACGCTTGATTGCTTCTTCCATCATGGCCACAGTGGCAGTTGCGCCACTTCTTGCACAACCCGCTTCTTGCACTGCCAGTAATTGATCGAGTGTTCGCACTCCGCCGGCAGCTTTCACTTTTACCTTTGGTCCGATGCTGGCTTTCATCAGCTTCAGGTTGGGAATAGTTGCGCCTTCATAACTATACTTGCCGTCGTCGCCTTTCACAAAACCAAAGCCGCTGGAAGTTTTTACATAATCCGCCCCAACATTGGTGCAGATTTCACATAGCTTTACGATGTCGGCTTCGCTCGTTACGTAGTCGGTTTCGAAAATCACTTTTACGATCGCGCCCAACTCATGACATATGCCCGTGACGGAACTGATCTCCCTTTCTACATAGTCCCAATCGCCTTCGAGTGCCTTGGCGATGTTGATGACCATGTCGATCTCCACTGCACCGTCTTTGCAGGCTTTGGCCGCTTCAAACACTTTCACATCTATGGTGGAGTTTCCGGCCGGAAAGCCGATCACACATCCCACCAATACATCCGTACCCTTGAGCAACCCTACCGCAAGGGGCACCATGTAGGGTTTCACACATACGGAAGCGACATCATACTTTTTGGCCACTTCACATTCTTTTTTTAGATCTTCGTCGGTCATCGTAGGATGCAGGATCGAATGATCAATCATTTTTGCTAATGCGCTTGTTTTTGACATTTTATTAAATTTTAATTTATTAAATATTTCAGTTGAAATCGATTTTATAGGGTAGTGCTTCCCCCGTTGCTTTCTCGACCGGCATGGGTGCATTCACCTCTGCAAGGTAGTCCATAAGTATTGTCGATAATTGTATAGCCTTTGCAGCATGTGCATGAATAAGATTGTGTTGTTCACCAATATCCTCATCAAGATTAAATAATTCGCTATCTTATACCTTATCAATCACCCTGTTCAATCTTATCAAGCCGCTTATCCAGCCGGCACTGTGAGGGATCCAGTCTTCATCAGTGAGTGAATGCGGCCCATCGTTTTCTTTCTTCACGGCCACGTCGTATTTGAATTGCTCACCAACAGAAAAGCCATTACAAACCACACCACGGGTCTGAAACCATGTGCCTGCCCAGCGATTGCCAATATGACAGATCATGCTGGCCGGCAAAGCCACTCCATCAGGGAGGTCGGTGCTGTACACCACGCATCCTTTTTTCACACTTTGCTGGGTAATGCCTCCATTCAGGCCTGCTACCCATTGCAGGTTGCCATAGGCAATATCTTTTAATGCTTCGTCGTCCAGCAGCTCAGCGAGCTCCAACGCTAAAGCGGCGGTGAATCCATAGATGGCATTCGAGCCATGGAATGTACCACAGAACCAGATAGGGCCTTCGTTTTCGAAAATAGCCAAAGGCACCAGGTTGAACGGATTGGCATGGCATGCCGGCTTGAGATAACCTTCTGTAAAATCCACCAGCATTCGCCTCCAGGCGGGAGCAGATTCGTGATCCGGCCATAATTTCAGCATTTCGATGACGGGCATCAGGTAGTTTGGATAATAGCCACCCATATCGGTGCCAAATTCAGACCCTTTAGCACCAAGTACGATGCCATGCACCCACGAGCTTTCGCTATGTGCCATGCTGCCAAATTCCTTGAAATTGCCATAAAAACCCATCATTGCACTATCTTTGCTGATCTGCCTGTCTATGGTTTGCTGGGCATATTCCACGCACTTTTGTTTGGTGGACTCGGCCTGATCCACCTTCCACTTTTCGAGAGCTGCCCAGCACATCATCACCAGGTCGCGCGTGACCCATTCATCTTTTGGGATGGCTGCATCTGCGGGCAAACCACGCTGAAATTTTTCGTATCCATGGCTTCCAAGGGGTTGGGCGTCGGTAACAAGCCACTGGTAGGCTTTTTCGGCAGCTTCTCGATAGATTTCCTTTTTCTCCGAATATTTATCTGACAAAAGACGATATGCCCGCATGAGCGCCACTACGGCCTTGTTGGCATCATTGGGCAAAATGTCGTGTTCATGGCCATGAAGATCGTGTGTGAAAGCACCCTCGGCATAGCCGAGCTCTTTTGCTTTTTTCTGTGTCATCACCAGGTAGTCGCAGCCCACCGTAATCTGTTTTTCCAGCCTTTCGATAAAGGCCTGATCGAAGCGATCTGCGGATTTTTCCAGTAGATCTTCCAGGCTGATGATCATACCACTTTGTGCCGGACTTTCAACCCATAGCGTGCCTGCATCCTGCCACCCTGCGCCTACTTTAGTGAAATGTGCCCTGCGTTCCAGCATATCGACCGAAGCAAATTTGATGGTTTCGTCCCACAGCACGCCTTTGGCGGTTTTCAGTCCTTCATCGGCATACACCACTTTGCCACCATCCAGGACTTCAATATCCCAAATACCTGCCTGCTGAATATCCCAGAATTCCATCACCCACCAATGACTGCCCCAGACTTCGCCCCAATATGTACATGGTTTTTTGATGACTTTTCCCGTGCTTTTTTCTACGATTTGACAAGTGGCCGCTTCCGATAGCATTTCTTTTTGGGGGAGCCTTAATACGATCTTCACCGGCAAACCCAATTCGTAGCCCACCTGCGAAAAAAGCAATCCACTGATGCCTTCGATTGGCTGATCAGCAGCACCTAAAAACTGCCTCAATGGATATTGCTTTACGTTGGCTTCGCCAGCACATCCGCTAAAGGCAGCAGCGCCAACCACGGCTGTGGAGGCCAAAGCCGAGGATTTCATAAAATCCCTGCGCGAAAAACTGTTTTTGTATTTCATTGCTTAGTGTTTATAAAAATTTCCAATGGGATATTTTGAGGTATTGCAGTATAAATAGCCATAAATATGCAGATGGGGCTTACTCGTGGCAAAGCGGATGGATATTTGTAAAATGGGAGATCCTCCGGCTATACCCAGCAGGTCGGCGATTTCTCCGGTGGCATGCACCGCGCGTATTTCCTGCTCTGAACCAGTAATTTCTATCAGATATTTCTGACTTAGCGTTTTGAAAAAAGAATCGTCAACAAAACCCTCCTGGTGAAAGTCTTCCATTCCAAAGGTGGAAAACCAGTTGGATTCGAGCATCACCGGCTCGTCGCCTACATAACGCAACCTTTTGAAAAAATAGCATGGATGTTCTAGCTCTTTTGCCGAGGGCGCAAAAGGCAGCTCATCTGGCCAATTCTGAGCCAGGGGCCTCTCCAAAAAAACTGCCCTCACATATGGCCCCACAGCTTCTGAAAAACCCTTGACTGTAAGTAAGCCCAATGACTGCCTTCGCTCAACTACCTGGCTCCCTTTGCCATGTTGCTTCTCAATAAAACCTTCGCGCAGCAGCTCATCGAGCGCTTTGCGGGCCGTGGTTCTTGTGATGGAGTAGCTCCGGCAGAGTTCGTGCTCCGAAGGCAAAAAATCTCCCGTGGCATACAAGCCCTGCTGTATGCGGGACTTGAGGATGTGATATATCTGCCGGTAGCGGGTGTCTGCCATAAGGTTTTTGCATACTAAATGATGAGCACAAGGTAAACATTTAACTTGTACGTACAAGTTGTCGCTTTATATTATTTTCTCCAATCTTATGATCTCGCGCCATTGCCAAACCGGGGTGGTCGGCTGTGGCAGCTTGTGAACTGCGCATCGTATATAGCATTGTATATAACGAAATGCTCTACTTTAGGCCGTTTTTTTACCAAAGACACAAAAATACCCTTACCCATAGATGGGAGATTAAATTATGCTTTAAATAAAAAAGTCGAACCGGGAACATTCTTTAGAA
>JAAUQL010000029.1 GCA_012033595.1 Cyclobacteriaceae bacterium | reverse complement strand
AGCGCAAAATGATTATGCGCTGCAGTCATGAGCAAAGCACAGTTTATCGACGTGGTGACAGATGGCATAGCACTCCTCCAGCTCATTCGAAATGCGAGGATCAATCGCGAAGGATACCAAAAATATCGACGAAGTACTCAAAAAGAATCTTAATCCCTTGTCGCTGGCAGATTTTGAAAAGGCCATCAACGATGGGGCTTTGGTACTTGATACGCGCAATGAAAACCTATACGAAACCGCATCGCTCAGGTATTCGCTCAACATACCACTCAACGGCCAATATGCAGTGTGGGTAGGTTCACTTATTCCCATAGACCGAGCCTTGGTACTAATCACCGAGCCGGGGCAAGAGTACGAATCTGTACTGCGTCTGGCTCGTGTGGGCTTCGAAAATGTGCTTGGCTATCTGGAAGGTGGGGTAGAAGCCTGGAAAAATTCCGGCAAGGCAATACAAACCATTACTTCGATAGAAGCGAATGAGATGATGTCATTGGTTAACGAAGGGTACGAAGTGCTGGATGTAAGGCGCAGCACCGAAGCAGAAACAGAGCATGTATCTGGCGCAATCAATATTTCGCTTGTTGATTTTGAAAATCGCCTTGGCGAATTGGATAAAAATGGCAAATACCTGGTACACTGTGCTGGCGGCTATCGCTCTATGATTGCTTCATCGCTTTTAGCCAGCAATGGGTTTAAAAACATTCGAAATATCCATGGTGGTTTTGCCAAAATCAGGCAGGCTGAAGGAGTGCCTTTGATCGCCGGGAAATGTCCCACCACTCTGAGAAATGAAAAATTGGAATCGCTCAAACTTTAAAAACTTAAATAATTTATTAACAAAAAACCAAAATTTAATTTATGAATTTCTTCTCGAAAACTCAGGAAGCTTACCAGACCGTAGACTGCGGTGAATTGGAGCAAATCATCAAAAGCAATGGATCTTCTATAGGCTTGATCGATGTTCGTACCGAAGGAGAGCACCAAAGTGGCCATATACCAAACTCGCTCAATATCAATGTGATGTCTCCGGATTTTGTCAACAAGCTCGAAAAGCTGGACAAAAATAAGACGTATTATGTGTATTGCGCCAGCGGTAATCGCAGCAAAACCGCGTGCGGGCAAATGGCGCACATGGGCTTTGCCGACATCAATAATGTTCGTATGGGCATGATGGGTTGGTCTGGCGAAATAGAATAAGCCATCGGACAAATCAATGAAACAAATCAGGGTGCAGGTGTCATGCTTGTACCCTTTGTTTTGTGCCTTTTTATTTCCAACGTGGTGTTTATCAAGGTGGTTGCGTTAAGAAATTACTGATCCGGCCTGGTTGCCAAAACATCCTCAATTTTGCTTAGTTTTTATAAGTATGCATGAGGGTAGTACCGTTCCTGCATCTTTTATTGTTCATTTTTTCAATTAATTATGCAGGCTTAAACCAAATGAAATGATCGATTTGATACATGAACCATGGCCTTGGTATGTCGCCGGGCCTTTGATAGGATTAATGGTGCCGTTGTTGTTGGTTTTTGGCAATAGAGCACTGGGCATTTCGTCTTCACTCAGACACATTTGTGCCATGTGTGTTCCTATGAACATTGAATATTTCAAATACGAATGGAGAAATGAAAAATGGAACCTTGCCTTTGTCGGAGGCATATTGATTGGTGGACTTATCGCTGCTCAGTGGATGCTGGGAGATGCAAAAGTTGAAATATCGCAAGAGACTGTAACCGATCTGAGTGCCCTGGGCGTAAAGCAATTTGATTCTTACCTGCCTGCCGATTTATTTAGTTGGGCAAATCTGCTGAGTGTCAAAGGCTTTGTTTTTATGTGCCTGGGCGGGTTTTTAGTAGGCTTTGGCACACGCTATGCTAATGGGTGCACTTCGGGGCATTCCATTTCGGGCTTGTCCAACCTTCAGTTTGGTTCTTTGGTTGCCACCATCAGCTTTTTTGTTGGGGGTTTGCTGATGACCCATCTTGTTTTACCTCTCATCTTGTAATTCTGTTCAAATGAAAAACTTAAAGTACCTGGTATTTGGGATGGTTTTCGGAGTGGTGCTTACCAAGGCAGAAGTGATTTCCTGGTTTAGGATTCAGGAGATGTTTCGTTTTCAATCTTTCCATATGTATGGCGTTATTGGTTCTGCCATTCTGGTAGGCGCTATTTCTATCGGTCTTTTGAAAAAATGGAATGTGAAAGCCATAGATGGACAAAACATAAAATTTCCGGTGAAGCCATATAACAAAGCTGCTATCTATGGCGGGCTTATATTTGGTTTTGGCTGGGCATTGACCGGGGCTTGTCCGGGCCCCATTTCGCGCTCATCGGTAATGGGTATAGTGTTTTTATCGTCACGCTCTTATTTGCCTTGTTAGGAACATGGGTTTACGGATTGTTTCAGGAAAAATTACCTCATTAAAATCATTTTCAATCATGAACAAAAAAATATTGTATATACTCATTCCGCTGCTGGTGGCAGTCGTTGCTTTCAATCTTTTGAACGCCGGTGGCAATTCTCCACAATCTTCCTCAGCTTGTGTAATGGAATCGAAAAAATTTGCAGAGGCCGACAAAAGCAAGGCGGTGATTCTGGATGTGCGCACACCTGCTGAGTATAACTCGGGTCATGTGCAGGGCGCCAGGTCTATGGATATCTACAGCAAAAATTTCACAGAAGAAATCAATAAGCTGGACAAAGACCAAACCTACTATGTCTATTGTAAAACAGGAATCAGGAGTAGAAATGCTGCCGGGTACATGCGGCAGGCAGGTTTCAAAAATGTTTGTGAAATACAAGGCGGCATTCTTTCTCTTGCGCGCACAGGGGTGACATTGGTGAAATAAAAGCAAGCTACAACCAGCATCCTACAGCAACGAACCCGCCTTGATAATGGTTGACGCCTGATCGTTGTGTCGAAAACCAACAATGATCTACAATCAACTAACAACGATCATCACGCTTCCCATTTCTGTTTGCCTTCGTAGCTGCCTACATGTACACCTTCAAAGTCTTTTCCATACGAATAGTATCGTTCGAGTGCGTAGGTGGTGGAATGGAAGGCAATATCTTTCCATGGCACATCTTCCTGGGCAAAAAGACTTACCTCCAGGCTTTCTTTGGTCGGGCCAAAATGCAGGTCTTTTAATTGTGCCAAAAACAATAGATACACCTGGTTGACTTTGGGCAGGCTAAATACAGCGTGTAGTTTAATGATGTTTACCTTTGCCTGTGATTCCTCCAGTGTTTCGCGGGCTGCGCCATCTTCGGCTTTTTCACCGTTTTCAAGAAATCCGGCCGGCAAGTTCCACAGGCCATGTTGTGGTGCTATGGCTCGCTTGCATAGCATTACTTTATCTTCATACACGGGCAGGCATCCCACAATCATGCGAGGATTTGCATAGAAAATGCTTTGGCAATTGCCACATACAAATCTTTCGTAGGTGTCGCCTTCGGGTACGAGTAGGGCGATGTGGCTACTTCCACATTTGCTGCAATATTTCAAAACTTAGAGGTTAAGATTATTGATTAATTTTCACCAGCGCCTCTTCGATAAAGTCAAAAGTGGAGAGTATCTCCGGCTTGCCGTTTACCACGGCCACATTGTGTTCGAAATGTGCCGAAGGTTTGCCGTCTGCAGTCACTATAGTCCAGCCGTCGCTTAGTTGTTTCACATTTTTAGTGCCCAGATTAATCATAGGTTCAATGGCGATCACCAGTCCATTTTTGATTACGGGTCCCCGGCCTCTTTTGCCAAAATTGGGCACTTCAGGTGATTCGTGCATTTTGCGGCCAAGCCCGTGACCCACAAGCTCACGCACCACTCCATAGCCATATTTTTCGTTGTGGCGTTGTATGGCAAAACTAATATCACCGATGCGGTTTCCTGCTATCATTTGCTCTATGCCCAGATAAAGGCTTTGTTTTGCCACCTCCAGCAGTTGCTGGATTTCGGGGGCTATTTCTCCGACTGCAAATGTATAGGCGTGGTCTCCGTAGAATCCATTTTGCAGCACTCCACAATCTATGGATACAATGTCTCCTTCGGCGAGTGGTTTTTTATTTGGAATACCGTGCACCACTTGCTCGTTTACACTCATGCATAGCGTATTGGGAAAATCGTACAAACCCAGGAAGCCGGGCACTGCATGATGATCCCGAATAAATATTTCGGCCAATTTATCGAGGTAGAGGGTAGAAACCCCAGGTCTGATTTCCGTAGCCAGCATGCCCAGGGTCTTTGACACCAGCTGAGCACTTTGCCTCATCAATTCTATTTCTTCGATTGTTTTTAATTTGATCATTCCAAATGTGTATTAAGCCTGCTGATGGCTTATTGACAATAAAAATTTCACAAAGTTAATATTTTCTGCTTCTATGTTTATGATCGTAGACTGAATGTTGTCGTTGGACTTACGGCTTGTGGGTGACAGCTTCTTTTGGCGATTCTATGGCAAAACATAGTTTCTGATACCAGAGTTTGCCAAATTTTTTGATCAGAGGTTCTTTCAGGAATTTGTATAGCGGCAATTTGGTCTTTCGTCCAAGTTCGCAGGCAGGCAGACAAATTTCCCAGCGGTCGTAGTTGAGTGCGTGGTAGTTGTCGTATTTGGTAACCCTGATGGGGTAGAGGTGGCAGGAAATCGGCTTTTTAAATTTCGAATTGCCTTCCTCATAGGCTTTTTCTATGCCACATTTTAGTATGCCACGTTCATCGTAGATGGCATAAGCACATTCTTTTCCATTAATGGTGGGGGTAGAATATTCCCCGTCTTCGTCAAATATATA
Source organism: Cyclobacteriaceae bacterium (assembly GCA_012033595.1). Classification (GTDB taxonomy): domain Bacteria; phylum Bacteroidota; class Bacteroidia; order Cytophagales; family Cyclobacteriaceae; genus JAAUQL01. The sequence goes on along the minus strand of JAAUQL010000029.1, from coordinate 51,159 downwards.
TTTTCCTTGTTGTTCTATCGCTGCTATACTTTCAGCAGAAAGGTATGGTTTCACTTTTTCATATATTTCATCCAACTTCAGCAATTCGTCATCTTCGAGTGGTGCACCGAGGTCACCTTCTACGCAGCAACCTCCTTTGCATTTGTTCAGATCGCACAAAAAATAGTTGTCGGCGATTTCATCTGATATTACGGTTTTATCTATTACGATCATCTAAATATTTGAGTTTTGAATATGCACATTGCTACAGTGAAACCTGCTGGCTGATCAAATTAGCGATGGCAAATTTGTTTATAAAATACAAGAGCTGCGCATGCTAATGCTGGCAATTGGTATTCATGTAATATAATATGGAGGATAATAATCACGCTCCATGCCAGTAAGCGGTCGTGCAGTCAATGCTAATTGACTATTTTTTCCCTGACGCTTCGCGTTTTTCTGGTTCATGCCCAAAAAATTGCGAATCGAATAGCTTTCATTTTGCCCGGCGAAGGTCTTGCATGAATAGACTTTTTGTCGGGCAAACTATCAAACGGGCGAAAAAGTTTTTGGATGCCGATTCTTAATTTATTGAGCCACCCTAAATAATATTTGTAACTTTCGGCCTCAAAAAAACAAATAATGGATTATCTCAAGACATTGAATGACCCTCAGCGGGAGGGAGTGTTGAATACAGAAGGGCCATGTATGGTAATAGCGGGAGCGGGGTCTGGAAAAACACGTGTATTGACGCTAAGGATAGCCCATCTGATCCAATCCAAAGGGGTAGATCCTTTTCATATACTTGCTCTTACTTTTACCAATAAGGCATCGGCCGAAATGCGTGCGCGAATAGAAACACTGGTAGGAACTGAGGCCAGGAATATCTGGATGGGCACTTTCCATTCGGTATTTGCCAGAATATTGAGATACGAAGCGGAAAAACTGGGGTACCCGGGCAATTTTTCGATCTATGACACCGAAGATTCCAAAACACTTATCAGACAGATTGTGAAAGACTTACAGCTCGATGATAAGGTGTACAAGCCCAACGTGGTGCTCAACAGGATTTCCGGTGCCAAAAACCGCCTGGTTTCATGGCAGGAATATCTCAACAACCCCGTATATCAGGCGGACGATGAAAGTGCTATGAAACCTCATATGGGGAAATTGTACAAGCTGTATTGCGAGCGTTGTTTCAAAGCCTCTGCCATGGATTTCGACGATCTGCTCTTCAATACCAATGTACTTTTCAGAGATCATGTAGATGTATTGAATAAATATCAACACCGATTAAGATATGTACTTGTCGATGAGTTTCAGGACACCAACCTGTCGCAGTACCTCATCACCAAGCGTTTGTCCGCAGTACATCAGAATGTGTGTATAGTAGGCGACGATGCTCAAAGTATCTATGCGTTTCGTGGGGCGGATATCAAAAATATACTCAATTTCGAAAAGGACTATCCCGAGCTGAAGGTCATTAAGCTGGAGCAGAATTACCGTTCTACCAAAGTGATCGTCAATGCGGCCAATGCCGTGATCCGTAATAATACAGCACAACTTCAAAAAGACGTCTGGACTGCCAACGAGGATGGAGAGCTGATCGAGTTGATCAAGGCCAACTCCGACAACGAGGAGGGGAAGCTGGTAGCCAACTCCATATTCGAAGAGAAGCTGAATTTTCAAGTCAGAAACCAGGAGGTAGCCATCCTTTACCGCACCAACTCACAGTCCAGAGCCATTGAAGAAGCTTTGCGCCGCACCAATGTCAAATACAAAATCATAGGAGGATTGTCTTTTTACCAGCGCAAAGAGATCAAAGACATCATCGCCTATTTGCGTTTTGTCATCAACCAAAATGATGAACAGGCCTTGCGGCGCATTATCAATCTGCCAAAAAGAGGCATCGGTCCGGGTAGTGTCGATAAAATGATTGTGGCGGCCAGTGAAAACAATGTGAGCCTTTGGGAAGTAGTCAGCTCTATATTTAAGCATATGCCAGGCCGCATTACCAATGCCATCGATCAGTTTGCCACCATGATCAGGAGTTTTATGGTAGAAGTGCAACGAAAAGACGCTTACGAAGCCGCCAGCTACATTACCAAGCAATCGGGTCTTTTGCGCGAACTGTACGAAGACAAGACCATAGAAGGGCTCAGCCGCTATGAAAACGTGCAGGAATTGCTCAATGCCATCAAAGAATTTGTCGATAACGAAGAAAACAAAGACAAAAGTCTCGGCGCGTTTTTGCAGGAAGTAGCCCTGCTCACCAGTGTAGATGAAGACAAAGATGAAGATCCCGATAAGGTGACCCTGATGACCATTCACATGGCAAAAGGACTGGAATTTAAGAATGTTTATCTTGTAGGCATGGAGGAAGACCTTTTTCCATCGCAATGATGCTGAGCAGCAGGGCAGACCTTGAAGAAGAACGTCGCCTGTTTTATGTGGCTATTACCAGGGCCGAGCGCAAATTGTTTTTAACCTACGCCACCTCACGATACCGCTTTGGCAGGCTGAAGAGTTGTGAGCCCAGCCGCTTTCTCGAAGAGATAGACGCAAGGTTTGTCAAGTCGAGTCGCAAATTTCACAAGGAGCCCATATTGCCGCCCAGCTCGATGCACTATGCAAAATCATTGGTTTCAAGCGTGAAAAAAACTGCTCCCAACCCGGTAAGCAGTAATTATACGCATACGCCGTCAGAAGATTTTGCCGCCAGCGATACCAGTGGATTGTTGGCAGGAATGAATGTGGAACATCCTAAATTTGGTTTTGGTAAAGTGCAACATATCGATACCGAAGGAGCCAATAGAAAAGCGAAGGTTCTCTTTGATAATTTTGGAGAAAAAACATTATTGCTTAGCTTTGCTAAACTAAAGATACATTCATAGATCATATCTGAGCAAGCCTCGACCTTCTATCCTGAGTGGGAATTTTAAAAACAACAATAAATGAATAATTATAATACAACAAGGCCAGCCCTTATTCTTAAGGAATATGGCCGGAATATGCAAATGCTCATAGAGCACATCAAAACTTTTGAAGACAAGGAGCTAAGGACAGAATCGGCCTATGTATTGGTAGATCTTATGAAGCTCATCAACCCTGTACCCCGCGATGCCCAGGAAAGTGGACAAAAACTTTGGGACGATCTCTATATCATGTCCGATTTCGACCTCGAAATCGATGGTCCATTTCCAAAACCTGAAAAGGAATTGCTTTATAAAAAACCAAACCGGCTTGGATATGTCACCGGAGATATCAGATTCAAGCATTATGGCAGAAACATCCAATTATTGATTTTGGAAGCCATAAAATTGGAAGACCCTGAAGAAAGGGAAGGTGCCATCATCCATATTGGCCGGCTAATGAAGAGTTTTCAGAACACCTGGAACAAGGACAATGTCGAAGATGTGACGATTATTAAAAACATTGAGACCCTGTCAAAAGGAGCACTCACCATTGATTTGGAAAGAGTAAAAAGCGAATCCCTTTTTGATTCCATGATCAAAGACCGGCGGATGGCCAATCCTGTGCAGCAATCAGGCAATGTGAGCAATGGCAACAACAATAATAATAATAATAGCAACAGGCCGTCCAACAAAAACAATAACAGAAGAAACAACAATAACAGCGGAGGCCGCAGAAGGAGAAATTAATGACTTCTTTTAGTGTTGTCGGCGGTAAATCCCTGAAGGGTGATATTACACCGCAAGGTGCAAAAAACGAAGCATTACAGGTGTTGTGTGCCACCCTGTTGACCGCAGAACCTGTTACGATCCATAATGTCCCGGACATCAGGGATGTAAACAAACTCATAGAGCTTTTGGGCGAACTTGGGGTGGAAGTGCAAAAACTCCATGGCGATTCCTGGCGTTTTACCGCTTCCAACATCGATATGGATTTTTTGCAGACCGAAGCCTACGAGCAAAAGGCGGCCTCCCTGCGTGGTTCTATTATGATACTGGGGCCATTGCTTGCTCGTTTTGGTAAAGCCAAAATACCAAAACCCGGAGGAGATAAAATTGGCCGCCGCAGGCTCGATACACACTTTTTAGGCTTTCAAAAATTAGGAGCGGTACTCAATTTCGATTACAAACAGCACCTCTTTAAAATAGACGCTTCAAAACTTACCGGCACCTATATGCTGTTGGACGAAGCATCGGTTACAGGGACGGCAAATATTCTGATGGCGGCGGTCAAGGCTACCGGTATCACCACCATCTACAATGCCGCATGTGAGCCTTACTTGCAGCAACTATGCAAAATGCTCAATAGCATGGGAGCCAAAATTAACGGTATTGGTTCCAATTTGCTCACCATCGAAGGGGTGCGCGAACTTCAAGGCACCGAGCACACCCTGCTTCCCGATATGATTGAAGTTGGCTCTTTCATTGGTATGGCCGCCCTCACCAAATCTGAAATAACCATAAAAAATGCCGGTATCGCACACCTGGGGATGATTCCCGATGCCTTTGCCAAATTGGGCATAGCCATGGAATTTCGCAATGACGACATTCACATCCCAAAGCAGGAATCGTACGAAGTGGATACCTTTATTGATGGATCCATCATGACAATCTCAGATGCAATCTGGCCCGGACTTACCCCCGACCTCCTCAGCGTTATACTGGTGGTAGCTACCCAGGCCAAAGGTACCGTGCTTATCCATCAAAAGATGTTCGAAAGTCGCCTGTTTTTCGTCGATAAGCTTATAGACATGGGCGCACAGATCATCTTATGTGACCCACACCGCGCCACAGTAATCGGACTGGATAGGAAATTTCCCTTACGGGGAATAAAAATGACCTCACCCGACATTCGTGCCGGGGTGGCACTTTTACTGGCAGCCCTAAGTGCGGAGGGGCTTAGCGAAATCCACAACGTGGAACAGATAGATAGAGGCTACCAACAAATTGATGCCCGCCTACGTGCCCTTGGAGCGGATATTAAAAGAATTAACTGATTCATTTATTTCGCCGGTGTTAATCGCCACGCCTTAGCATCCATCTCATTTGGATGCGCATCTTTCCGCTGTGCCTGAAATCCATATTGCCAAAAAAATGGATAACGTAGATTGGGCGTTCAATGCTAAAAAATCGTAATATTGCCATCTGTTAAGTGGATTGGAGGATCAACATCATTATTTGTAGTCCGGCATTTTTTATGGATAGTGAAGATTCAGAAAAATGCTGCACACACCCAGCACCTGATGTTTTTTTTAAATCAGGCACCATCCTGCAGTCCTATTATTCAGATTGAAAAAATAAATTAAAAAAAGGGGTGACCTTACCCGAAAATAATCATAGAGTAACGAATGGAGAAACATTCATTGATCGATCGGATCAAAAATGCAGATGCTGATAAGGAACTGAGGAAAATTTATACCAAATACCGGGAGGAGTTCCTGGCGTGGTCTATAAATACACATAAATGCACTGAAGATGAAGCAATAGAAGTTTTTCAGCAGACAATGATTGTATTTTATGAGAACATAATCATTGGTAAACTCAAAGTATTTACTTCAAAAGTTAAGACCTATATTTTCAGTATCGGAAAGCATAAAATACTCGAATTGCGAAGGGAACAAAAGAAAAATGATAGCTATGACAGCGACTATCAATTCGACGAAAGAGATATTTATATAAATGAGTTTGATGATGAGTATGAAAAAAAAATGATGGGAGTAGAAAATAGCCTTATCCAGTTAGGGGAACCTTGCAGGCGTATTTTGGAATTGTTTTATTATCATCAAAAAACAATGGATCAAATATCTGAATTGATGGAATATAAGAACAAACAGACGGTCAGGAATCTAAAGTACAAATGTCTGATCAGATTAAGGCAAATTTTCAAAGGAGAGTTGGACTCCCTCAACTAATAACGAAAATGGACAAACACCAAAAAGCACTCGAAGAATTTGATGAATTTATTGCCGGCTTGCCTCGGTCTTTCACTGATGAGGCCTCGCAAAAAGGAAATTTATCAAATAAAGTCATGGATTTTGAAGAGTATAAAATCCTTGCTGATGGCATTAAGTATTCAGGCAGAAATGAATTACTTAAAAAAATGCAAGACTGGGACGAGCAATGTGCCGAACTTCCGCGGTATAAGGGTAAAACCGAAATGCTCAATCCCAGATGGCTCGCCGTGGCAGCCACGGTAGCCTTTTTTATCGTTGCAGGCATTTCGATATACTCCTACCTGGATTCTGGATACGACAATTTGGTTACGTCGTACTATCAGCCCTACAACTACATTCCCGAAACTACCAGAAGCGCTGGTGCCGAAGAAAATTCTATTGAACATATATTTACCCACTACGACCGCGGAGAGTATGTCCAGACCATTCAATTGATCAATGGCCTGCCTGGCGAAAGAAAAAATGAATTGACGGATTATATCCTGGCCAATGCCTACCAGGCCGTTGGAAAATATGATTCAGCGATTGGTATCTTTGACAAGATTATAGCCGACCAATCGGTCTATGCTGCAGGAGCCAGGTGGTACCTCGCACTATGTTACTTGTCGATAGAGCAAAAGCAAAAGGCCCTGCCTTTGTTGGAGGAGCTCAAAGCAAGTAATTCGTCATACGCCCAAAAAGCCGGAGCCTTATGGGAAGATTTGAAATAGAACTGTAGTCAATTTATCCTTTAGTTCAGCTTATTTCATCGCAAAAACCCTCTCCTTTATCATTGAAAGTCCGGAAGGAAAAGAGCAAACTTAACCTTGCTTCTTACGTTTGCTTTTTTGTGGCATGCCCATAGCACAGTGAATCAGATTTGCCTTGTATCCGGGATATGGTAACTGTTGCAAAATCCATCCACAAGCAATCTACAAAAAACGCCAAACCACACACCGCCATGAGACAAGCCCTAAGGATAGCAACCTTCAACCTCGAAAATTTTGATGATATACCAGGCCAGTTACCCACGCTGGCGCAGCGCATTGCTATTATGCGGCCACAGTTGTTGCGAATAAACGCTGATATTTTGTGTCTTCAGGAGGTCAATGGACAAGAAACCGACGGCCAGCCCCGGCAATTGTTGGCCTTGAACAAACTGATAGAAGGCACACCATATGATCAATATTTTTCCGCTTCCACCAAAACAAAGGACAATTTTCAGGTGTATGATGAGCGCAATCTGGTGATACTCAGTAAATTTGAAATCAAGACTTATGGCCAGTTCAAAAACACCTTTATTCCAGCACCGCTTTATCGCACCGTAACGGCCCAGCCCCCAGAACAGGAAGCTGACGAGGTCGCTTGGGAGCGGCCAATACTGAGTGCCGAAATCAAATTGCCCGGCGGGCGCTTGCTGTATTTGCTCAACCTGCATCTGAAATCAAAAATCCCCACCAATATAAAAGGACAAAAACGCGACAACTATTCCTGGAAAACAGCAAGTGGTTGGGCAGAAGGTTACTTTGTGTCATCGATGAAGCGGGTTGGCCAGGCACTCGAAACCAGGGTGATCATTGATGAGATTTTCGATCGCGATCCGGATGCCTATATCGTAGTTTGTGGCGACTTCAATGCTGATCAGAATGAAGTACCCGTCATGGCCATTCGTGGCTTGGTAGAACACACCGGAAATGCCACTTTGGCCAACAGGGTAATGTATCCATGTGAAAATGGTATTCCCGAAAGCGCTCGATATTCGCTATTTCACCGGGGCAGGGGAGAAATGATTGACCATCTGCTAATTTCGCGAAATATGCTGGAATTTTACAAATCAACCGAAATTCACAACGAAATGCTCCATGATGAGTCTATAGCCTTCGCGTCCGATATATTATATCCCGAATCGGATCATGCTCCAATCATAGCGGAATTTTTCCTGTAATTTTACTTTGGTTTTTTATTCATCGCGTTTAATTTACAGCTTTTAATAATTAGCTTTGCACATTGCTTAAAAGCTGTTTTTCATTTATTATAAATTGATCGATTCCGAAATCATAGTGCTTTGCTGGACTGCGGCTACCATTGGCCTGGTGCATACTGCCCTGGGGCCAGACCACTATTTGCCCTTTGTCATGATGGCCAAAGTGCGAAATTGGACCATGCTCAAGACTACATGGATCACCCTGCTTTGCGGAATGGGTCATGTACTAAGCTCCGTCTTGCTAGGCCTATTGGGTATTTACCTGGGAGCCGAAGTGATGAAGCTTGAAGCCCTGGAGGCGTATAGGGGTACGGTGGCCGCCTGGCTTCTGATTGGCTTCGGATTCGCTTATTTTATTTGGGGCATTCACAGAGCATTTAAGCATAAATCGCACAGTCACATCCATGTCCATAGTTCGGGACTTGTTCATGAACATCCGCACGATCATACGCTGGAGCATGCCCATGTTCATCATCATCATATGTTCAATAAGGACATGCAGTTGTCACCTGCCGGTAGCATCAAGACGAAGGCCAGGGACATTACCCCATGGATTTTATTTGCTGTATTTGTGCTCGGCCCATGTGAGCCTTTGATACCCCTGCTTATGTACCCTGCTGCCAAAAGCAGCCTGATGGGCATGTATATGGTGGTAATCGTATTCGCTGTCACCACCTTGTTTACCATGTTATCTATTGTGTTGGTATCAACCTGGGGTATAGGATTGGCCAAGCTCGGAAAGTTGGAGCGCTATACCCATGCTATCGCCGGTGGTACCATCTGCCTCTCGGGTCTGGCAATTATGTTTTTGGGGCTTTAAACATCCTTAATCCTCGTTTCTTTTGAATTTACGCGATCCACTCTCTTTCTGAAGTATTTCACCATTCATCAATTTTATTTTCTGTTCGCCCATATTTGGCGAACGGTGAAAAAGGCATTTCAGCCTTCTTTAAGCGTTAAACCATGCCAGAAAAGCGCTTACAATCCATCTATTTGATGATATTAGATACAGCAGGAAGGATAATGATATACATTTCGGGCGGCTTCCTGGTATATTGAATAAAAAAAACTGCATGAGTTAAAACTATTTTCCTCAATCGTGCATCCTTGGTATAAACATATAAAAATTGGAGGTTCTCGAAAATATCGCGATAAGCCATAGCAAGAGTTTGATTGAAAAAGCACAAGGCGGAGATGAGCATGCTTATGGCAAATTGGTGGGCTTGTGGTTTAAGCGCATATATAATTTTTCGCTTAAGTATTTCGCAGATCACGACCTGGCAATGGAAGTGACTCAGAGAACATTTATAGTGGTTTATCAGAAAATAAGCCATCTGAAAGCGTCTGAACAATTTCAATATTGGTTGTATAAAATTGCACTTAACCATTGTCGAGAAGAAGACCGCCGGAGAAAGAGGAATAGATGGTTTTCGATTTTTGGTGATGATGAAGTGGCTAATATCGCTTCGAAGGCAGGAAATCCCGAGAAAGAGTACGGCAATAAGGAGAAAACTGAAATGTTGGCAGAGATGCTGAATCAGCTTCCTGCGGATCAAAAGACGGTACTGATCATGAAGGAGTATGAAGGCATGAAATTCAGGGAGATTGCGGAAGTATTGAATATTTCTGAAAATACTGCAAAGTCGCGCCTGTACTATGGCTTGAAGGCTTTGAAAAAAATGTTGGAAAACAGTGAGTTGAACTATAAAATCTAAGCACACGATGAAGCAAACAGATTTTAATAAAGAAATGACAGATTATCTCTACGGAGAGCTAAGCGCTGTAGAGCGACGTGCATTCGAAGAAAAAATGCAAAAAGACCAGCAGCTCAAACATGAGTTTGAAGAGCTAAAAGCCCTTAGAACCCAATTGCAAGCGTTGACCGATAAAGATGTGATGGAGCCATTTCCTATTTGGGGCAATCGCAGCGCAACCAAAAAATCAGGTAAGGGACTCATTTTGCTTAGACCCGTCACGGCGATAGCTGCAACCCTTATTTTACTGGTAATGGTCGGATATCTGGCAGGGTTTACCATTTCCATGAACCGGCAGGGTATAATGTTGGGTTTTGGACATTTAGATACCACATCAGAAGCACAACTCAGCGATGCTCACTTCAAAGCGCTGGTGGCACAGGCAATAGCAGAAAACAACAATGAAATTCTGGACAAATTAAATACCCGGGACAGTTCATTTCAAGAAAAATTTACAGCACTCGAAACTTCATTGTATAAGGTGGTAAAGCAGGATCAATCCAATACCATCACAGACCATGATCTTGAAAAATTTCTTGAAGAACTGGAGCGTAGAAATGCCGAGTTGGTCAGGGGCTATCTGACGCTATCTGCAGCACAGCAGCAAGCATATTTCAAAACCATGCTTACACAATTCAATGATTTTGTTCAGGAGCAGCGAAGTGAAGACCTGGCTTTGATTCAAAACAATCTGATCGAACTGAAAGCTTCGCAGTCAATTCAAAAACAAAAAACGGATCAGGTATTGGCGAGCCTGATCAGCACCATCAATTACAATACTAAAAACTAATATGGGCGGCCAAAGCCCTGTTGAAGACATTTTAAAAATAAAGACGATGAAAAGGTAATCATGATTTGTATGTTGCTCTTGATCTTTGGGTTCAGGCAAGCCAATGAATTTGATGAAAAAAAGATGAACCGTGATCTGGAAATTGCCAGAAATATATTAGCCACCCTGATTAAAGATAGCTCTGAAAGTTTTTTTGGCGGCAATGCCATCGAGGCCAATTATATAGCCGGCTATGGGGTGGTGTTTACCATTCCAGAACATCTCGTCTATTTTCATGGCGGCCCAAATATGGTATTTTCCATCCCTGAACCTCCACAAATAGAAGATTTTGATTTTCACTTCGAATTCGAGGATGAAAGCGAGATTAGTGAGCGTGACAGGGAAGAAATGGAAAGACAGGTGCAAGAGGCGACACAGCAAGTAGAACAGCATAGAGATGAGATTAGGCAAATCAGGATACAAAGGGAGCAAATAAACATGCAGGTTGAAGAGGCAAGACGGCAGGCCGAAGCATTGCGGGAACAGCACAGGCAAAACTCATCGGGCCAAAATGAAACAGAAGATATAGTGGGGGGGCGTCGAGAACTTACGATCGGTACGTCCGTCGAGTCAAAAAGTGAAAATGTAAACTGGGAAGAGATCATGCTCACCTTCATGACCGACTACGCCGACCTGATTGGTCAACTGCAAGCCGAGGAAAAGATCGTCATCAAGCAAAAATCACCAGGCAAGATGCTGATGCCAGGGCATGGCAGTGGAGTCGATGATAAAAAAATGTCAAGCTCAGCGTCTATTTCGGCTGAAGTTTTAAGGAAGGATGTTGAAGCATTTAGAATAGGTAAAATCAATAAGGAAGAATATATCAGGCGCATTACCATTGCGCGGGAGGAAGCAAAGGGCAAATCGGCAGATATGGAAATGTTCATCAGTATTTTCGACCGGTACTACAGCCGCGACCTCTCAGAAACTTATTTTATAATCAACCAAGCCAACTATGATATGCTAGAAGGCTATGGTGCTGTGGTAAACGTAAAGGTCATTTCGCCTATTTCTAAAAATCGGGTGTATTTTCAGCGTCCTGGAAAGGAGCTGACCATAGAGCAAAAGCAGGGTATAGAAAAGGATGAGGCGCTTTATCAGCAGTTTAAGGCTGGCATCAGTGATTTTTTGTTGGATTATGGGCGTACCCTAAGATCCTTGGCGTCTGGCGATAAATTGCGACTCGATATCGAAATCGTGCCGTTTTCAGAAAGTAATGTGCCACAGGGTCTGGAGGTAACGGCAGATTTGGCTACCCTTCAACAATATGATCAGCGGAAAATCACACCAGAAAAAGCCCGATCATCAATAGAAATCAAAGAAAAATTTAGAGTTACCCATTAAATTTCGCCATAAAATTCTTTGAATTTCATGATGCCTTCTTTGGTGAGGCTCATTTTGAATTGCTCAGAAATCACCAATCCTTCGCGTTGCAGTTCATCCATGGCGGAGCCCAGATAATCGGCCTCAAGCATGTCGAGTTTAAAGGTCTTTTCCAGCTGACCATCAGCACTGCACGTGTGGTTTTCAAGGTTGTACAATTTGGTGATTACCTTATTTTTAACTTCATCTATCAGATCTCGCTCCTTGTCCATTATAGATATGCCGTATTTTATTTTCAGGATATCTGCCAGGTTTTCAATGACCATTTCCTTATTTAGCTTGTTTTGATCAGCTATTTCAGTGATGAGTTTTTCCAATTCCTTAAATTCCATACTGCAAAATGTTTAAAAATTTCTTCTGTCCATGTTTGCCCAAAAGTAGCGTATTCTTTGTTGAATAAAATCTTTTTGTCCAAGATTTGATGGAGGAACATGTTTTTTTGACAAGGTGCAGAAGCCATTTGCTTCAAGGCATGGCGGCCGGTGCGAAAAGATTTAAACTTACCCAATGCCCGCATAACGATTATTATCCATAATTTCACCCTGGGTATTTATTTGTATTTAAAGCAAACCTTGTATGATCATTGGCATTGACATTGGCGGAACTACTACCGATATCGTAGGTCTTCGCAAAGGACAAATCCTCAATCCGGTTTCTGTAAAGGCTGACGATCCCATAACGTCTGCTGCCGGGGCATTGGGCAAATTTGTCGAGATGGTCGATTTGCCGCTTTCGCAAATAGAAATGATTGCTGCCACGGGGGTAGGCTCCACCCAAATCAAAGATAAGTTGCTTGGCATACCGATAAGAAAAATAGATGAATTCGATTCTATTGGTACAGCAGGCGCTTACCTGTCCGGACTCGATAAGGCGATGGTTATAAGCATGGGCACAGGCACTGCATTGGTGCATGTAAATAATGGGTTGATACAGCACTGGGGTGGCAGTGGCGTAGGTGGAGGCACAATGGTCGGGCTGTCCAGAAAGCTTTTGAACATTACTACTATCCGTACATTGATGGACAAAGCATCCAAAGGCCGTCTCGGCATGATCGACCTCACCGTCGGAGATATCGCCGGAGGAGCATTGATCGGACTGCCCGAGTCGGCTACAGCTTCGAATTTTGGGAAAGTATCGGACGAGGCCACAGATAGCGATATTGCCATGGCCATTATCAACCTGGTAGGGCAGACCATAGCCATATTGGGGATTTCAGCAGCTAGAGCCGAGCAAGTGGAAGACATCGTGCTGACCGGAAAATTATCGATATTGCCGCTGATCAGAAAGGTAGTGGATGGCGTGGGCGCGTTGTACAAGGTCAATTTTATCGTGCCAAACAATGCCGAATTTGGAACAGCCATTGGCGCAGCCATCAAAGCTGAAATGGGCAAGTAGGGATTCAAGCAGTAAGCCATAAGCTGCAAGCTGTTTGTTTACGACAACAACTGACAGCGATCAACAATCAACCAAAAACAAGGTATTCGTTGCTGTAAGCTTCAGGCTGTTGGTTGTAGCCTGTAATTAAGGCTTGATGAATGCTGCGAATCTATATAGAGCACATCAAATGGGTAGGATGCAACTTCAAATGAGCAATGTCCAATGTGAAAACGGTAGGATCCAACTTCAAATGAGAAATGTCCAATGTGAAAACGGTAGGATGCAACTTCAAATGAGAAATGTCCAACTTGAAAACGTTAGGAGCCAACTTGAAATGTTGTACATCAGAGTCCCTTGCAGGTGACTCTGATGGGGAGCGTGGTTCGGTGTTCGTGCAAGCTTATAGACTTTAGCCTATAGATTCCCACCCATCAACTACTCCTCTTCTACCTTAAATTCTTTCAAAAATTCACTCGCTTGTTTAGTGGAATTGAATTCAAACATCCTGGTTTTGCCAGTGCTGATGTGAATTTCAAGGCTTACCAAATCTACTTTTTCTTCATTTTTAAAATGCAGGTGGGCAGGCAATTTATAGTGTGACTCACTTTGAGATAGCTTGGCCACTTTTACCGTTTTGCTCCTTTTGGCACTGCAATAGTTGCATTGGTAGTTTTTGATCATTTCTCCGTCAGCATGTTCAGTGGGGGCTATCACTATTTCTTCTTTGATCAGTTTCATGGTCTTAAAACCGCAAGAGTTGCACTGGTATGCAATCAAGTGTCCGGGATATTTTTCTATTTGTACATCACCCGTTTCTTCATCTACCCACACATCGTAATCTACCGAAAATACATTTTCTTCAGCCTGCATTCCCTCGTCAAGATGCACATCTTCCTCATCTTCACTCAGCAATTTCATCGTATGGCCGGTTTTGCTGTTTACCCTTGGCTTATATCGCCACTTTTTCATTTTCTTTTCCAAAGTAGTCGGATAGGCAAAGCGCATCATCAAATAGGAGATGTAGATTATGAGCGTGCCTATGCACAGCGCTATAAACATTCGAACAAAAAACCATACCACGCTCACAGCTACCGTATCGTCATAGACTGTATTGATGATGAGGGTAAGCCCGACAGCAAAGGCTACAATTGACATAAACACCATTCTGGAATCGTTGGAGGCCAGATAGTCGTACTTTTGCTTATAATCCGAGATGGATGAAAACCTGATTTTGTGGATGATAAGAATAAGAATAGCTACGATAAAAGAAACGGCACTGAGGCTGAGGGCGATTATTTGCCAAACGGCCAAAAACTTACTGTACGTTAAATCCATGTTGATTTGAGATTATATAATTTGATGGGATGTAAAAAATATTCCACTGAAATTCCGTCTTTTAAAAATCAATCATAATTTAATAAAAAGCTGATTTCATTGTACAACATTTAGACTTTATTTATAATTCATGGCTTTTATATAAATATATAAGCCCTCCGGAAACCCGGGCAAATTAAATTTTGTGATCATGTGGAATTAAAAAATATAAAAAGCTTTTGCATTTCATATCTGCTTTCCTATTTTGGCGCTCAATGAAAAAAGGAATATTTCATATAGGAATCTGGTGGTGGCATAGAAGAGAACATCTTGGCTGAACGGAATCCTTATGTGCAAAAAATAGATATAGGCTCGTCGTTCGGCGAGCCTTTTTGTTTGTCTAAAAACAGGAAAAATTGAAAAAGACAACCTTACATAGTACACACTTGCGCATGCTGGCCGATATGGTAACTCCGGTAAGCATTTACCTAAAACTGCGCGACAAATATGCCAACTCCATTTTGCTCGAAAGCTCAGATTACCACGGAGCCGAAAACAGCTACAGCTATATTTGTTGCAATCCTATGGCCTCTTTCAAACTAAAAGACCATGACTTGCATCTTTCCTGGCCCCATGGCGAAGTGGAGCGCAGGAAGCTGGCTGAGCCAATACAAGCCATCAAAGAGCTGAGTGAGTTTATGAGTGCCTTTCAGACTCAGGATGCGGGGTTTAAATTCATCACGAACGGACTGTTTGGTTATGTTGGCTACGATGCGGTGCAGTACTTTGAAGATATTCACCTTTCGGAGGGCAAGAAAGACGAATACGCCATTCCCGATATCCACTATTCGGTGTATCGAAACATCATCGTAATTGATCATTTCAAAAATGAAATGTACCTCTTCGACCATCAGGCAGAAGGCGACACCGAAGCAAGCAACCTCCCTGAAATAGCCGATATGGTGAGAAGTAAAAATTATCCGGACTACCGCTTTCAATGGAAAAATGACGAATCTTCCAATGTCTCTGATGCCGAATATATCGATATGGTTACCAAAGGCAAAGAGCATTGCCACCGTGGCGATGTCTTTCAGATAGTACTGTCCCGAAGGTTTAAGTCCAGCTTTCTTGGCGATGAATTCAATGTTTATCGATCGCTCAGGTCTGTTAATCCTTCACCCTACCTATTCTATTTCGACTATGGTAGCTTTAAGATTTTTGGTTCCTCTCCGGAGGCTCAGATCGTGATTAAGGACGGCAAAGCCATTATTTATCCAATTGCCGGCACCTTTAGGCGTACAGGAAACGATCAGGCCGATGCCGAGCTGGCACAAAAATTATCGGAAGATGAAAAGGAAACATCGGAGCACGTAATGCTGGTGGATCTGGCAAGAAATGACCTGAGCAGAAACGGCTCGAATGTGAAAGTGGAAACGTTTAAAGAAGTGCAATTCTACTCACACGTCATCCATTTGGTTTCAAAAGTTGTCGGCAAACTCAACGATGGGGCAGATACCATTCAGATGGTGGCCGATACCTTTCCGGCAGGTACACTGTCAGGTGCACCAAAGCCAATGGCCATGGACCTGATCGATAAATACGAAAACACCAGACGCGGTCATTATGGTGGTGCCATAGGTTTTCTGGGTTTCAATGGTGAGTTCAACCATGCCATCATGATCAGGTCTTTTCTCAGCAAGAACAACACGCTGTATTATCAGGCAGGTGCCGGGGTGGTAGAAAAATCGAAACAGGAAAATGAGCTGCAGGAGGTCAATAATAAATTGGCCGCATTGCGTACGGCGATAGTGCAGGCAGACAAAATGGATAATTGATATTAAAATGCGACCGGCACAGCCTCAGCTATATAAGGACAACAATTGCCTGGTTAAGTTTCGCCGTGAGCTTAAAATGAAATATTTAAATTGATGAGAATATTGGTATTGGACAATTACGATTCGTTTACCTACAACCTGGTGCACATCATCCGTGAGCTGGGTTATGGGGATTCGATGGATGTGTACCGCAACGATAAAATCGCCCTCGAAGCTGTCGGCGGGTACGACAAAATCCTCCTGAGTCCCGGTCCGGGCATTCCTTCAGAGGCTGGTATTTTGCTGGATTTGGTACGTACCTATGGAGCAAGTAAAAGCATTTTGGGTATTTGTCTTGGCCATCAGGCGATTGGAGAAGTGTACGGAGCTGCCTTGTACAACATGACCGATGTGCTGCATGGCGTAGGCACCAGGGTACAGGTTTTGGCAAAGGATGACTATCTGTTTCAGGATGTCCCCAATGAGTTTATGGTTTGTCGCTACCATTCCTGGGCAGTAGATGCCTCCACAGTCAATGGTGAAATGGAGATAATTGCCGAAGATGATAAAGGCATAGTGATGGGCCTGAGCCACAAAACGCACGATGTGCGCGGCCTGCAGTTTCATCCCGAATCCATCCTGACTGAAAATGGAATAAAATTGATGCAAAATTGGCTGGAAAAAAATAGGGACTAGCTTCCAGATGCCGGGTGCTGGGTTCTTGTATTTTGCAGGCTAAAGCTACAATAACCAACAACAATCAGCCATCAACGAACGACGATCAACTAAAAAACGAACATGAAAGACATACTGAATAAACTCTTTGAATATAAATCTCTGGATCGCAAAACGGCAAAGGAGATTCTGGGCAACCTGGCCCAGGGCAGATACAATAACTCCGAGATGGCGGCCTTTCTCACGGTTTATCTTATGCGCAGCATCACAGTGGATGAACTCACAGGTTTCAGGGAGGCCATGCTGGAACTTTGCCTTCCGGTAGCTATTGCCGAATACGATGCTATTGATTTGTGCGGCACAGGCGGCGACGGCAAGGACACATTCAATATTTCTACCCTGGCATCATTTATTGTGGCTGGAGCAGGACAAAATGTGGCCAAGCACGGCAACAACAGTGTTTCTTCGGTGTGCGGTTCGTCAAACGTGCTCGCATATTTTGGTTATGAGTTCACCAATGACGTGGACAAATTGAAGCGTTCGCTCGACCAAAGTGGCATCTGCTATATGCATGCACCTATGTTTCACCCGGCCATGAAAAACGTTGCGCCGGTACGAAGGGAGCTGGGCGTAAAGACCTTTTTCAATATGCTCGGACCAATGGTCAATCCGTCCTTTCCCAAAAAGCAATTGACCGGGGTTTTTAGTCTGGAATTGGCTCGTTTGTATGCCTATTTGTTTCAGCAGACCGACACGGACTTTATGGTCATTTATGCCCTCGATGGGTACGATGAAGTTTCCCTTACGGGAAATTTTAAAATATTGACACCAAGCGACCAACAGATTGTTAGTCCGGCAGATCTTGGTTTGGATACCTACAAACCAGAGGAATTGTCTGGTGGCAAGACGGTTGAAGATGCCGCCGGGATATTTCTATCTGTTTTGGAAAACCGATCGACCCGCGCACAGAAAGAAGTGGCGCTGGCCAATGCCGGTATGGCGCTCTATTGCTCCGATAGTTCATTGGGACTGCAAGGGGCAGTCGATAAAGCACGTGTTTCGCTTGAATCAGGCGCAGCGTTGAAGAGTTTTAAGACTTTGATGGGGATATAAGGGATTTATGTCAACTGGTTTTTTATAGAAAGGTTAGTAGGTCAGACGATAGTAAGACCGTATCAAGGCTTGATTGCCGGTCTGACTATTGTCTGATCTAAAGAAAGCACCATGCAAAAAATGCTAAAAATTAAAATATGAATATACTTGACAAAATAATTGCCCAAAAAGAAAAGGAAGTTGCAGAGCGTAAAAGCCTTTATCCAACCAAACTGCTGGAAAAAAGCATCTATTTTCCATCTGAATGTGTGTCGCTCAGAAAGTACCTTTTGCGCGACGATAAGGTTGGCATCATCGCTGAGATCAAACGAAAATCACCCTCCAAAGGCATGATCCATGAGTTTGTCTCCATTGAGCAAACGTCCATCAGCTACATGCAGGGCGGCGCTTCGGCACTTTCTATTCTGACAGATGGGGAGTTCTTCGGTGGAAAAAACGAAGACCTGACCACCGCCCGAAAGTTCAATTTTTGTCCTATACTCCGAAAGGATTTCACCATCGATGAATATCAAATCGTAGAAGCCAAGTCGATTGGAGCCGATGCGATATTGCTCATTGCAGCGGCTTTGACTCCGGAGCGACTGAAAACCCTGGCACAATTTGCCAGATCGCTCGGACTGGAAGTGCTTATGGAAGTTCACAACGGTGAGGAACTCAGGAGCCATCTCAACGAGCACCTCAATGTGGTAGGGGTGAACAACCGCGACCTGAAAACATTCAACGTAAGTGTGGAAACCTCCATCGAGTTAGCAGATGATATTCCAAATGGATTTGTGAAGATTTCCGAAAGCGGCATCAGCAATCCGGAGACCGTTGTCCAATTGCAAAAGCATGGATTCAAAGGCTTTTTGATCGGCGAGCATTTTATGTCTCACAGTCGTCCGGGGGCGGCGTGTGCGGATTTTATACAAAAGGTTAAAAAAATCCAGCAGGCAAGATAAGATGAGCAGGCTCAGATGGAAAGTTTGCGGATTGAGGGACAATATCGCCGAAGTGATGGCTTTGCAGCCGGACTATATCGGTTTTATTTTCTACCCCAAATCACCCCGCTTCATCGGACACGATTTTAAGATGCCCGCATTCCATGAAAAATCTATTAAAAAGGTAGGTGTTTTCGTAAACGAATCCGTAGATGTGGTGCAGGATATGGTCGAAAAGTTCAAGCTGGACGTTGTGCAGCTTCACGGAAGTGAATCGCCTGAAGTTTGCGAAGGCTTGCAAAGTCCGAATTTAGGGGTGATCAAAGCCTTTCATGTAGAGGAAGGTTTTGATTTTGAAATACTAAAGCCTTACGAAATGGTGGTGGATTTCTTCCTTTTCGATACCAAGACAAGTCAATATGGTGGCTCTGGGCGCGCATTTGACTGGGCCATGTTACAGAAGTACGCATTGAACATACCGTACTTTTTGAGTGGGGGAATCAGCCTGGAAAATATTGATGATTTAAATAAACTGGAGGTGTCGAAAATCCAAGCGATCGATGTGAACAGTAAGTTCGAGATCGAGCCGGGGTTAAAGGATTTGGGGATGTTGGGGGAGCTGAGCAGGAAGCTGAAAATGTTTGAAATATGACGTCTCCAGGCCAAATAATTGAACTACCGTCATTGCGAACTTCGCTTTTCGCAAAGTGTGGCAATCTGTCTGTTGTCCATAGCCAAGCCGCAAAGAGCGGTCAGATTGCCTCGGATGTTGTTCATTTGCAGCATCCCTACCTGCGCCAGGCCGGGTTGCAGATTGACAGAGATTGCAGCGCCCTGAAAAAGGGCTCGCAATAATGGCCAATAATGGGCAATAGCGGCAGTTTATTGGCAAAGATTGTAACTGAATTGAGATTTGAATTAAAAGGTATGAAAATAGAAGTTGACAGCCGTGGGTACTACGGCAATTTTGGTGGAGCCTATATTCCTGAAATGCTTTTTCCCAATGTGGAAGAGTTGAGGCAAAATTACCTGAGCATACTTCAGGATGCGAGCTTCAGGCAAGAGTTTGATCACCTGCTCAAGACCTATGTGGGTCGGCCTACGCCATTGTACTATGCCACGCGTTTATCAGAAAAATACCAGTCGAAGATCTATCTGAAGCGGGAAGACCTTTGCCATACCGGTGCGCACAAGGTCAATAATACCGTTGGCCAGATTTTGCTTGCCAAACGATTGGGTAAACAAAAAATTATAGCCGAAACCGGTGCCGGACAGCACGGCGTAGCTACGGCAACGGTCTGTGCGCTAATGGGGATGGAGTGTATTGTGTATATGGGCGAAGTAGATATGGCCAGACAAAGACCCAATGTGGAGCGGATGCGCATCTTGGGTACTGAAGTACGCCCGGCCAGGAGTGGCAGCAAAACCCTCAAAGACGCCACCAACGAGGCCATGCGTCACTGGATCAACCATCCGGTCGATACCCACTATATCATTGGTTCGGTGGTAGGGCCACATCCTTACCCCGATATGGTGGCGCGCTTTCAGTCTGTGATTAGCGAAGAGATCAAGTGGCAGTTGAAGGAGACAGAAGGCAGGGAAAACCCGGATTTTGTAGTGGCCTGTGTCGGCGGGGGCAGCAATGCCGCTGGGGCTTTCTACCATTATTTCGATCAGGATGATGTGCAACTGATCGCCGTAGAAGCGGCCGGTCTCGGCAACCAAAGTGGTGAATCGGCAGCCACCACGGTGCTTGGGAAACCCGGGGTGCTTCATGGATCCAAGACGCTTTTGATGCAGACCAGCGACGGCCAGGTGGTAGAGCCATATTCTATCTCGGCAGGATTGGACTATCCGGGCATTGGGCCAGTTCATGCGCATTTGTTCGAGTCGGGTAGGGGGCAATTTTACAGTGCCACGGACGAAGAAGCGATGAAAGCGGGTATTTTGCTCAGCAGGCTTGAAGGGATCATTCCGGCCATAGAATCGGCACATGCCCTGGCTGCACTGGACAAAATGAGCTTTGAGCAAGATGATATTATTGTCGTGAACCTTTCGGGAAGAGGAGATAAAGATTTGGAGACGTATATCAAGTGGGGGGGGTATTAGTTGTCGGTTGTTGGTTGATGGTTGTTAGTTAGCTCAAAATCAATTTTCGATAAATTCAGAAACTGGGTTAGCACTCGGTTCAGGGCAGCAATACTTGCCATTCATCAATGGATTATTTCAAATATCCGCCTTTTGACTTATTTAAATAATTAGAATAAAAACCATGTCTATTACAATGACAAAAAACAGAATAGAGGAGCTCTTTGAGCAAAAGAAGGAGCGGATACTCTCAGTGTATTTCACCGCCGGGTTTCCGGCAATCGATGATACCGCACACATCGTGGAGCACTTGGCCAAGGCCGGTGCAGATATCGTAGAGGTGGGCATTCCCTATTCAGATCCGGTGGCTGACGGGCCGACCATCCAGGAGAGCAACAAAGTCGCGCTCGACAATGGCATTTCGCTGCAATTGATATTTGACCAGTTGGGCGACATCCGAAAATCAGTCGACATCCCCATCATTCTGATGGGCTACATCAATCCTGTGCTACAATATGGGATTGAAGCTTTCTGTAAGAAATGTGCCGAAATTGGTATCGATGGCGTGATTTTGCCCGATTTGCCCATGCAGGAATACCTCGAAGGTTATAAAAATGTTTTCGAAGCGCATGGACTTTTAAACATATTTCTAATTACTCCACAGACCTCCGATGCCCGGGTACGGGAGATTGATGGAAATTCACGGGGATTTATTTATATGGTGTCTTCTGCAAGCACCACAGGGGCAAAGGCAGGGATTTCGTCATCTCAATTGGCATATTTCGAGCGCATCAAAGCCATGAAGTTGAACAATCCGACATTGATCGGTTTTGGAATTTCCGATAAGGCCACTTTCGACCAGGCCAGTGCCCATGCCTCGGGAGCCATCATTGGTTCGGCATTTATTCAACTGCTCAGCAATACAAAAAATATGGAACAGGATATATTCGGATTTATACAATCAGTCAAAGGAAAAGCATGATTATTCAACTAAAAAATAATATTGACGCTGAACAAAAGAAGGCGATTATCAACAAGGTAAATAGCTTTAACTACGAAGCCAATGAGGTACTTACCCAAAAGGGAACCTACCTCATAGGTATCGGCAGCAAAGAATTCGATATCCGGCAGATCGGCAATTTGTCCGGCATAGCCGATATACATATCGTTTCCGACAGTTACAAGCTTGTTTCGCGCAAGTGGAAGGTTGTTCCTTCGGCAGTTGATCTTGGCGATGGCATCGCCATTGGTGATGGTTCTCTGGCGATTATGGCCGGGCCTTGTTCCATAGAGGGCGAAGAGCAAATCCTGGAAACCATCGGGCATCTCAAAGCCAACGGCATTAAAATGATGCGTGGGGGCGTTTACAAACCGCGAAGTTCGCCATATGCTTTTCGTGGAATGGGCATTGAGGGCTTGCAGTTATGGTACAAACATGCCAAAGCAGCCGGCATGAAAATAGTGACGGAGGTGATGCAGGTGAGTCAGATAGAACCCATGCTGGAATATACCGATGTGTTTCAGGTTGGCGCACGGAACACGCAGAACTTCAACCTGCTCGACGCGCTCGGGCAAATAGACAAGGCCGTAATGATTAAGCGGGGCATCTCCGGCACCATCGATGAATTGCTGTATTCGGCAGAGTACGTCTTTTCGGGAGGCAATGAAAAGCTGATTCTTTGCGAACGCGGAATCAGAACCTATGAAACGGCCAGCCGAAACACGCTCGATTTGAATGCTATCCCTATTCTAAAAGAGAAAACACACCTGCCCGTAGTTTCCGATCCGTCGCATGGCATTGGGATCAGAAGGCACGTGGAGCCATTGGCGTTGGCCTCGATCATGGCCGGGGCAGATGGCATTATTTACGAAACGCACAGCAATCCCTACAAAGCATTTTCTGATGGTCAGCAAACCCTGGACTTTCGTGAATCAGAGCAGATGATCCGTAAAATGCGGGCCACTTTTGAGTTGTTGAAGTCGTTTTAAAGGGGATTGGTCTCAGCGAAACGCTAAGACCAGAGAGAGAGAATGCTAGTTTAAATTCATATCTTTATAATAAAAAGCGATGATCACAAAGGCCAAAAATTCTACTTCATAAACCGCCGCCAAAAGTGATTCACATAAAATTGGGCAATTTAAACATGAATGAATTTTGCGCGATTATCAATTCTGCTTGGCAAAATGTCTTGGCCCTACATGTTTCTCATAAATTTGTGAATGTTTTTAAGGATCGAATAGAAGATTAGCAGTAAACTGACAATAATTTATTTTTAAGAATAATGATTTTTACTAAAGCGCATTATCATTGGTTCTAATCCATTTTTATTCCAAATATCAAATGTTATTCCCTTTGATTCAAATCAGTTACTATACATGAACATCGTCATTATAAAATACAACGCCGGCAATGTGGTTTCAGTCACCAATACACTCAATCGCCTTGGCGTGGAGCCGGTGGTCAGCGACGATCCCGAAACCATCAAAAAGGCCGATAAGGTTATTTTCCCCGGAGTGGGCGAAGCGAGTACGGCCATGGAATATCTGAAGGCGCGGCAGCTCGACAAGCTGATTGTCGGTCTCAAACAGCCGTTTCTGGGCATTTGCCTGGGGCAACAACTGATGTGTGCGCATTCAGAGGAAAATAATACAGCGTGCCTTGGCATATTTGACCTGCGTGTGAAGCGCTTTGAAGGGGCGCTAAAAGTACCACACATGGGCTGGAACAAGCTTTTTGATACTACGGGTCCATTGTTTCAGGGATTACCCGATGAGGCATTTATATATTTTGTGCATAGCTTTTATTGCGAATTGGGTACGGAAACCATCGCCAAGTCGGACTATATCAATCAATTCAGTGCGGCACTTCACCGGGATAATTTTTACGCCATTCAGGGGCACCCGGAGAAAAGCGGACAGGTGGGGCAAAAGATTTTAGAGAACTTTTTGAATTTATAAAGTATGATCATTATTCCGGCCATAGACATTATCGATGGCAAAGCGGTGCGTCTGACTAAAGGCGACTATCAACAAAAGAAAATATACAATGAAGATCCACTGGAAGTGGCCAAAATGTTTGAAGGTGCCGGTATCACGCGCCTGCACCTGGTAGATCTGGATGGGGCAAAGCTGAAAAAAATCCAAAACCACAAAGTGCTGGAAGATATAGCTAAAAATACCAGTTTACAGATCGACTTTGGCGGCGGAGTGCAATCCGATGAAGATATCCAACTGGCCTTCGACTCGGGAGCCCATCAGGTGACAGGCGGCAGCATTGCTGTTAAGAACCCTGAGCTTTTTGAGACCTGGTTGGAAAAATTTGGATCCGAAAAAATTATACTCGGGGCCGATGTGCTCGAAGGGAAAATCGCCATCAGCGGATGGCAGGAAGGAAGTTCATGGACTTTGGATGACTTTCTGGAGAAATACCAGGCCAAAGGAATCCGCTACGTGATCACCACTGATGTGAGCAAAGATGGTGTGCTTGCAGGGCCTGCTGTGGATCTTTACACTGATATGGCGATTGCCTTTCCTCGCCTTGAGATCATCGCCAGTGGCGGTGTAGCTTCGATGGACGACATTTACGAACTGGACAAATTGCCACTTTATGGGGTAATCGTAGGCAAGGCCATTTATGAAAATAGAATAAGCCTGGAAGAAGTGGAGCAGTTTTGCAGAGGCTAGGTGCTGGGCGCTGGGGAAATAAGATATAGTTGAGTGAGAAGATCCTTAATGGATTTTGTCTAGAAGATGGACACCATAATTGAAGTTTTGCCAATACCAAATTGGCAAATCAGAGGGGCTATCAATTGGTTAGTTCGTTTACGCTCTGAGGACACTCCTTATTTTTTCAAAAACAAAATGTCTGATTTTATTTAATATGTTGACAAAACGAATTATACCCTGCCTGGACATAAAGGACGGCAGGACGGTAAAAGGTGTAAATTTTGTAGAGCTGCGCGATGCAGGAGATGCCGTGGAGCAGGGTGCGATCTATGCACAACAGGGTGCCGACGAACTGGTCTTTCTGGACATTACAGCCACGGTCGAGGCGCGCAAGACACTGGTCGATCTGGTCCGAAATGTGGCCCGCGAGATCAATATTCCTTTTACTGTGGGTGGGGGCATCAGCTCAGTACAAGACGTGAGCGCCTTGCTCAACGCCGGTGCAGACAAAATATCCATCAACTCTTCTGCTGTGCGCCGACCCGAACTGATAGATGAACTGGCCTTGCAGTTTGGCAGCCAGTGCGTCGTAGTGGCCATCGACACCAAAGATTACGGCCAACGCAATATGGTGCATACCCATGGTGGGCGTACCCCGACGGAGATTGTGACCGAAGCGTGGGCCTATGAAGCGCAGGAGCGTGGTGCAGGCGAAATACTGCTCACCTCCATGGATCACGATGGCGTAAAGACCGGATTTGCCAGCGCTTTGACTGCCAAAATTTCGAGAAAATTGAATATTCCGGTCATTGCATCCGGTGGTGCCGGCACGATGGAGCATTTTTACGATGTCTTTACAGCAGGTGCTGCCGATGCCGCATTAGCGGCCAGTATTTTTCACTTTAAAGAAATACCCATACCTTCGCTGAAAAATTATCTAAAAGGACGGGGAATACCCATGAGAACTGAATTATAGAAAATGAATTTGAATTTTGAAAAAGGGGACGGACTCGTTCCGGCTATTATCCAGGATTGGTCAACAGGCAATGTGCTGATGTTGGGTTATATGAACGAAGAAGCACTCGAAAAAACACAGGCGGAAGGTAAGGTGACCTTTTACAGCCGAACCAAAAAAAGGCTCTGGACTAAAGGAGAGACTTCGGGCAATTTTTTAATGGTGAAAGACATGATTTCCGATTGCGACCAAGACACTTTGCTGATCAAAGCCCAACCAATGGGCCCGACCTGCCATACCGGATCAGACACCTGTTTCAATGAGCAAAATCAGCCTAATGCCCGGTTTTTACATTACCTGCAAGATATCATCGTAGAGAGAAAAAACAGTTCTGCCGATAAGTCCTACACCAAATCACTTTTCGACAAAGGCATAAACAAGATCGCGCAAAAAGTAGGAGAGGAGGCTGTGGAAATTGTGATAGAGGCCAAAGACAGCAACGATCATTTATTCAAAAATGAAGCAGCCGATTTGCTGTTCCATTTATTGGTTTTGCTCGAAGCAAAAAATGTAAAGCTGGAAGAAGTGATACAGGTATTAGCCGGAAGGCATAAGTAAAACCTGTTGAATAACTCCTATCATCATGTTTTCGGGTCATTCAACCAGGATTTTTACTTTTTTGCGCCGTTTTTTTTTGAATGAGCATTCGGACATGTGACCAATTTTACGATTATAAGCAAACCCAACGTATTCCCTGCCCACATCTACTAACCAGGTACATATGCGCATTGACACAATTATCTGTCGGGCCTCTTTCGCACCATCAGCGAGAGTGAAATGAAATAAGCTTTAATTTTAGCGAATACAACGCTATAAAAATCTGTCTCGAATAGCCTGGCATCGTTTCTAGCTTGTTTCATAAAAAACAATCCTGCGGGGAACAATATTATGTTGGCCATCCATGCGGCCAGCAAAGGATCCATCACGTCGGTTCTTGTCCATTTTTCGCAGATCATAGAAATGACATAGAACAAAATAAAAAAAGAAAGCGATATCAGCACCGGCACGCCAAGGCCACCGCGTTTGATAATGGCTCCCAGAGGAGCGCCAATGAAGAACATGATCAGGATGGTGATGGCATAAGACAGCTTTTTGTACTGTTCGAGCTGGTATTTGTTAATTTCGGTTTTGAGGGTGTCCAGTTGGCTATTGCGCATCATCATGTTGTTTTTCACGTAACGCACGTGGGTAGGGCCCTGTTATAGGCGGTTTTCACTACGTCCGGGCTGCTCATTACACTATCTGCCACGCGGATATGCTCTGCAAAAGTAGCCATGGCTTGTACCGAATCACTTTGTGACACATTCGAGGTATCTGCAGGCGGGCCATCCTTGGTATTAAGGCGGTCTTTTTTTCGGGTGTTTTCCAATTTGAGATGCCCTGGCAATCCTGCCCGAGCTTTGGTTTGAAACCTGCTAATGGTATTTTCCATTTGCTCATCCTTGCTCACAATCACTCCGGCGGTGTCAAGGGGAATAAAATCTTTTATAGCTGCTGCCGTGTCTTTGAGTGTTGCGCTGGAGTCTTGCGCATATTGCTCCATATATTCCTCAGCTTCATCGTCGTATTGTTGATAAGAAGAATCTCCGGCATATATTCCCCTCATTTTTTCTTCGTCGCGACGGCGTGCCAGTTCTTCCCGTTTACGAGCCTGCTCCTTGTACACCTTGACAATATCCTGAAGGTGAAAATCGAAAAATTGAAAACTATGTTCTTTTACTTCTTCGGTTTTGTCCACAAATTCCGTTTTCATCGAATCGACATCGGCTTTTAATTGGGTAGAGTTTTTCATCAACCTGTTGCTGGAAAACAGTTCTTCTTTTGTGCGTTTCATATCGAAGGAGGCCAGGCTAAATACCACCTTTTGAGATTCGAATTTGTTTCGTACCAGGGGGTCGGGCATAGGTTGTGAGATCTGTTTTCTACGGGTATTGGTTTGTTCGCGGTAGGTATAGCCATTGAACAGTTCGAGCACCAGGTATCGGTCATTAAGGATATTGTACATCCTTCCCGAATCTGCCAGCGTGATGTGCTTGTTGCCCTGTCCGCTGGTATGATCGTAAATTACCAGGTCTTTGAGCGATTTTCCGTCCGGATATTTTTCACCTACTTTAATACTATAATTTTCGATTCCATTATAGAATGTCCCTTCTTTCAACTCCATAGAGGGCTTCATTTGCTTTACATCGTACAGCAGGCTAAATGCTTTGAGGTTGGCTTTTGGCACGATAAAATTATTGGAATAGTAAGCAGCTCCTGTAAGGGCAATGGAAAAAACGAATATGGGCACCATCACCCTGATGAGTGAAATTCCCGAACTCTTGAGTGCAGTGAGTTCGAAATGCTCGCCCAGGTTGCCAAATGTCATCAATGAGGAAAGCAACACCGCAAGCGGAAAGGCATTGGGTGTCATGAAAATGCTGAAATAAAAGATGAGCTGCATGATGACGGTGGTATCGAGGTCTTTGCCTACGATTTCATCAAGGTACTTGAGCATGAACTGCGAGAGCAGTATAAAAATGACAACGAAAAAGGTAAGAAAAAACGGGCCCAAAAATGACCCGATTATAAGTTTGTCGATTTTCTTCATTAAATAGTCCTATAGCAAGTCAACCTATCAAACACAAAATTATTATTCTAAAAGAAAAATAATTCAACCTCCGACAGTTTCTTTTAGCGTAAGCAACAGGCCTTCCCATACTTCAGCCTGTTCTTCTGCGTCTTCTATTTCGGTATATTCATGAATTCTGATAAAAGTAGTCTGTGTCATTTCATTCAACTCAATCCTGAACTCTACCCAATCGGGATCTGCTCCTTCTGTCTTGTCCGATTCCAAAAAAATGAACCTGGCCGAAGAATTAGTTCTATGGCTTACCATTTTGGCTTTATGGTCTTCGCCTTCCCATATAAAATTATAAATATTGTCTTCATCTACATTCACATCGTCTGCAAACCACTGTGCGAGACCACTAGCTGTTGTGAAGTATGGATAAAGCATTTTTTTGGATGCGTTTATCTCATATTCAAAAGCAAATTTTGTCTTCTCCATAAAAAATGTTTTTTAATGATTTCAATATAGAATAATTCTAATTACTTACAAAATTCTTTTGGGTAATGAATTTGTGTTTAAAAATGATATTTGTATGTTTGCACTCCCAAAAAATGGCGAGGTAGCTCAGTCGGTTAGAGCGCAGGATTCATAACCCTGAGGTCACGAGTTCAACTCTCGTCCTCGCTACTGGTAGGAATTAAAGCTCAGGCGTCGTGTCTGGGCTTTTTTTTATTTCCGGGACTTACGGCAAGCAAAAGGAAATATAGCTGTCTCCGCTTTTGGTGCCCATTTTTCCACCACCGCATGCTATCACAATATACTGTTTTCCTTCGACGGCATAGCTGGCAGGCGTGGCGTATCCTCCTGCCGGAAGTTTATACTTCCACAGCTCAGCACCGCTGGAGAGATCGAAAGCCCTAAAATATTCGTCTTTGGATGCGCCAATAAATAAAAGTCCGCCAGCGGTGATCGCCGGACCACCATAGTTTTCGGTACCGGTCTTTGGTATTCCTTTGGCAGTAAGCTCCTCAAATTCGCCCAGGGGCACCTGCCATCTGATTTCGCCCTGGTTCAGATCTATGGCTGTCAGTGTGCCCCAGGGTGGTTTCATGGCCGGGTAGCCATATGGATCGAGAAGGCGGTTGTAGCCTGTATGGGTATAGGGTATGATCCCCTCATTGTCTTCCAGGCCGATGCTGTGCGCGTCGGCTGGCTCCTGTTTACCATTGACGAAATCAATTACGGCTTGTATTCTGTTGTCTCCCAGATGTTTCCAACCCGGCATAAAGTTCTTGCCATTTTCTACAATGTTGCGTAATTCGTCTTCACGATATTTTTGGGTTACCCCGCGCAATGAGGGATAGGTACCTGTTTTGTCTCCCAGCATATCTTGTCCGTGGCACATGGCACAGTTAGCCAAATAGGTAGATTCGCCCAGCGTCATAGGTTTAGCGGAGCTTCCGGTTTGGAGCTTGATCATGGTGAGAACCCAAGCCATTTCGTTGGCATTGACATAAAGCATGCCTGAGGTCAGGTCATACGCCGCCCCGCCCCATTCTCCTCCACCGTCAAATCCCGGATAAATCACTGTTCCCTGCCTGCTGGGAGGAATAAACTGTTCCCCCGTCTTTACATTTGGCAGTATACCTGCAATATAATCATGCGATTCTTTGCTGAGGTCTGTAATATGCTCTGCCGTGAGCGACTGCCCTGCAAAAGGTGGTGGCTTTACCGGGAATGGCTGCGTAGGCCAGCTTTCTTCTCCTTCCAGATCCGTGGGCTGCACCGCCAGCTCCTCTATCGGAAACAGCGGCTCCCCTGTTTCACGGTCGAAGACAAACACAAATCCGCTCTTTGTGATTTGAGCCACAGCATCGATCTTTTGGCCGTTTTTTTCTATGGATATTAAGTTTGGCGGAGCGGGCAAGTCCCGATCCCAAAGGTCGTGGTGCACTGTTTGATAATGCCAGATCCTTTCGCCGGTATTGGCATTGAGGGCTACCAGACAGTTGGCAAAAAGGTTAGCTCCTATTCGGTTGCCGCCATAGAAATCGTAAGAAGCAGATCCGGTAGGCACATATACTATTCCCCTGGCTTCGTCCAGCGCAAAACCCGCCCAGGCGTTCACCCCTCCGATGGATTTATAAGCATCTTTGGGCCAGGTATCGTAGCCATATTCCCCTGGCTTTGGTATGGTTCTGAATGTCCAGGCCACTTCGCCAGACCTGATATTATAAGCGCGAATGTACCCGGGAGCAGCCAAGGCGCCTTCAGAAACACGGGAGCCCAGTATAAGCAAATCTTCGAAAACAATGCCAGGGGTAGTCGATACCACATAGAGAGATTGAGCCCATTCACCAAGCTTGGATTTGAGGGAGGCTTTGCCGAAAATACCAAAAGTTTGGATGGGATATCCTGTGTGCGCATTGAGCGCGAAAAGGTAGGGGCCGGCAGTAAACAAGATGCGTTTGTCGTCGCCATCTTCCCAGTAGCTTACCCCGCGGTTCACATTAAATGAAAAATCGGTGGCCACTGCCGGATCAAATATCCACTTTTGTTGGCCGGTGGCCGCATCGAGTGCGAATATCTTGAGCTTTGGCGTAGAGCCATACATGGTGCCGTCTATGATAATGGGATTACATTGCATTTGGGAGTTGGCATCGCTATCACCGGTTTTATATGTCCAGGCAGGCTGGAGATTATGTACATTTTCCTTATTAATTTGCGCGAGGGAAGATCGATGCGTGTTGTGTTTGTCTCCAAGATAAATGGGCCAGTTTTCAGCTACCTGCCAGGCGGGTTTTTCACTTCGTTTACACGAAAAAACAAAAAATAAAACCATAGACAAATAATACCAACGCTTGCATATAATTCCCATAGGTGTTTACAGTAATAAAATCCAGATTTTAAATCAATGTCGTTTAGTTAGCGAAATGGGTATGACTCCGAAGGAGTCATATGTCTATAGCAAACAATGTTTTTTATAGACATTCGACCCCATCCGCGGTCGCACAGGGTCGAAAAATCATAACTAAACGATATTGGATTTTAAATCTAAAAAAAAGAGGAACAATTCCGCTTTTGCTGCTGGAAATAAATCGCAATGGTGTTGGCAATGTTGGATAGTCCATGCCATACTATTTTGAGTCGCTGGTTGTATGCATTTACGCTAAACCAGTGGAAATCTTCTCATATGAAAATTCAAAAATCACAAACTTCTAGCGACAATGCTCAAATACATGCCAATATCTGAAAATTCAAAATCCATGCGGTTTTTTAGCATTTGGCTTTTTGGTTGTATTTGTGCTTTGCTGCCAGGCCAGACAATACGGTCACGCTCTACTTCCCTAAAAGTGAGTGTTAAATGGGTTGTTTTTTCTGGCATGTATTAATCATTACCATGTTTCTTCGAGGACATTAAAAGTGGTAGGTGAAATAATGCTAAACACCGTTCCTTTCTTTATTTCGTCCAATTCCAGGTCAATCGTTTCACCTGGCGCCAAAGTCTTTAGCTCAATTTGTTTAATTTCAGTGCCATTCGCATCGCTCATTCTGAGGGTGTAGCCGCTCAACGTGTACGAGGGATAGTCTTCCCGCGCAAGTATATTCACCTTCACCCGTCCTTCTTTGTCGCTTTTATGCAAGGTCATCTGCATGGGGGCATATTCCTGTTTCATGACTTGTAAAAGACCTCGCGGTTCCCGGTCTGGGCTTACCAATCCCCATGGGCGATAACCGTTGACATGGGTACCCGGGTACCGGCTGCGATAGTCGTTGTACGACCACCACGACGTGCCGATTACATATTCCTTTTGGCGAACCATCTTCATCATTTCTGTAAAGTAGGCGATCCGTTCCTCTTCGGAATGTTGATCTGCACGCTGACCAAATTCTGCAATAAATACTGCTTTGTCGGGATACTTTGCATGGAGGTTTTCTAATAGGTTTGAGGCACCTTTTGCCGAGCCGTAGGTGTTGATGCACAGAAAATCGCAATACCTAAAGCTATCGTGCGCCACCTCCAGGTTTTCTTTTGTACCAGCTCCGCCTATCGAAACAAAGGTAATAAGCCGGGTATTGTCCAGGCTTTTGGCTATCGAAGTCATTTCGGCTGTCCAGGCATCGCCCTCCACCGTCCAGGAGGCATATTCATTGCCCATGCTCCAGGCAACCACGCTTGGGCGATTCCAGTCCCGCTCTATCAACTCGGTCATTTGGCTGATGAATTTGCCGCGAATCACCGGATCAGACATTTGCTGTGGTGATATTTGCCAGTTGCCGGGTTCGGAGATCACCATAAAACCATGCTCGTCGCACCAATCCATAAATGCGGTAGAAGTGGGCGTATGGTTGAGGCGGGCAAAATTCATATTGGCATTTTTTATAATATTCATATCTAATTTGGCCAATGCTTCATTGTCGGCAGATCCATAAAGTGGGTGGTCGGCATGGCGATTGGCTCCACCCACGCGAATGGCCTGCCCGTTGAGCATCAATTTGCCGTGGCGCGATTCCACCTTGCGGATACCAAAGCGCTCGATATGCGGCGCATTGTCGCCAGACAGGGAGGTGCTGAGTAAATATAAGGCGGGGTGTTCGAAATGCCACAGTGAAACCTGCTCTGCCGGTAGGGAAAGCATTTGCTCAAGTACCAGCATAGCGGCTGGCGGTACTTGCGCCGACTTTGTGATGTCACTGTTTTTTTTATCTGGCGAAATAGGTGAGCCATTTTGTTCTAGGCTCAATCGACAGTCCACAGTGGCTCGAGCGTTTCCGGTATTGCGTATCCAGGTTTTTACGTTCACCACGGCGGTACCTTTTTTCAGGTCGGGTATTGCTTCGATCTTTTGTTTGACCACATATACTCTGGCTGTTTCTATCAGCTTTACATCTCTGGTGATTCCCCCGTATTCCCACCAGGGATAAAGCAAATCACTCGGATAGTTTCCCAACCTGGCGCCGGGCACGGTGGTGTGATCCCAACTATTGTCTACTTCGATGGCCAGGTAGTTGTTTCCTTTTTGAAGCTGTGACACCAAGTCGAATTCAAAAGGGGTATATCCGCCTTCGTGGTAACCCACCAGCAGGCCATTGAGCCAGATGCGACATTTGTAAAAAACTGCTTCAAATCGGATTCGAAGATGCTTGTCGCGGATGTCTCCTTCATATTTAAACATTTTTCGGTACCAAACTTTGCCGATGTAGCCCTCGTATCGTTGGTCGATAGAATAGCAATGAGGAACCTGGACGATATCCCAACCATTGCCATACGCATTTGTATCGCTTTCGCTATGAGACCAGGGCTTAGGCCATCCTAGTGACTCTCCCGATTGAGTTGGATCAAGGGCAAAGTTCCAGGTGCCATTGAGGCTGGTAACGCCGGACTGCGCCACAGCCATAGGGCAAAAAACCATTGTAAAAAATAGTAAGAAGTGTAGGTTGCGAAAGGATTTCATCATATAGAGTTTAGATTATTCAACTTTTTTATTGTCTGTGATCGGCCAGGGTTGCACGCCGAGTTCATCGGCCCACTTTTGCCATCGTTGTTGCAATTCTTCGGCTTGCTGCGGATGCTGACCTGACAAATCGTACGTTTCGGTAGCATCAGCACCAAGGTCATACAATTCCCAGGGTTGGTGGTGCCTGCGCACCAACTTCATATGGCCCACTCTGACAGCTCCGTTGCCCATATGTTCCCAAAAAAAATGCCTATTGGACACAGTATTCGGCGAATGGAAAAGGGGTAAAATGCTGTTCCCATCACATGGAAGGATGTCTTTTGCGTTGAATTGTTCAGGATATCTGGCATTGGCCAGCTCCAGACAGGTAGGCATGATATCGGTAATATGCACCGGTGTATCGATCAGTTTGCCGATTTGTGCTATACCTTTGGGCCAGTACACGATCAAAGGGGTGATGATGCCTCCCTCATGTTCCATGCTTTTGTACATGCGATATGGCGTATTGCTTACATTTGCCCAGTGTTGACCATATGATGTAAATGAATGTGCCGTGCCAATTTCCGCTTCGGGAGCCCGCTCAAATGTTTCTGCACTGGCGCCATTGTCTGAAAGGAAAAAGATTACCGTATTTTCCAACTGTCCCGAATGCCGAAGAAAGTCAATCAATTTGCCTATATTTTGATCTAAACGATCGACCTGAGCGGCATAAACTTCCATTTTTCTGATTTCCTTAGCCTTATCCTCCACCTGTTCCCAATCGGGAAAATCCTCCGGGGATAAAACGACATCTCTGTCCACGATATTAAGTTCTTTTTGGCGAGCAAGTCGTTTGTCACGAGTTGCTGCATAGCCTTGGTCATACCTGCCCTGGTATTTGCGTATATCCTCGGGCAAAGCCTGTAGGGGAAAGTGCGGAGCTATATAGGCCAGATATAGGAAAAAAGGCTGGTTGGTTTCTTTAGCCTTGTCTATAAAATCGATGGCCTCATCGGTGAAATTATCAGTTGAATAAAAGGAGCCCGAATCTGGTACGACGGCCTCGCCATTGCGATAGATGGGTCTGTTGACAAATTTTGATGGATAAAAGTACAGACCACCACCGGCAGGAATACCATAAAACTGGTCAAAACCCCGATTTGATGGCCATTGCTCTGGCTTGTCGCCTACATGCCACTTTCCGGACATCAAGGTGCGGTAGCCGCTTTGCTGCAATACCTCGGCGATGGTCACACATTTGTCGTTGAGGTATCCCTGGTATTGGGGCAGACCCATATCACCATTCATAAAACCAATCCCTGCCCGGTGCTGATAAAGTCTGGTAAGCAAGCTGGCACGACTGGGGCAACAACGCGATGCATTGTAGGCGTGGGTAAACAATAGGCCGTTTTGTGCCAGCCGATCCAGGTTTGGGGTGGCGATTTCCGATCCGGTACATCCAAGGTCTGAGTAGCCCATGTCGTCGGCCAGTACTACGATGATATTGGGTTTTTGGAGGCTTTCCGCATTTTCGGCCTGGTCTTTTTTACAGGCTGACAACAATGGCAACATGACCACAAGACCCATCATCTCCAGTAAAAATGCTTTCATGCTCATGGTTTTTTGTTTATAATTTCCATATCTATTTCTTCAGGGAGCATTTCCAGGGTATTGCCTCCGAGCATTTGTCTGAACTCGTGCAGGTGCTGTTCATACACACCTCTGGGGCTGGTGTTGTATTTTTTGGCCAGTAAGGCCGCATAGCCTACCGCTTCGCCCATCATGCCGCAAGTGCGCATAACGCGGGTGCTGCCAAAGGCCACATGGGTAGTACTGATGTCGCGTCCGGCCATAAACAGGTTGTTGACGTTGCGCGAGTACAGACAGCGATACGGGATGGTATATGGCTGTACTTTGATGTGTTTGGTGGAGGCAAAAAATTCCTCACCTTCAAAGTATTTTGAATTTTCGGCTTCGGGAAAATGCAGGTCTATTGTCCAGGTGGCGGTCACGCAGCCGTCAGTATATTGTTTACCTTCCTCAATGTCCATCTGGGTAAGGATGTGGTCACCCAGTAGCCGGCGCGACTCTCGTTTTCCCCCGATATATGCTACCCAGGCGAGGGCATATTTATCGTATTTTTCTTTTTTGTTGTTTTTCAAATAAGACCAATTGCCATAAATGGCCCTTAGGTTGTGGTCGCGAATCTCCTCTGCCTGGGTGATGGTATTGAAATTGCCAAAACCAGTCTCCCATTGCCAATCGGCCTTATGATCATCGATGTGGTATTCGTCGGAAAACTGAATGGCCCATGGAGTAGGAGGGAAGCTGGAAACAGTGTCGGTGGGCAATGATGCCCACAGATTGGAGGTGCCCAGCGTAAAATCGTCTTCCACTACTGGTGCATAAGATTCGCCGGTTTCATTGCGACTTTCACGCCCCATGCGGTAGTCGGCGCCGGCGAGGTAGCCCAGTGT
The DNA here is from genome assembly GCA_012033595.1 of Cyclobacteriaceae bacterium. GTDB lineage: Bacteria > Bacteroidota > Bacteroidia > Cytophagales > Cyclobacteriaceae > JAAUQL01. The sequence goes on along the minus strand of JAAUQL010000029.1, from coordinate 14,877 downwards.
GCCATCGCCGGTGCAGTCGGCAAAATACGCGCCCTCAAACCGCAGTTCCCGGTTGGTTTCGATATGCCGGCCAACTGCGGCCACTATCATATCACCTTCTTTCTCCACTTGGTAGATATGGGTATTCAAAAATAAGGAGATATTTTGCTCTGCCGCTACCACTTCAAGTTTGCGCTGGTCGCCATAGGCTTTGGCATCGGGGTTGCCATTTCCCGGATCGCCGTTGTCGAGCTCGCGCACTATTCTGCCCAGGGTGGGGTAGTGGTTTTTGTCCAGGTTACCCATCAGGTGTACTCTGATCTCCGAACTGTTGTTGCCACCCAATACCGGTCTGTTTTGTATCAATGCCACCTTTAGTCCCTTTCGTGCTGCCGAAATGGCCATACAGGTGCCAGCCATGCCGCCACCCACTACCACCAGATCAAAATGGCCTGCCGCTTCCGGATATTCGCCAAGGCCAAGCATTTTTTTGCGAAAAGCCGTAAGCTCATCCAATGTGTTGGGTGGTACAAACTGTGGATCACTGCTCAAAACTATGGCATCGCAACGGCCATCGAAACCGCTTAGGTCTTTAAGTGCCAGGGTTACCTTGCCCCGATCCAATGCCAGCACCCCTCCCGCATACCAGCTCCAAGTGGCAGAGCCATCGGCGCCAAAGACCTTGTCGATGGGCTTGCCATCAACAAGCACCTGAAATTGCCCCGGCCCTTTTGGGAATGGTGCCCAGTCTTTAGTCCGGATCCAAATACAGTAAGTTCCTTTTGCAGGAATATCGATGGTGGTGGAGGCATCGGCCAACGGCCTGCCCATGCCATGTGCCAGCAGGTAAGAAGATTTCATCACATCAAATGATTGTTGGTCGATGACCCATCCTCCTTTTTGCCCAAATGACTCGGCTTCAACGAAAATCGTGTGCCCGGCAAAGCTAAAGCCTGCCATCAGCAATATCGAAATGGTAATAATAAGGGCCTTTTTCATCATATCAGGGTTTAAGTTTATCTATTTGGCAGATTATTTAAGTATATGCTCTTGCAGTATTGCTTGCTGTCCTATGGCCTTTAGCATGCCTTGAGCGCGCAGGGCACCTGTTTCATTGTCGCTTTTAGCCAATGCAATGATCTGGTTGAGGGTATGGCGGGATACTTCGTTCTTATTGTTCATCAACAAAAGCTGCATTTTTTCCAGCTGATCGGCACTCATCTTATCAAGCTGGGTTGCGAGGGTATCCATGCTGGCACTGCTGACCCCCACCATCGCCAGTTTGTCCAGCAACAGGCTTTGAGATTTGTAATCCAATCGATGATAAAGGCCAATCAATTCCCCTTGCCAAAGGGCTCCTTCCCAAACTGATGGTGGAAGCTTGCCAAGCGCATATCGCGCAATAAAAACATTGTTGTGCCCGATAAGCCCAAGTACTTCTGGCATGTAGCTGACGAATAAGTCCGGTGAAAGTGCATCTATCGCGAAGTAATGGTAAGGGTAGTGCGTCGAATTCAGAAAGGATTTTAAAAGCTCGTCGTTCAGCAAGTTTTTGGTATGGGTCAAGGTTTTTTGCCTGATTTCCCCATTTACGATGTGCCAGAGCGTGAAGGTACTATACACTGCACCGCCAACAATGGCTCTTTCAACTGATTTTTTGGTGGCACCTGTTATCGCATCTACCTGACTGGAAACCAATTGCGTTTGGTGGTCGATGAGATCCGCTACGTTGTTGTCTGCCAGCAATGAATGTTTGTCTCCGAGGATTTTGTGAAGCTTTGCATAATCGTCGGCGCTAAATGGCTCATGATCAAACTTGGTAAGAGGGCGATCTGCCGGCACCTGGTAGCCGAGGTAGTTGCCCAGCAAGTCCCATTGGATATCGATTTCTACCAAATAGCATAGACTATCTGCGCACACCGGGGTAAGGATGTGTGAGGTATAATGATCGGGAATGCGCTGATCGTTTCTTCGCAATTCTACCAGTATTTGCACACCAGTTTGAGCCTGAATTTCAAAAGCAGTTTCTTTTGATGGTTCCTGGATGGCTGGCAGGCCGGAAGATGCAAATATCAAAAATGCCAGTAGCATTGCCCTTGTTTTTATCATTCAAAAACCACGTTTTTTACAAAATTATTTACTTTGATTTTGGATATATCGTCTAGAGGTATCCCGTCGTTCAGGCATTGGATAAAATGCACATTTTCGATCAGGTGATTATCATCATATCCTTCCAAAACCACTTCACCACCGTTGGCGGTCACATATTTAAAATACAATCCGTTGATGTGGCCGCGTTCATCGCGATAGCCTGTGTCATTGCTGTATCTTGTTTTTTCTATGCGAATCTCGATGGGTCTGCCTGGTTTTTCGATATAAAAGTGCTCAAAAACGATTTCTTCGCATAAAGCCCAATCGCTATGGTCGCTGCGAATACCGGCATTGGCATGGTGCAAAACATCTATATTTTTAAATACAATATTCCTGAAAAGTGTGGTTTCCATAGAAGCGCCTACACGCAGGCCATTGCCGGCATGGACATTGTAAATCACACAATTTTCGGCAAGGCAATTTTTAGTAGGGGGTTCACCATTGGCTTCAGCATTTACCGCATGCCAGCCAAAGCCATCATCGCCACAGCCGATAAAGCAGTCGTGAGCTCGAAAATCGGTGACCCCATCTATATCGATTCCATCGTTATTCAACCCAAAACTGAGTAGGTGCATCCAGCCTACACTCACATCGTTGCACTTTACAAACAAGGTTTGCCACCATGCTCCTGCCCGCAGACCGATACCCTCTATGGCAATGTGATCACTATTCTTAAATTCTATTGCACATATTTTATCTGGTTTGCTGGTGTATCCCCGGGCATCCAATATTCCTCTGCCTGTCACTTTTACATTTTTCACCCCATCGCCATAGATTCGCCCTTTTACCAGGGCGCCAGGAGCCAAATATATGGTTTGACCATCAGTAGGATATATCGGTCCGGGTTCATGAATCCCCGGCCCAAACCACATCACATCCGCACTTTCCGGGTCAGGTTGGTGATGTTCTAGGGGAAGCAAGGCCAGTAAGAGCGGTTTTTCGTGATTGATCTCTACCAAAAGCATTTGTGGTTTATCTATTTCAAAAGTGAGGGTATTGTGCTCCAACCAGCCTGCAATGGCTTTGCTTTTTGGCTTGATGCTGTAGCTGCTGATTTGTTCTTTAAAATTGATGCGAATGGTGGATTTTCCATCGATTTCACAGATCGCTGTGGCAAAAATGGTATCTCCGTAACATGGCTCATGAGCGGTGAATACCTTCATATCATTTACCGAAACCTGATAGGCGCTGCTCTCATCTACTCCGGCTCGTGGCACAGGTCTGGTGTTTTCATTGCTCGACATACAGGAGAAGCATGCTAAAGCCATGAAGGCGAAGAACTGCCCAATAAATTGGCTATTTTTCATTTTATGTACCATTATTTTCAATAACGCTTAACGTAATGCCCGTAATTAACTTTTTTTTGTCAATCGCACTTTTTCATTGTTGTCTGTGCTTTGGCTTTGTCAACATTTGCTGCCAGCAAATCTAAACTTAATCAGGTCATGCTGCAGAACTATGTCATCAGCAGCTTGACCTGATTAAATATAATCAATAACCGCCCTGGTTTTGCTCTATGGTGGAGCCCAGACCACGATAAGTGTCTATTTCTGCCTGAGGTATAGGCAATAGATAGTCTCGCGGGTTGGTGAAAATGCGGTTTTGAGCATTTGGAAATCGTTGATCCGTGTTTAGGTCAAACTGACTTTCCACGCCAGAATAGGACACGAAGCCATCGCTATCGATAGAGGGTACCATGGTGGCAGTAGCCGTATTGAGAATGCGACCATAGAGGGTGACCGGCACCACTTTATCCGCTATGCGCCATCTGCGGATGTCGAACAAACGAAATCCTTCATTGGCCAGTTCCACTTTTCTCTCCCGCCTGATCACAATGCGAAGGGCTTCCTGATCGGTGGTGGTGATAGCGGGATAGGCTGCTGTGTTGCCAAGCTCAGCCCCATATGCACGTGCCCGAACCCTGTTGATGGCTGTAAGTACCGAAGCATCGATTTCTCCCAGTTCTACTTTGGCTTCGGCATATATCAATAATATTTCGGCAAAGCGCATAAGGGTGAAATTTTGATCGCTGATCACCTGGTTGATCTTTTGGGCTTCTTCATCGGTATATTTTTTCCACAAATAGCCGCAAAATGCTGCCGGCCACGATACTTTACGGCAATCCTTGTTTCCTCCGCCCGGAGTGCCGTCGGCATTTATAAAGGTGACTGAGTCTTTGTGCGATTCGAAGATGAGTCCTGCCCATACGCTTTGAGGGGTAATGATAGAAGATTTGAGGCGTGGGTCTCTGTTTTCGAATGGTTTTGATGGGTCATAAATAGCTGACTCATCTATCGGCAAGCCATCGATTGCTTCGTAGCTGTCGATCATCGATTGGGTGGGCACCACGGTGCTGTAAGCGCCCCGGTTTCTGGAACCCTGAGCCAGAGGAAATTGGGTGGTGGCAAATCCTTCCTTAAACGGCATCACAAACATAATTTCCTGTGAAGATTCCCCCGCTCTGGAGAACAGCTTTTCATAATTTGATTCCAGTTTAAAAATATTCTGGTCAATGATGGCTTTTGCCGAGCTTGCAGCTTCAGGGTATTTTCCGTTGTACAATGCAATCCGCGCCTTGAGTCCCTGAGCAAAGCCTTTGGTAATTCGGCCGGGGTCTGATTGTGTATCGGGCAATAGAACAGATGCCGCATCAAGGTCTGCCATGATGGTTTCGGCAATGGTGGCTTTGGATACCCTGGGCAAAAGCGCATCTGCCGGTGATTTGGCCAATTCCTCAGTGTAAGGCACATCGCCAAACAGTTCTATAAGGTAATGGTAGAAATATGCCCTCAATACCAGCGCCTGTCCTTTTATTTCATTGAATTCGGCCTCGGGCACTACGTCTTTGGCCCTGTCCATATTTTGCAAAAGGTTGTTGGCACGGCCAATACCCCGGTAAAGATGGCTATAAACACTTTTGAATCCATTGGTCGACGCACTGTGCGACCCGGCGCCAAGTTCTTCAAAGCCGGCATAATCGCCCCTTACCAGGCCGATGTCAGTAGCAGCGTTGTCCATATTTACTTGCATGGGCAAGCTGTAGCCACCTTGCCAGATTACCGAGTTGTACACACCGGTGATGGCAAGATCGAGTTCTTGGGCATTGGTGAAAAATGTGGCATCCGTAGGCTCCGATAGGGATTCCAGGTCGAGTACCTGATTGCATGCACCTCCTGCAAATATGGCCAGAAGAAGCGTCAATATTCTATATGATTTTTTCATGATATTCTTTTTTTTTGATGTTTGACCATTAAAACTTAAGCTCCAAGCCAAAGGTGTAAGAGGTTACGATTGGATAGTACGCACCATCGGTTCCATTGGGCACCAAAGGATCGGTACCATCGGGCATATTGTCCCAGGTGAATAAATTCTGGCCAGAGAAGTAAACCCTTGCGTAGCTGATCAGGGCTTTTTCCAACAAGCTGCCAGGCAGCGCGTAGCCGACATTGATATTGCGGAGTCTGAGGTATGCCCCGTTGAATATCCAGGTGCTCGAAGCTCTGGCATCGTTGCTGCCAGCGCTGGTGGGTGCAGCTATCGGAAATTTGGCTCCCGTATTCTCCGGAGTCCATGATTCGGCAACATGCCATTCCTGTATTTTTCCTGCATTAAAGAGTGCCCAGGCTGCATCGGCCTGCATATAGACATCGCGCTTTCCTACCCCTTGAAAGGCCACCGAGACATCGAAACCTTTGTACTCCACGCCAAGGTCAAACGAATAGCTCATCTGCGGAAAGGGGTTACCTATGATCACCCGGTCATCGGCATTGATGATTCCGTCAGCTGCATCGCCCACTCCATCGCCATTAGTGTCGACCGTCAGTTGGTCTTTATATCGAATGTTGCCGGGTTTTAAGGTGCCGTACTGTGGCGGAGCACTGTTTATTTCGTCTTGTGACTGAAATATCCCCTGAGTTTCCATTCCAAAAATCGAGTTGATAGGATGTCCTACTTCGATGATTGAATTATTGTCGATGATAGGTCCCACACCGGCCAGGTTGGTCACTTCGTTTTCGAAATTGGAAGCGATCACCCGGGCGCTATATTTAAAATCATTGATTTCATCCTGCCATGCGAGGGAGAGATCCCACCCGCGATTTTCGACATTGGCCGCATTCTGAGTTGCCGGATCGAGGCCAACGTTCAGCGGAATGGGTATTTGAAGGAGTATATCGTTGGTTTGACGCACGTAGTATTCTGCTGTCAAATTCAACCTGAGGTCCAGGAATGAAGCATCTACACCAAGATTGGTGGTCTCGGTGGTTTCCCATTGGATGGCCTGGTTGGCGAGTACGTTTTGTGTGGCTCCCGTATAAATTGAATTGCCAAACACATAATTGTTGCTGCCCAATCTGATGGAAGAAACATAGGGAAAATCGCTGCCGATCTGCTGATTGCCCAATTGACCCCAGGAAGCCCGGAATTTCAAATCGCTAAACACGCCAACCGATTCCATAAAATCCTCTTCGGCCACACGCCATCCCACCGAGAAAGAAGGAAAGACAGATGCCCGGTTGTCTTCGGCGAATCTTGATGACAAATCCCTGCGTACATTGGCTTCGAAAAGGTATTTGTTTTTGTAGGCATAGTTGAGCCTGCCAAAATAGGATAACAGTGCGTTGTGTGTGGCCGTGCCATAGTTGCTGTCATTTTCTTCTGAACCTGCATTGAGTACCTGGTAATCCTGCAATACAAACTGGTCTCTGAAAGCACGGAATTCTTCCCAATTGTACTTGATCATTTCGTAGCCGCCCAATACGGTGAAATCATGGTCGCCCAGGGCAAAATCATAGCTTACGATTCCATTCAGGTTGTGGGTAAAAGATCGGATATTTCGTTGCTCCAACGAGCTTCTGTTGGGTACGGTGCGAGTGGTTTTCACGTCCCAATCAGTGATGGTTTCAAAAGTCCTTACAAATCTTTTTCTAAATACATCCTTATATTCGGGAGAATACATCAGTGATATGTTCAATCCTTTCAATGGTTTGTAATCCATTTTTAAGATGGTACGCAAATAATTGTCCTCCACTGTGTTCAATCCACCTGCTTTGGCAAAGGCAACCGGGTTTTGCCCGTTCCAGGAATCGCCCCACGATCCATCACTGTGCCTTACAAAATAGATAGGTGGCGTCCTGAATGCCTGCCGGGTAATGTTTTGCAATCCTTCGGAAGGCTCGGTGGTAAGTGCCTGGCTAAAATTGATATCGAAATTGACACTTACTTTTTCAGATATTTTTAGCCCTGAGTTAAAGCGGCCATTATAGCGCTTGAAATTGAAATTGGGAATATTGCCATTTTGATCCTGGAAAGAAATGGAAGCAGCCAGGAGCGCCCTTTCGGTTCCTCCTGTGGCGCTTAGCTGGTGGTATTGCATAAAACCTCGTTCACTCAACAACTCATCCACCCAGTCTGTATCGGTGTAGCGATCGGGGTCTGTGCCGAGGTTGGCTGCATAGTCATCGATCTCTGCCTGGGTACTTGTACCATCATTTTTGAGGAAATCGAGCCCTCCAAGAAATTTGGGCCTGTCGGTGACAGCCTGCCATCCCAGGTAATTCTTATATCCTACTACAAACCTTCCCTCTTTTGCTCTTTTTGTTGTAATTAAGATAACACCATTGGCCGCTCTTGAGCCATATATGGCTGCGGAGGCTGCATCTTTCAGCACAGAAATATTCTCAATATCTCCTGCATCTATGCCATTGATATCGCCTTCCACGCCATCGATCAGCACCAAGGGGTCGTTTTTGGAGCCATCGCCCAATGAACCAAGGCCACGTATTCTGATGGTGCCAATGTCTCTGCCAGGTTGGCCGCTATTTTGCACAATGGTAACACCTGGTACAGTACCGGTAAGAGCCTGAGAAGCCTGAAACACCGGTTGTTTGGTTAAGGTCGCACCCTTTACCTGCTCTACCGAACCGGTCAGGTTTTCTTTTTTCTGGGTTCCATAGCCCACCACCACTATTTCATCGAGTGAAGTGATGTCGGGCGTCATAGATACTTCGATAACAGATTTGTTGCCGACCAGCACTTCTTCTTTTAAAAAACCGACGCTGCTAAATACCAGCACATTGTCACTGGAGGCCATGATGTTGAATCGACCGTCCAGATCGGTTACTGTACCAATCGAAGTGCCTTGAATAATGACATTGACACCAGGAAGCGCTTCGCCATCATCGACGACTGTTCCGGTGACGGCCCGTTCCTGAGCCTGAAGCAAACTCCCCATGAACATTAGGAGGAGCATTAATTGTAGTTTTTTCATCATTTTGTGATTTGGTTAAACATAATATGGGATAATTAAAACAGGTGTATATGAAATAATGCAGCAGGTACATCGCCCGAAGGATGCTGCAAGTAAATTTTTAGTTTGTTTGTTGATATGGGGTTTTCAAATACTTTTCTGCAGATGGTTTGGTGGTTTTGTGTTGCTTCATATAGCACCTCGTCGTGCTCATTACAAACTTTAAAATCCCTTACAACAAATGGAACTATAGCTTCCGGATGCCCCTGAAGTGATGATTCGAGCGGATGATCAAAATCTCCATCAAAGTGCAATTGTATTCCACTCATTTGTACAGCCTTTTCCCATTTCAATTCCAGGCGTGGAGCCGTATCGCAGAGATCGGCCACCCAGGCATTGCTGCTGTGGTATGGCCTGGTGTATCCGTTGTTTAAATTGGCAAAACTGAAGTCCTGAACGGGTGGATGGATGGAGCAGGCGATGTTGTGCCCAAGTGGCCTGCGTTCCGGTGTCCAGAATTCGAAGGTGTCGATGCCTATACCCGGAGGCGGTACTTGTTTTCCCCTGTTTGAAACGGCTTTGTTTTCTTTGTTGAACACACTCAATATGCCGGTAACACGGTGGGTTGTACCCTTTATTTTTACATGTCTGTTGGCCAGGAAAGTGAAAAATGCATATTTGTCTTCCTCTAAAGTTTCATCAAATTCGATCGTCAGTTTTTGTTCTCCCGTCCGCAAAGGCAGTTTCTTTTGTTGCAGGGTAAGGTCGGGCGTGTGGTTGTCTGGTTTGGAGCTTGTCCTCAATTCGCAAATCAATTCCGTAGCTGCGTCGGCAAGCAGCAGCACTTCCAGGCTTATCTTTTCTCCTTTGGGCACAGGAAGCATTTGTGCTATCGACTTGTTTAAAGACATCCAGGGGCCGTTTTCCGGAAAATTCCTCAACACGTATGTACTTGAAACACTGATATCGGCCAAAGCCACCATTTCATTTTTTTGGTCGATAGCTATACCCGGGATACTCTGGCCGGAGATATTGAGCCTTTGTTGGAGTTCGGCCATATTGTTATTTTCAAATAATGCTATCGGCGACAGGTTTTTTTTGAGGCAAAGTGCAGCGGCCATGCCTACTGCCTGGCCTCCATGGGCACAGGTGGCCATTACACGCGAAGACCCAAAAGCAATATGGGAAGCACTTATAATTCTTCCGGCATAAAAAAGGTTGTTTATATCGCGACTCACATAGCAGCGATAGGGGATTTGATATATGCCTTTAGCATGAAACTGGTTGCAACTTGGCAATTTACTATATACACCATCGGAAGGATGCAGGTCGATGCTCCAGCCGCCAAAGGCCACGGCGTCAATAAATTTGCGCTGTTCCACCACATCTTGCTGGCGCAACATATAGTGACCTTCAAACCGGCGGCTTTCACGCTTGCCGGGTATGGTTCCCACCCATTCCAGGGTTAGGTTATCGACATCCGCAAACTCCCCACTGTTTTTGATATAATCCCATACACCGTAAATGATTTTCCACAATTCCCATTTGATTTTTTCGGTGTCATGTACGGTATCATGGTTGCCGCCATATTCTATCCACCACAATCGACACCCATAGTCGCCTGAGTTGAGCAGTTTGTACTTGGGCAGCTCGGTAATATTGGCCAATGCAAAAGCAGGCGGAACATATTTAACGGGTGCTTCGGCTGCTTTGCTGTAGAAATACAGCGTATGACCCAGTAGTTCGCCATACGACTTATCGGGAGCGAACAACTCACCGAATTCTTCTTTGTCTTCAGCGCCCATTCTAAAGGCCGCTCCTGCTTTAAAAGCCATAATTCCATCACCCGAGGCGTCACAAAACAACGGTGCTTCGATGATGTATGTAGTGGAGTTTTGACTGCAAAAGGCCGATACACATTTGATGTTGTGGCCGTCAGATTTGGAGACATCATACAGTGCGGTGTTGAGCAGCAGGGTGATGTTATGCTCTTTTACCACCATTTCCAACAGGATAGCATCCAGTATCAGGGTGTTGCCTTCTTTGTTTCTGTTTAGGTTTTCGAGTAATATCTCGTCGATCACGCCCCCTTCTCGAGCCCACCTGTTATTGTTGCCCATGTGCGATGTAGCACCTAATATCCACAAGCGTATTTCGCTGGAGGCATTGCCACCCAAAACCGGTCGATCCTGTACCAAAACCACCTGAATACCCGCCCTAGCCGCAGTAATGGCCGTGCAAATACCAGACATTCCTCCACCTGCCACCAACAAATCTGTGCTCAGGTTTACCTGATGCCCTTTTCTAACCTCTGTCTCGAAATTTCCTTTAATCATTCTAGTTAATTTTTCTTTGCCATGGGAAAATCATCGCAGCGACCAAAGAAATGGCTATACCCATGCTGATGACGAGCAAATGGGCAAAATCAGCCAATATGCCAAGACCTATCACCATCAGTCCGATGGCCATGATCCCGGTACCAATTATTTTCATACCACGTTTATTGCTCTGTCCAATGGCACCTTCTGCCGTTCCTTCCTTTTCCATCCGTTTTTCGCGCTCCATCAAATAAAGCTGGTAGGGTTTGACCTCTTCGGTTTTTATGCGGTAGTACAGCTCGAAAATGACCAATACAAGCGCCGGTGCCACTACTCCCGTCAGCATTTCCGAACTTCGCGATAGCGTAATGTCCAACAACCGTGGGGCAAACATTTTAAAAAAAATATTGATCGAAAGGCTAAATAATGTAGCGGAAACGATACTCACGCCGGTCTGGTGCCGGGAGAATAGCGCCCATATCGGTGGCAAAAACATGGCTCCCCCTGTAAGGGCAGCTACCGACAGCACCACCTCTACTATGCCCCCCATGTTGGGCACCAGCAGGGCCACTACAATGGTTAATATTCCAAAGCCAATAGTGGCAAAGCGGGCTACATGCATTATGGTCTTTTGCGAAGTGTGGGGCCACAATTTGCCGTATATGTCATTGGTGAAAACTCCGGCAGAAATATTGATGGTGGTATTGACCGAACTGGAGGTGGCGAAAATCATTCCACCGAGCATCAGCCCCATTAGTCCCGCCGGCAATACATCTTTGCAAATCAGCAAATATGCCCCTTCATCGGCCAACCCGGATAGCTCAGGGTTCATGACCCGATAGATCATGGGAGGCAGCATCCATACGACCGGACTGATCAAATACAAGCCACTGAAAAGCCAAGCTACTTTTGTAGATTCACGTGGTGTTGCTACGGTAGTATAGCGCTGCACGTAGGCCCAGTTGCCTCCGATATACACTATGTGATAAAATACCATGGCCACAATAAACCACCAATTATATTCTTCGCTGATCAGGCTGAAAAAGCCTTCTGGAGCCATTTCAGAAAAATTGGAAAATCCGCCTACTTTGTCCAGTGCCAGCGGCACTACAATTAGTACTGCCGCAGTTAGCACGATAAATTGCAATACATCGGTGACTATTACGGCCCATAGGCCGCCCACAGTGGTGTAAATAGTGATCATAAGCCCAAGGGCAATGATGCTATGTTGCAAAGGAATGCCGGTGGAAACTTCTACAATACGGGCCACGGGATACAAAAACGCGCCCGTGGTAACGATGGAAATAAACAAGAAGAGATAGGTATACACTTTTTGCGTATCATAGCCCAGACGCTCTGTGATAAATTGAGCCGCTGTCATGGCTTTTGTCCTGTTCCAGCCTGGCGCTATCAGTATCGCAATGACCACGCCTGCCAGGCACATAGTCCATTGGATAATAATGGCCACCAGGCCGTCGGTATATGCGATAGATCCCCAGACCACAAACGTACCGGCTGAAAAAAAACTCATAAAGAGCGAAAGCCCGCTTATCCAGTAGGGCACGGAGCCACCGGCAGCAAAAAAGGATTTCATGTTGTTGCCAGATTTGGCAAAAGAAATCCCTGTAATAAATACCACGAGGGAAAACAAGGAAATAGTCCAAATGTCTAAGTTGGCCACAATTTTGGGATTGATTATAGAGGAAATATAGAACTGACAATTGCTTGAATGGATAAAAAGGACAAAAAATATTTTCGAAAACGGTTTCGAAACCGTTTTCGAAAACGAAAGCGCTTTCGATAATTATGTTTAATGATTAATTTTAACCTTATGACAATGAAGCATGTAAGTATAAAAGATGTCGCCAAAAAACTAAACGTTTCGATATCGGCAGTGTCCAAAGCGTTCAACGATCGCAACGATATAAAAAAGAAACTAAGGAGCGGATCTTACGGGTAGGGAAGGAGATGGGCTATTTTCCCAACCCTATTGCCAAAAAGCTGATGCAACAAAAAACCTTCAATATCGGGGTAGTAGTGCCTGAGTTTGTAAATGCGTTCTTTCCGGAAGTGATCATCGGCATTCAACAGGTGCTCATTAAAAAAGGCTACCAGGTATTGATTATGCAATCTAATGAAAGCTACCAAACCGAGCTGAGCAATGTACATACACTGGTCGAAAACATGGTGGATGGCCTGATTATTTCATTATCGAGAGAAACAAGCAATATCGACTTTTATAAATCACTGATCGACCAGGGGTATCCAATTGTTTTCTTCAACCGGTACAACGATACCTTGCCGGCCTCAAAAGTAATTTTTGATGATGCCAAATGGTCATTTTTTGCTACAGAACATCTGATACTATCCGGAAGAAAAAAAATCTTTCACCTCTCCGCATATCAACATTTACAGCTCGCCAAGAATAGGATAAAGGGGTATAAAATGGCGATGGATAAATATAGAATCGCGTATCGACCAGATTGGATTATAGAAACCGGGTTGATGATGGAGGAAGGAGAACAAATGGCAAAGAAAATACTGAAATCAGACAATATTCCTGATGGTCTTTCCTGTGCCAACGATATGGTGGCCCTTGGCGCTATGCGCGGCCTGAAAGAAATGGGAATAAGGATACCGGAAGATATAGCCGTGACCGGCTTTACCGAGTCTCCGTTTGCACCTTTGGTAGATCCACCCCTGACCAGCGTACTACAGCCGACCCACGAAATGGGCGAAATAGCCGCTAAGCTGCTGCTCAGGCATATCGAAAACGAAATCGCCCAGCCCGAGACGGTAATATTGAATGGTATTTTGAATATCCGAAAGTCGTCTCACATTTGACAATCGCCGGGAAATGGCAGCAGGAGCTTGTTTGGTTTTTTTTAAGTATCGGACTTTTTATTTTATCATCTTGTATTTTCTATTTGCTTCTGCGCGAGCATCGCAGGACGGAGCAGGCCTTTTTGAATCAGGAAATTTTCCCAATTAATATAATTTTCCCCCTTCAATACTCTTGGAAACTTGTGTTGTCCCCCGAGTTTTCCGATGCTTTTCATCCATTCATAAAAATAATTTGTAGGAACCTTGATCAATTCCATATATTTCAGGGCGTGGTTTCTTTCAATGTTGTAATCATCGTTTAGTGCCCTTAAATGACGGTCAAGCACATTTTTAAGCTCCCCTTCATCATAGTCGCGGTCACAGGCCAGAAACCAGCGGTGCCCAAATGATGAATTTACCGATAAGCCTGTCACCGTAAATTCTACTACATCTATGCTGCAATCCTTTTCGAGGCGGCTGATGGCCTTATTCATATTATCTACCGAAAGGTGTTCGCCGCAGATACTCAAAAAGTGTTTTGTACGTCCGGTAATCACCAGTTCATTTAGCGATTTATTGGTGAACATAATTACATCGCCAATGAGGTAGCGCCACGCCCCGGCACATGTCGAGATCAACAGTGCATATTCCTGGTTGTCTTTAATTTCGTCAATAAGCAGTGTTTCTACCTCAGCCTTCAGATTTCCATCCTGATCAAAATTGGTGTCGTTAAATGGTATAAATTCATAAAAGATGCCATTGTTGATCACCAACTTCATGGCATTTGTGCCAGGCCTGCTCTGAAATGCCAGAAATCCCTCCGAAGCCAGGTAGGTTTCTATAAACTCAATTTTTTTCCCCAACAGCGTATTAAAGCTATTTTGATAAGGTTCCATTGCAACACCGCCATGCACAAATACGGCGAGGTTTGGCCATATTTCATGGATGTTTTTCAGTTTGTACCTGGCAATGATTTTGATGAGCAGTATTTGAACCCATGCCGGTACCCCTACCACAAAACCAATATCCCACTCGGGTGCACGTTCTACAATCTTGTCGAGCTTGTGCTCCCAATCGTCGTATTTTGATATCTTCTTGCCTGGTTTATAAAAGTGTTGGAACCAAAAAGGAATATTGGATGCGGTGATTCCCGACAGGTCGGCATCGTAAAAGGAACGCATTTTTTTAGATTGGTGCTGCCTCCCAGCATCAGCACACCTTTGCTGAAAACGGCGGGTTCCAAATTGTATTGAGACAGCGAAAGCAGTTGCCTTACACTGGTTTTTTTTAATTGACTTTAGCATTTCCCTGGTCACGGGTATGTATTTGGTAGATCCGCCAGCGGTGCCTGAGCTCAAG